>CANHTA010000097.1 GCA_947463135.1 Gemmatimonadota bacterium
GGGACATCGGTGATGGCACTGCACAGACAGGCGTAGTCTGCGATTAACCACTCCGGACGGTTCTCCGAGAGAATGGCCACCTTATCCTGCGCCACGATCCCCAGCTCAGCGAGGCCGAGGGCGGTATGCCGGACGCGTTGCACAATCGTTTGGTGCGACATCGATTCCCACACCCCGCGCACTTTGGTGCTGAGCGCATCGGTGCGGTTGAATTGCTCCACGGCATTGAAGAACAGCGCATTGATGGTTCCACGCGGGGGACGTGGGCCACCGGAGGCATAGCGCGACGCAGCTGGAAGGCCGTGCATCGTCACATTCAGGGCGGGGTTTGACGTAACCGCATTCAAAGTCATCGTCCTCTCCGACGGGAGCGAAGGGCAGCGCGGTGGCGCAACGGCGGGACAAGCCGGAGCGACGCCAAGCGGGATAGGTGGAAATTGCGCCGCCGCGCGCCGTGGCGCGAGGTTCCCGACCTATCGGGCTCCGCGACGCACGGGCGCGGTGATCCGCACCGGAGATCCTTTCAGCGGCTGGCCTCTGTAGGTGACCGTGGCGCGCACCACCACCGACTCCACGGCAGCGCCCACCGGGAACTGCAGCGCACGCACCCGCACGCGTCGCCCGGCGGCACCACTATCGTCCGTGGTGTCGAGCGTGCTGGCACGCCCCTGGTCATCAACCAGGTACACCGCCGCCATGGTGTCGTTGGTTGGGTTGGCTGGTGAGACCAGCTGAAAACGCACGGGCCATGAACGCACCGGGGACACCGCGTTCCCGTCACGATTCCGTACGGTAACCGAGAGGGCTTTCGTGGAGTTGTTCTCTTGTCCCTGACGGCCGGTGTCGGGCACGGTGGTGCCCAGAATTTCGGTGAGACTGGTCCCGCTCACAGAGTCCGGTCGGGGAACAATGCGAATACCGCGCAACACCTGCAGCGTCCCACCGATGCGGGCGGCAATGCGCTTGTCACCGGCAACCAACGTTTTCGCGACCACGATCCCGGTTGCGGAATCGATCGCGAGCGCCGAATCGATGTTGTAGTCGGCATACAGGTAGCGCGGCGCGGCATCGCCGATCAGTTCGCCACGCACGTTGAAGACCCGGGCGCGCACCGGTGACACCACGCCGTCGATGGTGCGCAGCGTATCACCAACAACCACCGACGGTGAGGGAAACGGGTCGAGCTCAATAGCCGCGGCCTCGTTGGGGCCAATCCCGATTTCCGCGCAGGCCGTGCCGACGCCGGTTGCGCCCAGCACGGTCACCACCAGCAGGCGCTGCGCGGCACGACGAACATGCCCCTCACCGATCACGCGAAGCGCTCAGCGAGTCGCGTGGCGATGTTCACGTATGCTTGGCTGGCGGCGTCGGCAGGATTGCGCAGCACAACCGGCTGCCCCGCCGAAAACGCGTCAGCGGTGGCCGGCGTGCGCGGAATGGGCGTATCGAAGACGAGATGCGGTGGCAGCTGTTCCCGCACATAGTGCACGACGCGCTCCGACGCCGGATTTCCCGGCTCGAACATGGTGAGCAGGATGCCTTCGAGCGTGAGTTCGGTATTGCGGCTGATGGCGTCTTGTATGGCGCGCAGAATCTGTGGCGTGGTTTGCAACGCCAGCGGTTCGCACTGCAACGGGACCACCACATGTTGACTGGCCGCGAGGACACGCCGTGTAATGGCCCCAAGCCCCGGCGGGGTGTCAACCACCACCACGTGACACCGTTCGCGTGCCAGGGCGAGTAAGTCGGCCAACACGTGGCTTTCCCCTACGCGATGCTGAAAATCCGAATGATCAACCGTTTCACTCACACTGCCGGCTAAAATCACGCGGAGCCACGGCAGCGCGGTGGGCAGAATTACTTCGCGCAGCGATTTCTCACCACGCAGGTAATCATCAAATCCCACCGTGGGATGACCACGACGGAGGCCAACCCCGTAGCGCACCGCCCCCTGCGGGTCCGCGTCGATCAGCAGCGTTTTGAGTCCGCGGCGGGCAAAGGCCGCCGCGAGGTTCACTGCGGTGGTCGTCTTCCCGACGCCACCCTTTTGGCTCACAATGGAGAGCACGCGTCCCATGTCAGTCCTCGTCCCGCGCGACGGATCGGTTGGGATCGTCTCCCGGCGCTGACGGATCTTCGTACTCCCCGTGTGCGTCCACCGCGTGGCCCTGCAACTGCGCCAGCGTTTGCTCGGCATGGGCCCGGAACCGCGCCGATGCCGGATCCGGATCGGTGCTTAACCGGAGGAACGCTTCGAGATGCATGGCCGCGTGCGCCAGATCACCGCGCTTCAAGAGCAGAAAGGCCAGCCCGTAGTGGGCCCCCTGCAGATCGGCGTCCAGTTGCAGCGCGCGACGATACGTGCGCACGGCCTCTTCGGGTTGCCCCGTTTTGGAGAACGCGATGGCAATGTTTTGCAGCACGCCGGGATCATCGGGTCGCTCGCGCAAGGCGAGGCGATACGACGTCAGGGCGTTCGCATAATCGCCGCGAGACTCGAGATCGAGTGCTTCAGCCAGGAAGTCCGTGGGGCGCGGATCGCGCCAGGACGAGCCGCCCACGAGGCGGCGCCACCAAGTCATGCGCTCGCAGTGGATCTGAGAGGGAAAATGAACTTCGGTAATCTCTGCGAGAAGCTATCGGCAGACCGCGTTGGTAACAAGTTACCCCGCCCGTTGTCAGGGGATTCCTTGTTGCCGTGGCGCAGCGGACCTGCTAGCGTCGAAGGCCAAGGGTTTCCCCGTCACGGAGCGACGCCATGTCTGCAGCTCAGCCGTATGCCCCCGATCCGTCAAAGGGCGTGATGATCGTGGATTGGCCACTCTTTGGTGAGTTGGCCCGCGCCTTAGCGGTGCGTATCGCGCGGGAATGGACCCCCGAGCTGGTGGTGGGTATCGCCACCGCTGGCGTCGTGCCCGGCGCGGCGGTGGCGGCCATGCTGAACCTCCGATTCCACTCCATGCTCGTGTCCCGTCGGGATGGAGGCGCCCGCGTGCGCGAGACCCCCGCCGTATTCGGGGCCGTACCAGCGGACGTCCGCGGCAAGCGTGTGCTGATCGTGGACGAAACCTGTGAATCGGGACAGACCTTGCGACTCGCCATTGCGGCCATCGGGAACGCCGGTGCTCTGGAAGTGCGCACTGCTGTGAGCTTCAAAACCGGCAGCTTCGTGCCCGACTACTTTGCGCTCGCCACCCAGAGCATGATCGTGCTGCCGTGGGATCGGGAAATTCTGATAGACGGGGAATTGCGCCCCAACCCGAAGTACGCCGGCCTGCTCTCCAACGACTGACGGGGCCGCCCTCTAGGCGCTGGCGGCGGCCCGCTCATAGGGGATGCCGCGCTCCATGGCCTCCCAGACATAGTGCAGCACGTCCACCGAACCCAGCAGGAAACGACACTGTCCGCTTACGGCCGGCTCTGCCGGAACCTCGAGCACCGAAAGCGGGGCGTCGGCGAATCGTCCAAAAAAGCCCGCGAACAGCCCGGTGGAGATGGGGCAGCCACGGGTGGAATCGGACGCCTCGCCCCAGTCACTGGTGTCGAGGACCATTACCGCCTCGCTCAGCGACGTGAGGTGGACATGCCCCCACCCGATCTCAGAGAAATATTCGCGGAGCAGGAGCGGGAAACGCTCATCGTCCAAGTCGTCCGGGCCGTGCTCGCTTCGGTCCGCGAGCCACGCCGAGAAGTGATCGAACAGTGCTTGCCCCGCGGCATACCCGGCGTCACGGACGACGTCAACCGGAACAGCCGGTGACCCGCGTGGAGTGACCCGGCGTAACCCGTCGAAAAATTCGACCGGCACCGTCACCGTTCGGGTCGTCAAAAACGGAAGCGAAGTGCTCATGATCCCGTGACGCTCGCCCAATCGTGCGGGTACGTCAAGCGGTCTGCCCCATTTCCTGTGCCACGCGGCGAAGAAGCTCTGCCTCGTCGATCACCTCAATGCCGAGTTCGATCGCCTTCTCCAGCTTGCTCCCGGCCTCCTCGCCGGCCACGACAAAGGTGGTTTTTCGGGACACACTACTGGTGATCCGTCCGCCGGCGCCCTCAACCAGTGCCGCCGCGTTCGTGCGCGAGAGCGTGGGAAGGGTGCCCGTGAGCACCACCGTCGCCCCGGTGAGCGGACCGCCGGATGGTACGGCATTGGGCTCGTCAAAACGAAGACCGCGTTCGCGGAGCCGCTCAAGAAGCGCCCGCGACGTCGGGTTCGCGAAATACGACTGCACCGAGGCCGCAATGATGTCGCCAATCCCCCGCACGGCACCGAGCTGCTCGGGTGTGGCCACGATCATCGCGTCAAGATTCCCGAAGTGTCGGGCCAGGAGCTGCGCGGCCTGCGCGCCAACATGCCGGATGCCAAGCCCGAAGAGCAATCGCGACAACGGTTGCTGCCGCGCAGCGGCAATGGCGGCCACCAGACTCTCCGCGCTTTTGGCGCCAAAGCGGTCGAGCGAAACGAGTTGGTCCGCGGTGATGCGAAACAGATCGGCGAAATCGGCAATGAGGCCCGCTTCGAGGAGCTGTTGAATGCGCGCATAGGACAGCCCATCAATGTCGAGCGCGTCCTTGCTTGCAAAGTGGACGAGCCCTTCGAGTTGACGACCGGGGCAGGCGACGTTCGGACAATACGTTGCCACGTCATCCCCGTACCGGTGGGTTTCGGACGCACATCGCGGGCATCGCGACGGCATCGTCCACACCTGTTCATGCCCGTCGCGTCGCTCGGGAACCGGCCCGAGCACGTAGGGGATCACATCGCCGGCGCGCACCACCTGCACCCAGTCCCCGTCCCGCAAATCCTTCTTGGCGATCTGATCGGCATTGTGGAGCGACGCGTACGTCACGGTCGCGCCGCCCACCTCAACCGGTTCCAATACCGCGAAGGGCGTGAGCACGCCAGTTCGTCCCACGCTCACCTCAATCCGGATCAACTTCGTCACCGCCATGTCGGGCGCAAACTTGCGCGCAATGGCCCACCGCGGCGTCCGATCGTTCCGGACGCCAAGTTCATCCTGTAGCGCCAGGTCGTTCACCTTCACAACGCCACCGTCAATGGCAAAGCCGAGGGTGGCGCGCGTCTCATGCTCAATGGTGTACGCCCAGGCAGCCACCTCGGCCATCGTCTGGCAGCGCGTATGGTGCGGTGCTACCGGAATGCCCCACGCGCCGAGCTGGGCCAGCAGCTCCCATTGATTCCGGGCGGGCGCTGTTCCATCGGGGACGACGGCGGCATAGCCAAAGAAGCGGAGTGGACGTTGCGCGGTGACGGATGGGTCGAGCTGGCGCAACGCGCCGGCTGCGGCATTCCGCGGATTCACGAACACCGGCTCGCCGGCCGCCACGCGGGCCTCATTCAACGCCTCAAACCCGCTGAATGACATGTACACTTCGCCCCGAATTTCCATCAGGGCCGGATGCCCCTCGCCACGCAGCCGCAGCGGGACATCGCGAATCGTGCGGATGTTGACCGTGACGTCTTCTCCTTCGGTCCCATTCCCACGGGTGGTCCCGGTGGTGAGCACCCCGTCCCGATAGGTCAGCGCAATGGCGGCGCCGTCTATTTTCAGCTCAACGGTGTACCCACTGCTGTGTACCGCACCGCCCACCACACGCTCGATGGATTGCTCAAAGGCCAGCAACTCCGCATCGTCAAAGGCGTTGTCGAGTGACAGCATCCGCACGAGATGCCGATGGCTGTGGAACGTACTTTGCACGGGTGCCCCCACGCGGAGCGTGGGCGAATCGCCTGTGCGAAGTGTGGGATACTCGTGCTCGAGCAACTGCAGTTCGCGGAAATACCGGTCGTACTCGGCATCCGAGAGGGCGGGGCGATCGAGGACGTAATACTCGTGCTGTGCACGAGCCAGGAGGTCGCGCAAAGCTGCTGCGCGCTGCTCGGTGGAGGAGGGAACGACCGTCATGCGAGGAATGTATCTCTCATAGAGTGACGCGTCACCCGACGGACCGGGGACAGAGGAGGACGCGCCGACCACGGCACGTCACGACCACATCAATGCGCCTCGGCGCGGGAGATGACATGTTCAATCGGAGCACCCAGTATCAGAGTGATACACTCGACGGCCGTGCCCTTGGGCTCGGGCTCCTCATCGGCGCCGCCATTGGCGCCGGTGCCGCCTTACTGTTGGCCCCGGCAACGGGTGAACAGACCCGGCGGCAGCTGAGCCGGAAGGTTCGGCGCCAAGCGCGTCGTCTGGTGGAGCAGGGCGGCGATACGCTCTCCGATTGGCGGGATGACGCCGGCGAATCCGCGCGCCGCTTCGCGCAACGGGGCATGAAGCAGGGCCGGAAAGTAGCCATTCGCGTGCGCGAGCGCGCCCGCGATGTCGCGCCATGGTAGGCGTACAGCCGCACCGATGACGCGGTTAGCGGAGCTTCGCGAGCTCTTCGCTGGCGCTCTGACGATACCGGTCGTCGTTGGCATCTTGCAGTGGCGCGCGCAATGCCGCTTGATACGCGGCGCGCGCGTCATTGCGCCGCTCGGCGTCACGGTACACCCGCGCCAGATCCAGACGATGCACTAATCGGTTGGGCTCTACGGCAACGGCCTGTTCCATGTACCGGATGGCTTCCTCCCAGCTGGCACTGCTCAGTGCCTGGCCACCCATAAAGGCCTTCGCAAAGGCCCGCGCCACGCCGTTCAATCGCATCACTTCAGCGTTCCACACCCCCAGCACGTGCAGCGCACCGGGATGTTTCGTATTCAGCGCGAGCGCCCGGAGCGCGGCATCCCGCACGTTGACGGCATACTTCACCCGATCACGGGCACTCGCGGCCAGCGCCGTACGACCGATTGCCCGTGAGAGATGAAAATGTCCTTCCGCGTCATTCGCATTCGCTGCTACGGCCCGCTTCGCATAGTCCTCTGCGCGCGCGTACAGGGCGGTGCGCGTGGGCACATGCGGTTCGAATTCACCAAGATCGACGGCTTCTCGCGAGGCCTTCCAGAGCGCGGCGTACTGCGTTGGGTCGGCCTTCACCGCCCGTTCGTACAGGGCAAGGGCCACCGACGGTCGGCGCGCCACACTTTCACGGTCGCCCGCGCTGATCAGGTCACTTACGCTCTGCGCAGCAACCAAAGACGGTGCAATCGGAAGCCCGTGCCACCCACCAGCGGCGCTCAGCAATGCGAGCGCTATGGCCATCCGGCAAGCGGTACGCTGAGCGAGGATATAGGTTAGCTGCATCATGACGATTCAATGTTGGCACGCGTACTGATCGAGCGGAAGCGCGACGGCGGTCGAATTACTCCCGCCGAATGGCGCCTGCTCATGTCGCACTATGCGACGGACGAGGTTCCGGACTACCAAATGGCCGCCTTGGCGATGGCCATTTATTTCAACGGATTGGATCGCGACGAAATCGGCGCCCTCACCGACGCCATGTTGCACAGCGGCGCCATGCTCGACCTGGACCATCTCACCATGGCGCGGATCGATAAGCACTCCACCGGCGGGGTGGGCGATAAGGTCTCGCTGGTGCTGGCTCCACTCGTGGCCTGCCTTGGGGTTGCGGTGCCCATGATGTCCGGTCGCGGGCTCGGGCACACGGGAGGTACACTCGATAAACTGGAATCGATCCCCGGCTTTCGCACCGATCTTTCGCTGGCCCGGGCAACCGCGCAGGTGGAGCAGATCGGCTGCGCGCTCATCGGACAGACGCGGGAGATCGCACCGGCCGATCGCCGCCTCTATGCCCTACGCGACGCCACGGCAACGGTGGAGAGTATCCCGCTGATTGCGGCGAGCATTATGTCCAAGAAGCTCGCTGAAGGGCTGACCGGTCTGGTGCTCGATGTGAAGCAGGGGTCGGGCGCCTTCCTGCCGGAACTCGATCGTGGCCTGGCGTTGGCGCGCACCATGATCGACCTCGGCGCCGATTATGGATGCCCCGTGGTCGTCCTCATCACGGCCATGGACCGGCCGCTTGGGCGCGCCTGCGGGAATGCGTTGGAGGTTGAGGAGGCCATCATGGCGCTCCGTGGTGAGGGTCCGCCCGACCTGATGGCGGTAACCTATGCGCTTGGCGCGGAGATGCTGGTGCTGGCGGGGGTCGCTCGCGATCGCGATGACGCACACCGCCGCATGGAGGTCGCCATCTCAAGTGGTCGCGCGGCGGCAAAGTTTCAGGAAATCATCGCCGCCCAAGGTGGCAACCCGAGGGTTGTCGACGATCCGGCCCTGCTGCCGCAAGCGGCCGAGTGTGAGCTGTTTCTGGCCCCACGTGACGGGGTCGTTGCGCGCGTGGAGCCCAGGGCGATCGGCCGCGGCATTACCGCACTCGGTGGCCAACGGACGACCGTGGAGGAGGGCATCGATGCCAGCGTGGGCTTCGTAGTCACGGCACGACCGGGAGACATTGTCCGGGCGGGTGAGCCATTGGCCACGGTGTTTGCCAAAGACCGGGCCGGTGTCCAGGCGGGGGTGGCCGCCCTGCGCGCGTCAATCACCATTGCCGACGAGGCCGACCCCCCCCTGCCGCTGATTTCGTATCGGGTCACCGAAGCCGGTGTCGAGCGCTACGAATAAAGCGGCTGGCCACTCCCTGTTCGCCCTCGGGGTGCATAGTTTTCGCGTCGGGCAGGAAACGGCTGCCTCTCCATCACTCACGCTCCGCGTCCCCGTCGCCCTACCATGATCGCTCCCAAGACGAACCGCTTGCTCAGTCTCGTGGCTGCCGCCGCTGTGCTGCCTCTGCTCGGGCTGTATGGCCTGCTGATGTACATCGCCACGCCGTCACCAACGGGCGGAATGGAGCCGACGGTCACCACGATCTGCTACATCGCCTTCACGGTGATTTTTGCCGCCCTCATCACCGTGGCGCTCAATTTCTCCAAGCAGCTCTCACGTGAAGCCAAGGGTGTCTACCTCACCCCGTAGTATTGGCTGGGACGAGAGCATAAGCGGCGCGGGATCCTGGCGATCCCGCGCCGTTTTTATGCGGAACGCGCGGCGCATAGGGTCTCACGGTCGACTCCGTGTCTCTCCGCGTATGAGACTCTCCATTCTTTTCATTTCCCTGTCGGGCGCGCTCGCGCTCAGCGGCTGCGCCGGTGACGCGACCACGAGTCCTGCACCCGTAGACCCGACGATCGTTACGCCCAACACTCAACCCGTCACCGTGGTGACGCCGAGTGGAACGCAGGCGGCCATGGTGGGTGTGCCGTTTACCTATGACGCCACGCGGGCCGGCACGGCATTCAGCGATCCCCGCAAGTCAGGGCTTGCCTACACGGTGTCGTTTACCCCCGTGGTGACCGGATTGACGGCAGCCAACGGTCACATCTCCGGGATCGCCAGTCGCCCCGGCGTTCATGCGGTCACGATTACGGCGCGCGACAGTTCAGGGAGCAGTGCGTCGCATCGCTTCTCCTTGGTGGTGTTCGCGGATGATCTTACCGCCCCCACACTACCGGCGACGCCCTTGTTGTACTCCGACGCGAGCGCTCCACTCCCTCGCCATTGGTTGCAAGTGGCCCCGAATGTCCCGAGTCCGATTGGGGCGGACAATACGCCGGCCACGAATCTCACCACGAACGCCGGCGCCACCCTTGGCCGCGTGTTGTTCTACGATCGGCGGCTCTCCGCCAACGATCGGGTGTCGTGCAGCTCCTGCCATCAGCAGCAGTTTGCCTTCTCCGACACGGCACGCCTGAGCCGCGGCTTCGCCGGTGGCGTGACGGGGCGGCATAGTATGGGGCTCACGAACGCGCGCTTCTATGCGAGCGCGCGGTTCTTTTGGGATGAGCGTGCGGCATCGCTGGAAGCCCAGGTGCTGCAGCCGATCGAGGACGCCACGGAGATGGGCATGGCCCTGCCCGACGTGATCACCAAGCTTTCCGCCACCACGTACTATCCGGCACTGTTCACGGCGGCCTTCGGGTCACCCGAGATCACGAATGCACGGCTGAGCCAAGCGCTTGCGCAGTTCGTCCGATCACTCGTATCGGTGAACGCGAAGTTCGACCGTGCGTTCAGTGTGACCGGCGTACCGAATTTCCCGGCCACCTTCACGGCGCAGGAACTCGCCGGGCAGGATCTCTACAACGGCCGTGCCGGCTGCGCGCGCTGTCATGGTACCAATGCGCACATCAGCGACGGCGTGCACAACACGGGGCTCGACGCTACGATCACCGATGTCGGGGCCGGGAACGGACGCTTCAAGGCGCCGTCGTTGCGCAACATCGCCGTTCGACCGCCATTCATGCATGACGGTCGCTTCCAGACGCTCGAGCAGGTGATTGCGTTCTACGACAGCGGCGTGCAGAACAACCCGGGGCTCGACCCGCGGTTGCGCGGCCCCGGCGGGCAGCCGCTGCGGCTCAACCTGTCGGCGGCTGAGCGCGCCGCGCTGGTGGCGTTCCTGGGGACACTCACGGACAACACGTTCCTCACGGATGGGCGGTTCTCGAATCCGTTTGGGCGGTAAAGGCAAACGTGAGGGTGGAGTGGTGAGTCGAAGTTCGGAGTCCCGAGTTTGCACTCACGACTCCACACTTGAACTCACGACTCCAAACTCACGTGAGTGCTGAGTTACGAGTAAAAGTTCGGAGTCCCGAGTCCGCTAGATATCCAGGTTGCTCACGAATCTCGCGTTCGTTTCGATGAACAACCGTCGTGGTTCAACTTCGTCGCCCATGAGCGTCTGGAACGTCTGGTCGGCCAGCACGGCGTCTTCCATGGTGACGCGGAACATCGTGCGCGTTTCCGGATCCATCGTGGTCTTCCAGAGCTGCTCGGGGTTCATTTCACCGAGACCCTTGTAGCGCTGGATGTTGATGTTGCCGCGGCCTTCGGGGCCACCGAGACGCTCCACGTACCCGTCGCGCTCCTTCTCGGTGTAGGCGTAAAACTCTTCCTTCCCCTTGGCCACACGATAGAGGGGCGGTTGCGCGATGTACATGTAGCCGGCGTCGATCAGCTCCGGCATCTGCCGGAAGAAGAACGTGAGCAGCAGCGTGCGAATGTGCGCGCCGTCCACGTCGGCGTCGGTCATGATGATGATCTTGTGGTAGCGCGTCTTCGCGAGGTCGAACTCTTCCTTGATCCCCGACCCGATCGCCGTGATGATCGTCCGGATTTCCTCGTTGTTCAGCACCTTGTCGAAGCGCGCCTTTTCCACGTTGATGATTTTGCCGCGCAGGGGCAAAATGGCCTGGAAGTCGCGCTTGCGTCCCTGCTTGGCCGAACCGCCGGCCGAGTCGCCCTCCACGAGGTAGATCTCGCAGAGCGCCGGGTCGGAGAGAGAGCAGTCGGCCAGCTTGCCGGGGAGGTTGGCCACGTCGAGCGCCGACTTCTTGCGCGTGAGATCGCGTGCTTTGCGCGCCGCTTCACGGGCCCGCGCCGCCGACATCGCCTTGTCGATGATGATGTTGGCGGACTTCGGATGCTCGTCGAGGTACTGCGTGAGCAGCTCGTTCATGACGCTGCGTACCGCCCCTTCCACTTCGGAGTTGCCCAGCTTGGTTTTCGTCTGCCC
>CANHTA010000098.1 GCA_947463135.1 Gemmatimonadota bacterium
CGCCGCCGGCAAAGCCCCCAAGCTCGCCCTGATGGCCTGCATGCGTCGTTTGCTCGTGATCCTGAACACCATGATGAAAACGGGTCGGCACTGGGAAGTGCCGACCCCCTCCACCCCTTGACCTTTAACACCGCTACTAGGCAGTTGGCAGTTGGCAGTTGGCAGTTACCAGTTGCCAATTTGCCAACCGTTCGCCCCTCGCCACTAAAACGGTGCCGGGCTCGTAACGACAACCTCGGCGCCCGTCACCGGATGCGTGAAGGCGAGCGACTCGGCATGCAGCAGTAATCGCTCGCCATACTCCGGAGCGCTCCGCCCGTACAGGCGGTCACCTACGATGGGCGCGTCGAGACCGATCGGGTTGGACGCATGCACGCGCAGTTGGTGCGTGCGACCGGTGTGGGGCGTGAGCGCCACCTTGGTGCGGCCCCCGGCGCGATCGAGCACGCGCCACCCGGTGACGGCCGCCTTGCCGTGTACCGGATCGTGGATCTGGCGGGGCCGGTCGTCAACGTCCATGCGGATGGGGAAATCAACCATCCCCTCGTTTCCCGCAACATCGCCATCCAGCCACGCGACGTAGCGCTTGCTGATCTCGCGCAGCGAGAACAGACGCTGCAACGCAGAGAACGTGGCCGTGTCCTTGGCCGCCAGCAGCAAGCCCGAGGTATCGAGATCGAGACGATGGACCACCAGTTGCCCGGCAGCGTTGGGGTAGCGCGTGCGCAGCCGCGTGGACACCGAATCGCGCAGCAGTCCGCTGCGCCCGGGCACCGACAGCAGCCCGCTCGGCTTGTCCACCACGAGGAGGTATTCATCTTCGTACACGGTGGCCGGTTCGTCATCAGCGATGACGCCGGCGCCAAACACCGGCGGCGGATCGGCCGGGAGCCCGCTGAGCATGTGCGCGAGAATGGGCGGACACTTCCCCTGACATGCGGGATAGAAGGACCCGGCGCGGCGATCCCCCGTACGCGGCGGAGCGCCCCACCAGAATTCCGCCAGCGCCACCGGCTTGAGCCCCAGCGCATAGGCCTGCGCAAGCAGCTTCGGCGCCGCGCAGTCGCCGGCACCTCCCGGTGGCTCTTTCGGCGCGAACAGCTCGCGCAACGCGCGCACCTCGCCCAAGGCGTTCGCAAAGCGGTACGTGTGCTGAATGGCCGGCAGCAGTTCGCGCGAGCGGGCCGCTCGCGCCTCGTCGTCGGCACCGAGGTCGTACAACTCGGCCTCACCGGGAATCCAGACGGCGTCGCGCGCGGCCACATCGTAGGCCGGGGGCGCCCAGCCCTCAATGGTCCACAGCCCCGCCATCATGCCGGAGAAAGCCCGCAAGTAGCCCACCGTGCCATCAGGAGCCTCCACCACCAGCACCCCGATCATTTTCCCTTGTCCGGGCTGATCGAGCCGCCACGAGGCCAATGCGGGCCCCTGAAGGGCATCCATGGTGTCCAGCGCGGCGCGCCGGGCAAGCGGATGCACCGCGGCGCGATCAAACGGGCTCGGAAATCGCGGCGGAAGGTCGCGCGGGTCGGGGGGCGATGAGAAGCGGAGCACGCTACACAGTAACGGAAACGTGTACCACCGGCCGGCGCGGCGCGGGGCAATCCTCCCTTCCCCCCATGCCCGCGAGCGCCGCCCGCGCCGGCGCGATATGATACCGCTGCGTTATGGCAGCACGCCGCACCGCGCGGCATCGGCGTGTCGGAACACGCGCACCTTCAGGAGCATCGCACATGCGTCGTACGGGCTGGTTCGTTGCACTTCCCTTCGCGGCCACCATTCTGGGTGGTTGCGCCAGCGCACCGAACGCGGTGTCCACGGCCGCCACCACATCAGCCGGGGCGGCGTTGCCGCTCTGGAAGTCGGGCACCGCCGCCTTCGGCATGTTCGTGCCCAGTGAGCGGCCGCCCGCCGCCCCTGCGGCAGGCGCCACCCGATTGCCGCCGCTGTACACCGAAACCGGCGCCGCGGCGCTCGCCGGCAACCCGCTGCTGGACTTCCTGTTCCTGAATCTCGAAGGGGCCTACGACGCCCAGGCGGTGCAGGCGCTGGTACGTGGCATCCGGATGAGCGGAGCGCCCACGCGACCCACACTGCTGGTGCGCATTCCCACCATCGAAGACGCCGGCGTGGAGTCCACGCGTGCCCGCGTGAAGGAAGTGCTGGCCCTTGGCGCCGATGGCGTGGTGATCCCGCACGTGCGCAGCGCCGCCGAAGCGCGCACCGCTGCGGCCTTCTTCGCCGAAGCGGGCGCCAAGGTGTGGTCGCCCGCCACCCCCACCGGCACAGTGATCGCCATGCTCATGGTGGAAGACAAAGGCGCCATCGCCGAAGCGTCGGAGATCGCGGCGGTGAAGGGCTACAGCCTGTTGTCCTGCGGCATCGGGAGCCTCACACGCGACATGGGGGGTGATGCGAAGGGCGCGGAAGCCGCCTGCCAACGCGTGCGCGATCTGGGTGCCAAGGCCGGGATGCCCAGCATGATGACCGCCACCGCCGCCACCATCACCGACCGCATCACCAAGGGCTACCTCGGCCTGCTCCTGTCGGGCACCCCCGATCAGGCCTCGGCCGTCATTCGCGCCGGTCGCGTGGTGGTCAAGCGCCCGTAAGGGCACGGTTGCGTCGGGCCGCCAGCACGGCGTCGAGGATTGCAGCCAGCATTACGCCCACGGCGTAGCACACGATGTCGCTCCAGAGAAAGCCCTGCCCCAGCACCAGCGCGCCCAGCGTGGTCGCGCGCAGTGCATCAAGCCACGGCACGTGCACGCGCTGACTCGTTTCCACGGCAACCGCGATGGCGAAAGCCATCGCGGCCACGCGCCGCCCCTCGCCGGTCGGGCGCACGAGCGTAAGCAGCCAGAACACCATCGACGCCCACAGCACATCACCCGCGTACGTCGACACCACGGCCGGCTGCACCGCAGGGTAGCGTCGCGAGGCCAACCCCAGTGCTATAGTGCCAAGCAGTAGCACCAGGCCGTGCGTGGTTGGGCGCGTGGACGAAGGCGGGCGTAAGCTGGGCATTCGGGACCCTGATGAAAAGGCGGGGCGGGTTGCGACGCGCGCGCGGAGCGGCTCGCCTTACCACGATGGAGTGTAGTACGTTGTCCTGATGACGACGCCAACCACTTCCGTATCGGCGCTGCTGGCCCTGCTGCAGCAGGAACGCGATCAGCTCCTCGAGCAGTTCACGTCGATTCCGGAGGCCGACCGCACGGGATCCACCGGTGAGCACACCCCCGGGAGCGGCTGGTCGGCTGCGCAGATTATCGAACACTGCGCGCGTGTGGAAGGGAATGTGGCGCGCATGATCGCCAAGGGAGCCGAGCTCCCGCGCACCGCGACCGCCGAGGAGCTGCGGACCGGCCTCCTCACAGAAACGTCAATTGGCTGGGTGCGTAACCGCGGCACCAAGGTGGAAGCGCCCGAGCGCGTGCGCCCAAGCGTGTCGATCACCGCCCACGACGCACTCGCCCTGCTGCACGCGTCGCGCACCGCCCTGCTTGACGCCTTCACCGCGGCCGATCCCGCCGTGCTCGACGGCATCCTCTTCCCACACCCGTTCGTCGGACCGCTCACTCTGCGGTCGTGGATGGAGCTCATCGCGCATCATGATGCGCGTCACGCCGAGCAGCTCGCGGAGCTGCGCAGCGCCTAGCCTTGGTGGGGTGGCACGGGTAGCTCCGGCACCCGCCCGAGCACGGCGTTGGCGCGGGCGCTGCAGGTGATGCACCCGCGGGCATCTGTTGGCAACTGGGCGCGCAGCCGACTCTGCAGCTGCGCGACATTTGCGGCTGACATCGTGGCGATGGTCCGACCCACCGCGTCCCACCCCACGATGGTGCCCCAGTACTCGTCAAACGAGGCGAACGTGCGCTGCACCGTGAGCTCGCACCACGCCACGTCGATGAGGCCGGCGTCGCGCCACAACGCCTCCATGCTCTCGCGGCGCGACGCCTCGGGGCGTGGCGGTGCGGGCACCACCGCACCCAGTTCACGCATCTCGCGCTGCACAATGTGGTACGGAAACCCACCGCCGTGCATATCCCACGCATAGGCCGCCACGAGACCGCCGCCACGCACCACGCGCACCATTTCGGCCACACCCCGGGCCGGGTCCGGCACGAAGAAGATCACCAGCGGCATCACCGCTACGTCGAACCGGTCGTCGGGATATGGCAGCGCCATCGCATCCCCCTCACGCAGATCGGCGTCGGACAGCGCCGATCGCGTGCGCGCGAACTCGAGCTGCGCCGCCGACGGATCAATGCCGTGCAACGCGCGTGGCGCACACCGTAACGCCACCAGCTCAGTGAACGCACCGTTCCCGCACCCCACGTCAAGCCAGTGCCGCCCCGGCGCCGGCGCGAGCCACTCCAGGAAGGCGCCACCGGCCAGTTGGCTCCACACCCCCATGTAGCGCTCGTACGACGCGCCATCGTTGAAACGGATCGGGTCAGTCACGATAGACACTCTCCCTGAGCCCGGGCACGCCGGCCCTCTACGCCGTCACGCGCCCCGTGCGTTCCAGCTTGCCCCACGCCGGTGCCCATCCCTTAAAGGCGGCACGCATAGCCTTCACCTGCGCCAAGTATAACACCTGCCGATACGCGATTCGCTGCAACGGCACCAACAGCGTCTGCATCATCGGCTCCCCGGGTTCGAAGGCCACACCCAACGCGGCGGTCACGGTATCAATCACCAGAAAGAACGCGTACAGCGCCAACACCGGCTGGGCGTGACCCCATGCGGCATGCCACCCCAATGCGGGGGTCTCCACCGCGAGTTGTCCAAGCGTGACCAGCAACGCGATGTCGGCCGCGGGGGCAAGTAACGGGAAGAGCAACTGGAAGAGCCAGATGTTGGGCAGCCCCACCATGCCCAGCGCTCCCGCCGAGGGGCGCCACAGCGCACCGCGGTGCTTCCACGCGCACTGGAGCGTGCCAAAGCTCCAGCGGAACCGCTGCTTCAGCAGCGCATCAAAGCGTTCAGGCGCTTCCGTTAACGCCACCGCCCGATCCGCCAGCGCCACGCGATGACCGGCCCGCAGCAACGTCAACGTGAGATCTTGATCCTCGGCCAACGTGTCGCTGCAAAACCCGCCGGCGTCAATCACCGCAGATTTGCGCCACGCACCGATTGCGCCGGGGACCACCGTAATGCAATTCAGCATCACAAACGCGCGCCGATCGAGATTCTGGCTGGTGACGTACTCCACCGCCTGCCATCGCGTGACCAGGTTCACGCGATTCCCCACCTTGGCGTTGCCGGCCACCGCGCCCACCCGTTGGTCGGACAATGGATGCACGAGCTGCCGGATCGCGTCCGCTACCAACAGCGTATCAGCGTCAATCACCACGATGACGTCACCGCGGGCGTGGGTAATGCCGGTGTTCAACGCCGCCGCCTTCCCCCCGTTCACCTGCCGCACCACGCGCAGCCGCGGGTCATCACTGCACTGCGCCGCCACCTCCGCCGTGTGATCGGACGAGCCGTCGTCAATCACCAGCACTTCGAACGAGGCGTATTCCTGTGCCAGCACCGAGCGCACCGTACGGGCAATCACCCGTGCTTCGTTGTATGCCGGCACGAGCACGGACACCATTGGCAGGTAGTCCGCGTCCTCAATCCGACGACCGTAGCGCGGCACAAACCGCTGCACCGCCGCGAGCGTTCCAATGCCAAGCATGCGCACCAATCCCAGCACGAGCGCGATCAAAAACGCACCAACCAGACACAGCTCGCCCACACTGGCCAAACGCAACGCGGCAAAATTCAACAGGCGCTGTGACGCCTCCCCGCTTGGCGCACTGGGCGTGCCCGCCTGCGGCGAAACATTCAAAAGTCCCGCCACCGTTGTCGGTTCAAAGCCACGCGCGCGCAGCGAATCGATGAGCGGCCCCAGTGCGGCAATCGTACTGGTGCGATCACCACCGGCATCATGCAGCAAGATGATGCGACCGTTTTTGCGCTCCAACGCATCAAGGGCGTTGGCCACAATCCGCTGCGGATCGTCTTCAAACCAATCCTTGCTGTCAATTTCAAGACCGGCAACCCGGTAGCCCAGTTCGTTCGCCACCGCCATTGGCCGCAGGCGCTCCTCGGTACTGGGCCGCGCATCACCGATGTACGGTGGACGAAACAGGAGCGGACGATGCCCGGTGACCGCCTCAATCACACGGCCGGTGGCCGCCAGCTCCATGGAAATGGCCTGCTCGCTGAGCCCTGCGAAATCCGGGTGACTCCACGAGTGATTGCCAAGCTCATGCCCCTCCGCCACGATGCGCTGGGTGAGCGCCGGCAAACGCTGCACCTGACGACCGACCACGAAAAAGCTGGCCACGGCGTGTCGGGACCGCAGGGTGTCGAGAATCGGCGCCGTGAAGCGATCATCGGGACCGTCATCGAAGGTGAGCGCCACCTTACGCGCCGCCGCACCGCCACGCGAGATCAGGTAACCACCCGCCGATTTCGTCACCGCCTCACCCTGCACGTAGCCGCGCGCATCTACGCGCACCGTGCGCTCACCGCGTCCCGACTGCCGTTCCACCGCCAGCACCTCGCCTTCGCCAACGATCACCGACACGCCGTCGTTCAGCAGTTCGCGCAGCGCATCGGGCGAACCGGTGCGCCCGGTTTTCGCCAACACCCGCCACAGCGTGGCGTCTTCACCACCCATGCGCCAAAACGCCAGCCCCGCCGCGCCCGTGGCATGGGCCACGGTGATCTGGTTCCACGCGGTGGCCGCGTCGAGATACCACACCGTATGCGTGATCCCCTGGCCGTCGCGCCACGTGGCGTACGGGTTACGCGTGCGCCCATCAAACCACGGTCCGCTCTGGGTCACGCGGCCCAGCGCCATCGCCTCACTCACACTCACCGTGGCCGCTTCCCGCCGGTCGCTGCGCCAGTGGTACCCGTACTGGCCCAGTCCCGCCAGCACCTTGTGCGCGGGGATGGCGTCCAGCACGGCATCCAAGCGCGCCGCAAACCACGGCGCACTCGCCACCGGCCCCGGCTCGGTGTTGTCCGCATGCTCGTCGTACAGCATGGGGATGGCGTAGTCGAGGGCGGCCCCATACGCGGCCAGCGGATAGCCATCGCCTTCGCTGATCGGCAGCGCTGCCGACACCACCGCCCCAAGCGGCGCGATCGCCTCGCGTAACGCGGCGATGAACGCCAGCACCTGCGGATGTTCGGCGGCCGGCACCAATTCGAAGTCGAGCGTGACACCCTCAAGGCGATGCGCCCGGACGACCTCAACCAGCTGCTCCACCGCCCGCGTCCGCGCGGCCGGAGTCCCAACCACGCTCGACACCAGCGTGGAGTCGAACCCCGACGCGCCGAAATTGGTGAGCATCAGATGCACGCCAAGGTCACGCTGCCGTGCATCGTCCAGCAGGTCTTCATCCAGCGTAATCGTGATCTCGCCCGGCTTGCCACGACCGAGGAACGCCCCTTCCACAATCACCCAGTCGAGATGATCGCCGTAGCGCTTCAGCGCCGCGCGGCTCCCCGCGTCCCATTGCACCACAAAACCGGCCACGATCGGGTCGGCCACCGGCGTCCCGACATGGCGCGTGGTGGCCATAGGTGGGCAGCGGATCGTACAGGGACGCCCTGCGGAGACGTCGGACTGACCCACGCGCCGGGACGCGAGGCTGGCGGTAAGCGGCAGCGGCTCCACCACGGGCGGATGGACCACGCCGATGGCGAATGAGCCACCCAGCAGGACCACGATGGCGCCCACTCCAACAAGGACGGCACGTAACGCACGGCCGCGACGGCCGGAGGGATCGTGAAAAACAGGGCGTATTGACACCCACGGAGTATCGGCCGGTCGCGGAAAAACTGAACATGGTGGCACACCGGTCCCACGGCGGCCGTAACAGCCGCTTGTAACGGGGCCCTCCACCTCCTAGGTTCGCCGCATGACGCGCCCCAGCTTCCCCACCCGTCGTGCCTTCCTGCAGCGAACGCTGTACGCCTTGGTGGGCGTTGCGGTGGCAGGGGGCTGTGCACGCGACCGCCCGTCTTTTGCTGCGGCGCTGGCTGAGCCCGCGCTGTTGTCAGCCCTCGGGGCCACGCGGGTGCGCGAAATCGGGCTCGCCTATCTGCGCGCCACCCCGACCGAATCCACCGCGCCGGCGCTGCGTTCGGCGATTGCCCAAGGTGCGCGGCAGCAGCGACGCCGGCCGTGGTCGCCCGACCCGTCGCTGGATGCCCTCATCGCCGCCGATTTCACCGAGGGCCGTGTGGTGTTCCCCGCCGGGTGGATGCTATCGGTGAATGAAGCGCGACAGTGCGCCCTCTTCGCGTTGCAAGGCTGAGCCAAGCCATATGCACACCGATGCGTTGTCGCTCCCCGATGGCGCGCAGCTCGACGCCGACCTGTGTATCGTAGGCGCCGGTGCCGCCGGCATCGCCGTGGCCATGGAGTTCATCGGCACGCCAACCCGCGTGCTGTTGCTGGAAGGCGGCGGGTTCGACCGTGAAGAAGCGCTGCAGGCGTTGTATCGCGGCGAGGTGGTTGGCCGCCCCTACTACCCGCTGGACGCCACGCGCCTGCACTACTTCGGCGGCACCACGGGGCATTGGGGTGGATTCTGCGCACCACTCGACCCCATCGACTTCACCACGCGGGCGTGGGTACCGCACAGCGGATGGCCCATCACCCGCGCCCAGCTCGATCCGTTCTATGCGCGGGCCCATCCGGTGCTCGACCTCGGACCGTTCGACTACCGCCGCACGTACTGGGAAGAACAGGACCCACGCTGCACGCCGCTCCCGCTCGATCGCACCGTGCTCGAGGAAAAGGTGTGGCAGTTCAGTGCCCCCACGCGCTTCGGGTCGAAATTCCGCCGCGCCCTGGTCGATGCCCCCAACGTGCACGTGTATACGCACGCCAACGTGGTGCAGGTGATCGCCAACGAGAGCGTGCGTGCCATCGACGCCGTACAGGTACGCCACTTTGACGGGCGCACGATGCTGGTGCGCGCCACGCAGTTTGTGCTGGCCTGCAGCACCATGCAGAATGTGCGTCTGTTGCTCGCCTCCAACGAACGGGCCACGGCGGGACTGGGCAACGCGCACGACCAGGTGGGGCGCTATTTCGCCGAGCATCTCGAAATGCCGGCGGGCACCGCCGTGCTCACGCGCCCGCAGTCCATGCAGCTGTACGCCTATGACTTCGGTATCACCAAGGCCCGCGCCGAGCTGCGCCTGACCGATGCGCAGCAGCAATCGCACGGCGTGCTGAACGCTACCGTGGCGCTCGATCCGGCACCGGAAACGGGCAACGCCCTCAGCACCTTTGAAGCGGAATCGCCGGAGGAGGTGGAGCTGTACCGGCGCGCCACCAAGGACAGCCTCACCGCCGACATGAAGGGCACCGCGCAGCGCTACGACGCCGCGCAGGTGCGGGCGCGGCCGTTTTTCACGCTCACCACACGGCAGGAGCAGGCGCCCAATCCGGATTCGCGCATAACGCTCTCCAGCGAACGCGACGCCCTCGGTGTCCCACGCGTGCGCTTCAACTGGCAGCTCACGCCGCTCGACAAGCACAGCATGCGTACGCTGTATACGCGCGTGGGACGCGAGTTCGGGCGACTCGGCCTTGGACGCGTGCAGCTGCGCGAGTGGCTGTTGAGCGACGACCTCACCTGGCCACCACTGGTGAGTGGCGGATGGCACGACACCGGCGCCACCCGCATGCACGACGACCCCAAACAGGGCGTGGTGGACGCCGACTGCCGTGTGCATGGCCTGGCCAACCTGTATCTGGCCGGCGCGGGGGTGTTTCCCACGGCGGGATCGGCCAACCCCACCCTGACGCTCGTGGCGCTGGCGCTGCGGCTGGCGGATCGGCTCAAGGGGTAGGCTGAGGGCGGCGGCTCGTCGTGGTCAACGGTCCTCACCGTCGGCGGTATGATGGCGGGCCCGCTCCGATTGCCCCTCCCCGTCATGACCATTACCGTAATACGTATTACCATTCTTACGTCGTGCGGAGGAGTGCCATGCCCGTGTCCACGCTCACGTCCAAGTACCAGGCCACCATTCCCCGCGCCGTGCGCGAGGCGCTCACCCTCGGCGCCGGTGACCGCATCGAGTTCATCATCGAACGCGACGGGGTGCGCGTGCGGCGCGCCCTGCCGGCCGACGCCGAATTGCAGGAGCTCGAGGCCACGCTTGCACCGGAATGGGATTCAGCACGCGACGACGCGGCCTATGCCGACCTATAGCCCGGGAGATGTGGTGGTCGTGCCGTTTCCGTTCTCCGATCGCGAGGCCTCGAAGCGGCGGCCGGCGCTGGTCTGTTCGGCGACCGCCTTCAACGACAGTTCCCACCATCTGGTGCTGGCCATGATCACCACGGCCTCGCACAAGAAGTGGCCCGGCGATGTCCCCATTCGCGACCTCACACCCACCGGACTGCCGGTGTCGTCGATCGTGCGCTGGAAGCTGTTCACCCTGGATGCGTCGCTGGTATTGCGCCGCGCCGGTGCGCTCTCCGCGCGCGACCGTGTGACCTGCCGAAAGCGGCAGCCCATCGCGCTGTAGCGCCGTTCAGCCCCGCCTCAGTACCCCACCGCCATCCCGTCCTTCCGCGGATCACTCCCCGCCGCGTATCCCTTCGGCAGTCGCACGATCGCCTGGGCCCCGCCGAACGCAATCGTGGGCTGCTCAATGAGCACATGCCCCATCGCCACCAGCGCGTTCCGTACGCCATCGCCAATGGGCGGCTCCAGCGCCACACGCTGTTTGTCGTAGTGGCGGAAGCGCGGCGCATCGATCGCCGCCTGTACGTCCATGCCGAACACGAAGTAATTCAGCAGAAACTGCACATGGCCCTGCGCCTGCACGCCGCCCCCCATGAGCCCGAAGCTCATGTACGCCTGCTCGCGCCCGTTCACCGTCTGCGTGACAAAGCCGGGAATGAGCGTATGGAACGGCCGCTTCCCCGGGGCCACCGTGTTCGGCAGCCCCTCGGCCAGCGTGAAGCCCGCGCCGCGGTTGTGCAGTGCAAAGCCGGTACCCGGCACCACGATCCCCGATCCGAAGTAGTCGTAGTTGGAGTTGATGAACGACACCATGTTGCCTTCGACGTCGGCCACGGTGAGGTACACCGTTTCGCTCTTCGTGCGCAGCGGACCGGGGTCCACGCGCTCCTGCGCCCGCAGTGGATTCAGATGACTGCGCCGTTCCGCAATGAACTCGTCGCTGAGCATCTGTGACGCCGGCATGTCGAGATGATCGGCGTCACCCACGAACCGGTCGAGATCGGCATACGCGAGCTTCTTCGCTTCGATGAGATGATGCAGGTACGCCGGCGAGTTGTGTCCCATCGCCTTGAGATCGTACGGTTCGAGGATGCGCAGC
>CANHTA010000099.1 GCA_947463135.1 Gemmatimonadota bacterium
AAGGCTTTCTCGTACACGCCCTGCTTATAGCCCGTCACCATGTCCGACTCACCGGCAAGAATCGGATTCACGAGTCGCGGAATATCCTCCGGCTTGAATTGCAGGTCGGCGGGATAGAACACCAGCACGTGCCCATGCGCATGCAAGTACCCGGTTCGCAGTGCCTCAGCGATCCCCCGCTGCGCACGATGGCGCACCGGGCGAAGGAACGGATATTGCTTCGAGAGTTCCTGAAGCAAATCCCAGCTGCCGTCAGTGGACCCGTCATCAACCACCACCACTTCATAACGAGCGGATTCCGCGCGTACAATGGCGTCACACAGCTCGAGAAAGAGCGCGAGATTCCCAGCTTCATCCTTGGCAGGCACAAGGATGCTGACGTCGATCGCGGCGGAGCGTACGGTGCGGGACGAACGACCTAGCGGACGGGTGGAGACGGCCATTCAGGGAGGAGTGAGTGCGAAACGGGTTGGACGCGCGCTACACGCGCTTGCGCATTCGGGCCGGAAGCACGCCGAGCTGGTCGCGATACTTAGCCACGGTTCGGCGTGCAATCTGGACACCGGTCTGCTGGAGAATCTCAACGATTGCCTGATCCGTGAGTGGATTTTTGGTGTCTTCACCCGAGACCAGCTTCTCGATCTGGTCTTTAATTCCCCGCGCCGACACATCGTCACCATCGCTGGTGGAGAGTCCCGACGAGAAGAAGAACTTCAGTGGCAACACGCCCCGCGGCGTCTGCACGAATTTCTCGTTTGTCACGCGACTTACGGTTGACTCGTGCATCCCCACCGCTTCCGCCACTTCCCGAAGGGTGAGCGGACGCAGGGCCTGTACTCCCCGCTCAAAAAAATCGCGCTGCCGATCTACAATGTAATGCATGACCTTCAACATGGTCTGACGACGCTGTTCGATCGCCTGAATCATCCAGTGTGCGGAGTTCAGCTTACTGGCGATAAAGTCTTTGCTTTCCGTGTCAAACTTCTTCTTGTCACGGGCAATTTCCTGATAGGTGCGCGACAGTTTCAGCCGCGGCAAATTGCCATCGTTCAGGAAAATATGGTACGCCTGGCCGATCTTGTCGACAACGAGATCCGGGATGATATAGTTGTCACCGCCGGCGCTGTACCGGAGGCCGGGCTTGGGGTCGAGCTTGGCCACGTCATCGGCCGCGTTCTGTACGTCGTGCGCACTGATGCCAAATCGCTTGGAAAGCTCGCTCCAGCGGTGTGCAATCAGCTCCTCAAAGGCGTCCTGGACCAACCGATAGGCCATCGAATCCTGCAGGCCGGCGGCGCGGAGCTGCAGCAGCAAGCATTCCCGTAGATTGCGGGCGCCCACCCCAGGAGGATCCAGATCCTGGATAATCGTGAGCATGGCCAGCATCTCGGCCTCCGTAAAGAGCGCGACGTCCGCATCGCGTTCCTCCGCCTCACGATCGAGCAACTCGTTCACCCCCCGCTGGATCTCCTCGAGCGGACAGGCGAGATACCCATCGTCAGCGATGTTGCCCACGAATTCATCGGCCAGAAAGGCCTCACGTGCGGACAGGTCAATGAGCGCCAACTGCTCCGTGAGATGATCGGAGAGATGCTTGGCATCCACCGTTACGGGCTCATACCACTCGCGCTGTTCGTGCTCCTCACGCTGCCCACCGGTCTCGAATCCATCCAACAGTACCGCTTCCCAGTCCACTTCGTCGTCGCCGGCCTTCTCCGGCTCCGCTTCCGCGTTCGTTTCCGGCTCGGCCAGATCCTGCGCCTCCGGCACTTCGTCGGCGTCCGGCGACTCGTCTTCTTCATCCTCGGGCTCCACGAGATCCAAAAAAGGATTCGTGAGGAGTTCCTGCTTCAGGTGCTGCTGGAGATCGAGCAAGGGCATGTACAAAAGATCCATCGCCTGATAAAGGCGAGGATTGATTTTGAGCTCTTGCCGGAGTCCGGTGCTCTGTTGGAGACCTGGCCTCATGACGTTACCACCTCTTCATCGGCATCAGCGAAGCGCGCGCGGAGTCGAGCAGTAAGCGTCGGCCCCAGATAGATCTCGGCTACGGTGTCGTCAAACACCAATTCACGAACCGTGCCGGACACTTTCACCTGCCCATCGAACATGATGTATGCCCGATCCACGATGTCGAGCGTCTGTTCGACATTGTGGTCACTGATGAGCACGCCAATGCCGCGGTGGCGCAATCCCGCCACAATGGTCTGAATGTCATGTACCGCAATCGGATCGACGCCCGCAAACGGCTCATCGAGCATCATGAACTTCGGCTGGGTCACTAACGCGCGGGTGATTTCCAATCGACGGCGCTCTCCGCCCGATAACTGGAAGGCGCGGCTACTGCGCAAGTGCTTGATACTCAGTTCATCGAGGAGCGTTTCGAGGCGTGCCTTGCGTTCACCTGCGGACAGCGGGAGGGTTTCCAGAATGGCAAGAATGTTCTGTTCTACGGTAAGCTTCCGGAAGATCGACGGTTCCTGGGAGAGATAGCCAATGCCTTGGCGCGCCCGCTGGTACATGGGCATCCCCGTGATGTCTTGACCATCCAGCCGAATCTTCCCCGATTGCGGCTCAATGAGACCAACGAGCATATAAAAGGTGGTGGTCTTGCCTGCACCGTTTGGTCCGAGAAGACCGACAATCTCCCCCTGCGCCACGCGCAAGGCCACGTCGTTCACCACGCGCCGTCCGCGGTAGGCTTTCACCAGTCCGTCGGCACTCAGCACGGAATCCCCCACGGCGGCCTGCGAAGTATTGACGCTCCCGCTGCTCCCCACCCCACGCGACTGGCCGGTCGCCCTGAGGACACGGGACAGCTCGACGCGATGCGCATGTAATGCCGCCCACACGGAAGGCGGGATCTGCACCGTCGACTCGGGTGACGTCAGGCTATGTAATGGACCAACAAGCAGCTCCGCGGCCGCCAGCCGTGGCAGAAGGGCGGTCGCGAGATGCGTGCGCACCTCGTCCATCGGGAGACGCATGCCTTCGGCAAGCTGCTCCATGTAACGCCCCGCGACTGCATGCAGCGCAGCCGATCCGTGCACGTCGGCCGCTTCGAGCACCGCCGCCAGAGCCAACGCGATCGACCGATCGCCATGCACCCCACGCTCAATAATCCCAAGCGCTTCCTCATAGGAGATCGGAGTGGGCCGTGGGGCATCGGTCATGACGGGCGGCGCGAGAGAGTGACGAAAACAGGCGACGGTGCAACCAGCGGCGGTGTGGAAGGCTCCGGCACCGCGGGAGGGGTGGCTAGCGGGGGCTTCTTGGTGGCTGGTGGGGGTACTGAGCGCTTCACCACGCTGCTATCCCCAAGACTGTCCTGGGCAGGTTCGAGATACAGACCGGACGCCGCAGAATCTACACGAACATCGCGCACCGAACCGGTATCAAATTGGACGACGATGCGTTGACCACGCACGTAATTGATCGCCGGTGGCGCTGAAGGGCCTCGCTTGGACGCAATCTGAAAGAGCGAGCTGGCGTTTCCAAACGCCTGAATCTCCCTGATTCGCGTTTGACCGCTCGTATCAGTGGCTGCCTGCGCCGTATCAAAATACGCAAACAGACTATCGCCACGCAGCATATCTCTATCGGTCGACTTGATCTTGAGCGTATCCGGCATCCCCTTGGCGACGGCGCCACCAATCGCGCGTACCTCGCGCGGACGCTGGTCGGTGAGGACGATGCGCATCGAATCGGACTCGACGTCCTGTTGTGGAGTCTGGGCTCTCGCTCGGCCACTCCCGAACGCGAACGCTTCATCGATCTGCTGCGCCTTGAGCCGCAAATCAATGCGCTCGGCCGTAATAATCAGATCCTTGTTCGTGGCTGTCGCCGCATGAGACGCGAACACGCGATCGAGTTTCTTCTCCGTGGTATACAAGTCGACCGTGTCACCATTCAGGGTGAACGCCTGCGACGTATCAAGACTGCGAATCCGGGCCGCGCGCACCAATCTGGCCCGCTGGGTGGTTTTGTTGAACGCAAGTGAGTCCGCTCGTCCAACGATCTGCTCACGCGTAATCACTACGTCGCCCCACCCAAGCAACAGCGTGTCGCCAAGGTCCTCAAAGCGGTCCGCGGTGACAATCGTCGGCTCACCAAGCTTACCCGTACTGTCCCTCTCGATCAGTCGGGCGGTGGGTCGATTGGGTGCTACCAGCTTCGCCACCGGCCGACCCGGCATCACCCGACTGTACTCAATGTTCGGTCCAGTAATCGTGCTCCCCGTGGCCAGCTGGGTGGCGACCACGCCGCCATCCGCAAACAGGCGGCCCTCACGGGTAAGGTAGATCGCATGCGCCGCAGTGACACGTAACTTGTTTGACTCTTCGTAGACAACATTGCCATACATATTCACGATCCCCGCCGACTCGAACTGTTCGGCGCTGTCTGCACTGATCCGATTATTCTCACCCTGGCACCGACCAACAAAACCACCACCGATAAAAGTGTTGGCCGTACTATCAGGCAGGCGCATGTACAAGAATCGGGTTTCAGGAGGACTATCCGTAAAGTCGAGAAAGCAGTTCCTCGTGGCAGGTGCCGCCGGCTTCTTCGCCGCACGCTTATCGCCAGAAGCGAGGCTATCGCGTCGCGTGGTCTTGCCGGCCAGACTGTCGCGCCTCGCCGTCACATTCGCGCTGGTATCTTTCGCGCCGCCTTTCACGCCTCCTTTGGCCGCAACCGAGAGCGATTCCGCCAGCAGGGAGTCGGTACGCGCCGCCTGCCGACGCGAGGCGATGATGGCCGCGCTGTCTGCAGGCACATTGATGGCGGCTGGCGGCGGCGAGGCCGCACGACGCGCGGAACGCCCCCCCGACCGACACCCCGCAACGAGCGTCAGTACTGAGACCGTTACCAGCACCATAACGGCGCGAGATCGTGAGGACAGGCGAGTCACGCGTTACTTGGTGGGAATCTTGACGGGCGCGAGGCCCTTACAATTCCGGATACAACGGAATCGCGTGAGCTGCGGGTCGGACTCAAACCCCAGACCCGTAAACGTCCGTGACGGCTCATTCAGCACGAACGCACTATCGGTAAAAATCTGATTTCGGACCTGATCGTACACGAGTTGGGGCGATGATAGCCGCTTACCATCATTGCGAACCACGATGACATCCCCACGCGTATCAAGACGCGCAAGGCGCGAGTTATACGTGCCCGCTTGCGACGTGAGGACGCCGTCCTTCAGACCAACGGAGGTAAAGAACGTGACGTGGACGCGGCGCAATTCCATCCGCGTGCCATCGTCGTACGTCAGTACCGTGTCCGCCAGTAACACACCTTTGGACACCCCTTGATCGGTCAGATAGATCCGACCGCCAAAAATGATCTGATCGGCGGAATCGGGGATGACCGTTTTGGTTGACTTGGCTTTGACTTTCGTTGCTCCCGGCCCTTTCGGGCAGGCCGCAGCCGTTAACAGCAACGAGGCCGCAACACCGAGGGCATAGACACGCCACCTCATGCGACGCCCGCGCGCATCAGATCGTGCAAATGCACGACGCCCACCAATTGCTCCTGCTCATCAAGCACCGGCATCGCCATGATGCCGTGCGTCTCCATCCGATGCACCACAGCACTCCCAAGCTCATAATCATGCGCCATGCGCGGCGCGACCGTCATCACAGCCTCAACCGGAACGGACAACACGTCAGCATGCCGTTCCCAGAGGCGTGTTAAATCACCCGCAGTGACAACCCCGACGACGGTCCCATGTTCCACCACCACGGCCAAGCCCCGCCGTTCGGCGAGGAGGACGATGGCTTCGCGCATTACCGCGCCACGACCAAGAACCGGGAGCTCGGTTCCCACCATCACGTCTCGTACGCGGGTTAACAGTCGGCGACCGAGTGATCCGCCGGGATGAAAGCGGGCAAAATCCTCGGCCCGGAACCCCTTCTCTCCCATAAGCGCCACCGCCAGCGCATCGCCGAGCGCCATGGTGACCGTGGTACTCGTCGTCGGTGCGAGATCGTGTGGGCAGGCTTCCTCACGTACCCCCAGATCCAGGGTGACGTCGGCATGACGCGCTAAATGCGAGGCCCGGTCGGCGGTCATGCCGATGATATGGACGCCCAACCGCGACAGGGCGTCAATGAGCGCCAGGAGTTCCTGACTCTCCCCACTTTTGGAAATCAGAATCGCCACGTCCTCGGCCCCAACAATACCGAGATCCCCGTGCACACTCTCTACCGGGTGCAGGAACATGGCCGGCGTTCCCGTCGACGTAAACGTAGCCGCCATCTTTCGGCCAACGAGACCGGACTTGCCAACGCCCGCAATGATGACCCGTCCGCGACACGCCGCGAGCAACTGCACGGCACGCACAAAATCCTCGCCTAAGCTCTGTTCTACTTCGGCCAGTGCGGTCGCTTCGAGGTGGAGTACACGTTTCCCACGCGCTGTGATCTGCTCAGCCGTCATACGTCCTGATTCCCCGTTCGAGTGCCGGCGGGCAGGTCACTGCGACGCGCGACGTAGCACTCCACCGCCTCTGTCCATTGGCCGCGTGCCATCAGGAGCGCCTCGGCGAACTCACGAACCGCCCCCTGTCCACCGTGCGCCCTCAGCTGCAACTGCGCAATCCGACGCACTTCCGTGACCGCATTGCCGACCGCCACGGGGAGACCCACCCGGCGAAGCACCGCAAGATCAGGGAGATCGTCGCCGACAAAGGCCATGTCTTCGAAAACGCAGTCGAAATCACGCGCGATCGACGTGAGCGCCGCCAACTTACGGGCTTCAGGATCCTGTACCAACGCGTCAACACGTAGTTCCCGTGCGCGTAACGCGACACTCTCCGACACACGCCCGGTAATGATGACAACCTTAATGCCACACTCGCGGAGGAGCTGAATCCCCAATCCATCCTGAATGTTGTACCGCTTGAGCTCAAACGGCACGTCGGCTTCCCCGTGCCGTGCCGCGCCAAGATAGACCCCGCCGTCGGTCAGAACACCGTCGACATCAAGACCCACCACGCGAATGCGGCGCGCCAGCGACGGCTCGATACGCGGGTGATCGAGGACGAGCGGCGGCAGTCCGCCATCAGACGGCATCACGTCAGGCAGCGTCACGAAACTACGCGAGCCCACATGTCGACCGCACGTGCCATCAAGTCACCGAGTTGACTGAGCGGAATCATGTTCGGACCATCGCTAGGCGCCTGATCCGGGTTGGGATGTGTCTCAATGAAGAGCCCCTGTGCGCCTGCTGCAATCGCCGCCAACGTCAGCGGCGAAATGAACTCACGGGCGCCACCACTGGTCCCCCCAGTGCCCTGGCCAGGACGCTGCACGCTGTGCGTGGCGTCAAAAATGACGGGTACAGCGCACGCCTCACCAAGCCGCATGAAGTTGCGCATATCCACTACGAGATCCCCGTAGCCAAAGAAGGTGCCGCGTTCCGTCACCGCCAGGGCGCCCGCCTCGACGGACGCGAGGGCGGCGCCGGCTTCGACTTTGCGAACCGCCCCGCGCATCCCCTCCGGATGCATCCACTGCCCTTTCTTGATATTCACGGCTTTGCCCGTGGCGCCGGCCGCCATGAGGAGGTCCGTCTGCCGGCAGAGAAATGCCGGGATCTGGAGGACGTCGACGGTGTCAGCGGCCAATACACACTGCGACGCCTCGTGCACATCGGTAAGGATCGGAAGACCGGTCGCCGCGCGAACCCGTTCGAGGGACGCGAGTCCGGCCTCGATCCCGGGGCCACGGACGCCATCAACATTCGACCGATTGGCCTTATCGAAACTCGCCTTAAAGATAATTCCGCCCGGTACATGCTCAGCCAACCGCGCAAGCGCCTCACCAACACGAAGGTTGAGCGAGTCATCCTCAAGCTGACAGGGACCGGCAATAAGGAAAAGGCGATCAGACGGAAAGAGCGACGCGGTCATGAATGGGCCAAGTGATAGCGCTCGGCCGCCGCAACGAAGCCCGCGAATAACGGATGCGGTCGCAACGGCCGCGACTGCAGCTCCGGATGAAATTGGCAGCCAATGAAATACGGATGGGTCGGTAACTCGATCATCTCCACGAGCGAGTCATCAGGGGATAGTCCGCTCAACCGCATCCCATGCTCAAGGAGGGCATCACGATACCGGTTTGATACCTCATACCGGTGCCGGTGACGCTCACTCACCTCCGACTGTCCGTAAATCTCGGCCGCCCTCGATCCCGCCTGGAGCCGGCAGGGATAGGCCCCAAGGCGCATCGTTCCCCCCATGTCAGTGACCTCACGCTGCGAGTCCATCAGCGAGATCACCGGATGGCCGCATTCGGGAGCGAACTCACTGGAATGGCTGTCCGAAAGCCCCATCACGTGACGCGCGAACTCAATGATCGCGACCTGCATGCCGAGGCAAATCCCGAAAAACGGAATGGACATCTCCCGCGCCGCACGAATCGCCTCCACCATCCCATCAACGCCACGCACGCCAAATCCACCGGGGACCAGCAGTCCGTGATACTCGCCGAGAATTTCCCGCGCTCGCTCGGCAGAGGTAAAGAGGTCGCTTGAGGTCCAGGCCAAATCCACACCGACATCGTTCGCAATACCACCGTGGATGAGCGCCTCTTGTACGCTCTTGTAACTATCGATGTAGTCGGTGTACTTACCGACGACGCAGATCTTCACGCGTGCATGCGGCTTGGTGATGTGCTGCACCATGGCACGCCAGTTGGTGAGATCCGGCGTGGGTGCGGTAAGGCGTAGGCGCTCCATGACGCGTTCGGCGAACCCCTGTTGCTCAAAGGACAAGGGGATCTCGTAGATCGTTGGCACGTCAGGACTCTCAATCACCGCGCCGAAATCCACGTTACAGAACAGCGCGATTTTGCGTTTCACGTCGTCCTGTAACGGCTTTTCACTTCGGCAAATCAGGAAGTCCGGCTGAATACCAATCTCCATGAGCTCACGCACGGAATGCTGCGTCGGCTTGGTTTTCACCTCACCGGCGGCGGCGATATACGGCACAAGCGTGAGGTGGACGAAGAGGGCGTTCTCCTTCCCAACCTCACGGCGGAACTGGCGAATCGCCTCCAGGAATGGCAAGGACTCGATATCGCCTACGGTACCGCCAACCTCCACAAGCACTACGTCATTCCCGGGAGCGATCCGCTTGACTGCGCCTTTGATCTCGTCTGTGATGTGCGGAATCACCTGAACGGTGGAGCCGAGATACTCACCACGACGCTCCTTGGTGATCACGTTCGAGTAGATGCGCCCCGTGGTGATGTTATTGGCCTGCGAGAGCGGCCGATCAAGAAAGCGCTCATAGTGCCCCAGGTCGAGATCCGTCTCAGCGCCGTCATCCGTGACGAAGACTTCACCGTGCTGGAAAGGCGACATCGTGCCCGGATCCACGTTGAGGTATGGATCGAGCTTCATCATGGTCACGCGAAAGCCGCGTTCAACGAGTAAGCGCCCGAGTGAAGCGGCAGCAATGCCTTTTCCGAGCGATGAGACAACCCCACCCGTCACGAAGATGTACTTCGGGGTCGTTGTCTGATTTGCGTTCGGATTCTTGGTGGTCATCAGCGAGGTCTCGCACAGGGAGGACAAGAAACGGTCGTGTACCGTGAATCACGACCGCCGTTGTGTTCGTGAGCTACGTGTTCCAGCGCAGATTTGCGCGTTCAAGATCGTCTTCGGTGTCGATACCGCCATCAGCCGGAGGCACATCCGCCACACCGATCGCAAGGCCGTGTGCCATGGGGCGGAGCTGCTCCAACCGCTCGATCAGCTCCAATGGATGAGGGGCCAAGGCCACCCACGCCTGCAGCGCATTGCGTGTGTAGGCGTACACCCCGACATGTTGACGCAAGAGCGTATCGCGTATGGCAACATCCGCGGGTTCGCGAAGATACGGAATCTGGGCGCGCGAAAAATAGAGCGCACGGCCGTCTTCGGCGCGCACCACTTTGACAACGTCCGGGGCGGCTAACGCCGAAGCCGGCATCGGTGCCGCCGCGGTGCCAATGGGCGCCTGACCGCTTTGGACAATGGCCACGGCACCGGCCAGCGCGTCTCGCGAGACGAATGGTTCATCGCCTTGGACGTTCAAGATCACGGCAAAGCGGTTGAATTCCGGACGGGCCGCGACCTCCGCCACCCGGTCCGTGCCACTCGGGTGATCGTCGCGGGTCAGGACCACCGGTATCCCTCGCGACGTGCAGGCCTCGAGCACCTCAAGGTGGTCGGTTGCGACAACGACCAGATCGGCCACCGCGTGAGCCATGACACGCTGATAGACGCGGACGATCAGCGGTTCACCGCCGAGCAGGCGCAGCGGTTTACGGGGAAGTCGCGTCGCGGACAGACGGGCGGGGATTACCGCGAGGACGGACATTGCCTCGATAGGCAGGGCGTGGTTGCAGCAAAATTCACGCCAGTTAAGATACGTGGATCGGCACCTGAAGGCAAACAGGTCGTCGTTTCACTCTTTCGCTCCCAGCATGCCGACGACTTGGTGGTGGATCGCGTTCAATCTGTTGGTGCTCGCCCTGCTGGCGATCGACCTCGGCGTGTTTAACCGGAAGGCGCACGTGGTCTCCGTTCGGGAGGCCTTGGGCTGGAGCGCCGTGTGGATATCCCTCGCCGTCGGTTTTGGGCTCTGGATCGGCTCGGCCATGGGACGCCAGTCGATGCTCGAGTTCTACGCGGGCTATCTGGTGGAGCAGGCGTTGTCCGTGGACAACCTCTTCGTCTTCATCCTGATTTTCGGCTATTTCCGCATTCCGTCGGAACTCCAGCACCGGGTCTTGTTCTGGGGCATCCTTGGCGCACTGGTCATGCGCGGCGGCATGATTGGCGCGGGTGCCCTGCTTATCGCCAAGTTCCATTGGATTATCTACCTCTTTGGCGCCTTTCTGGTGTTTACCGGCGCAAAAATGGCGTTTGGCGGTGAGAGCAGCATTGAGCCGGAGTCCAATCCAGTCATCCGACTTCTGCGGCGTATTTTGCCCATCACCACGAAGTTCCATGGCCAGCAGTTCTTCGTACGGGAGCCCGTCGACGGCGGGGTGGTGAAGCTGGTGGCCACGCCGCTCTTTGTGGTGCTTGCCCTGGTCGAAACCACCGACCTCGTCTTTGCGGTTGATTCCATTCCGGCCATTTTCGGCGTTACGCGAAATCCATTTCTCGTCTACACGTCGAATGTGTTCGCCATTCTTGGCCTGCGATCCATGTATTTCGTGCTTGCCGGTGTGATCGGCAAGTTTCATCTGCTCAAGTA
>CANHTA010000100.1 GCA_947463135.1 Gemmatimonadota bacterium
GGACGAAGGACGGTACGGACGCGCCGAACGGGAATCACGCCGCAACAAGGGGCAGGCCGACTACTTCGGCTAAGCGCCTACCGATGATCTGTGGTCGGGCACGCCGGGTGCCCGACCTATCGTCGCCAGAAGTTTGACGAGACCATGGCATAGAGTGACGCCACCAGCAGGGCGGCGGCAGCCAGGGCAATCGCGTGCGGCGCTGTGACCACACGCGCCAGTGCGCCAATGGCGAATGACCCCACGGCTTGGGAGAGCCCCACAAACACCAAGCTGTAAAACGCCATCAACCGTCCGCGATACTGCTCCTCCACCAACAGTTGCAACACCCCATTCGAGAGCGCGTTGAAGGTGATCATGGCCACCCCCGTGGCCAGCAGCACCACGTACGCCATGGTGACGCTGGTGGTGTAGGCAAAGCCCAGCAGCAGCGTGGGAAAAGCGAGGGCGGCCGTCATCAGCACCCGCCCTTTCCGGGCCGCGTGCGACAGCGGCCCCGCCACCAACAGCGCCCCCACCAACCCGCCCACTCCAACCGTGGCCAGGAGGGAACCGTAGCCACTGGCGCCGAGTCCGAGCTGATCGCGGGCAATAACCGGCATGAGGGTGAGGAACGGGGCACCCAACACCGCGCCCACCGTAACCAGCGCCAACAGGTCGCGCACCGGGCCCGGGGTGGCCAGATGCCGGAGTCCTTCGGCCGCCCCCACGGTGCTGCGCGAGAGCAGCTCGTGCATGCCGGTTACCGTGAGGCGCACCATGTTCGCGCGCTCCGGTGCGGGGAGGGTAATGCGAAAGAGCCCCCAGAGCACCGCCACGAAGCTGATGGCGTTCAGCGCAAAGCACCACGCGATACCGAAACGGGCAATCACCAACCCGCCAACCGCGGGCCCAACCACGCGCGCCAGATTGAAGCCGCTGGAATTCAACGCGATGGCGGGCTGCAGGTCGTCCCGTCCCACCAGCTGAATAATCATGCTCTGCCGAGCCGGAATCTCCACCGCGCTCGAGAGCCCCTGGACACAGGCCAGAGCAAGCAAGATGGGGATGGACACCTGGCCGGTGATGGTGACCAGCCAGAGCAGCGCCGCTTGGAGCAACAGGATGCTCTGCGTGACGCGTACAATGCGCAGCTTGTTGCCATGATCCACCATGGCGCCGGCGTGCATGGAAAAGAGCACAATGGGCACGGCGCCAACCGACGCCACCAACCCAACCACAAACGCGCTGTTGGAGAGCTGGAGCGATAACCAGCCCACGGCCATCGTCTGCGCCCAGGAACCCACCTGAGACAGCGTCTGGCCGGTCCAGAAGATCCGGAAGTTCCGGTGGCGGGCGAGAACCCGGAAAGGATTTGAGGAACGCGCAGCCGTTGTCATTCGTAGAGGAAGTGTAGCGAATTCCCATGCTCGGAGAGCGGTCGATGCGATTCCACACCTACACGAAGTTCAATCCACAGCTGGCGGACGCCGTGGATCTGCAGGCCTTGCTCGACCAGTTGGCCGATTTCCTGCTCCAATCCGGCTTTGCCGGTGGCGAGCAAGGACATTGGGGAGCTGATCAGGGCGAGGGCGACCGCTCCATGGACTCACTCAAGGACGCGATCTTGCGGGCGCTCATTGAGAGCGGGCAGATCACGCCGGAGATGCTCGCGGCGCTCCGCGGCGAGGGAGACGGGGTCTCTGAGGAGAAGCTGGCCGAGCTGCTCGACGGGCTGGTGCAGCGTCTCATCCAGGACGGCTTTCTCACCGCCGGCGACGCGGGCGCCGTGCCGGCCGGCCATCAGCCGGTCACCGGGAAGGGGTCTATCGCACAGGCCGCCGCCAAGGATGTGCAGTTCAATCTCACCGACAAAGGCACCGACTTCCTGGGCTTCAAGACGCTGCGCCACCTGTTGGGCTCCTTCGGGAAATCCAGCATTGGCAGTCACGATACCCCGCAGCTGTCCACCGGCGTTGAGTCGGACGCGTGGAGTAAGGCGTATGAATTCGGCGACGCCATGAACCTCGATGTCCCGGCAACGCTGGCCAACGCGTTGGGCCGCACCGGGTCACTCGATGTGCCGATCGATCTGGACTACGCCGACCTCATGGTGCGACAGTCCGAGTACCGATCGAGTTGTGCCACCGTCCTCATGCTGGACACGTCGCACTCCATGATTTTGTACGGTGAAGACCGGTTCACCCCCGCCAAGAAAGTGGCGCTGGCGCTGACGCATCTCATTAAAACACAGTTTCCCGGTGACACCATTCGCGTGGTGTTGTTTCACGACTCCGCGGAAGAGATCCCGATTGCGACACTCGCCAAGTGCCAGGTGGGGCCGTATCACACCAATACCGCTGAAGGACTCAAGCTGGCACGGCGGATTCTCATGTCGCAGAAGAAAGACATGCGACAGATCATCATGATTACCGACGGCAAGCCATCGGCACTCACGATGCCCGATGGGCAGATCTACAAAAACTCGATGGGTCTCGACGGCTACGTGATTGCGGAAACGCTGCGTGAAGTGGCCGCGTGCCGGAAGAGTGGCATCATGATTAACACCTTCATGCTGGCTCGCGACCGCGCGTTAGTGGAATTCGTGAAGCGCATGAGCGAGATCAGTCGCGGCAAGGCCTACTTCACCAATACCATGAGCCTTGGCCAGTTCGTCCTCATGGATTTCCTGCGCAAGAAAACCAAGCGCGTCAGCTGATCCCTTACTGACTGCCAATACGGAAGAGAATCACCGGCACGGTTCGCAACATGATGCGCATGTCTTCCACCAGCGACTGTTGCTTCATGTAGTGGATGTCAAAGCGCACCTTCCGACGCACGTCATCAAGCGTGGTGTCGTACGGATTTGACACTTGCGCCAGGCCGGTGATGCCCGGCTTCACGCGTTGACGCACGGGGTATTCGTCAATCTGCTCGCGGAGCCGGACGAAAATGCTGGGACGCTCCGGACGTGGTCCCACAATGTTCATGTCGCCGCGAATCACATTGAAGAGTTGCGGCAGTTCATCAATGCGGGACTTGCGCAGAAACCGACCGATTGGCGTTACACGATCGTCGTCCTTGGTTGCCCACACCGCATGGCCGTTCACCTCGGCGTCCACCCGCATAGAGCGGAACTTGAAGATGGTGAACGGGCTCCCTCCCAGATCTTCCCGCCGGCGCTCGTCGAAGGCGCGCGTCCGATTCCATCGGCGATCAATCCCCACGCGCACCTGCGTATAGAACACCGGTCCGCGCGAGGTGAGGCGCACCATCAGCATCGTCAGCAGCATCACCGGTGACGCCAGCAGCAGCATCAGAGAGGCCACCACACAGTTGAAAATCCGCGACGCCGTTTCCGAACGGGCACATGGCTCAAACTCATCGTGCGGGCCGGTCGCGTTCAGCGCCGGCGCCCCGCTGAGCGGTTTGGCCAGAGGCTCCATAGGCGCCACGCGCGAGTCCGGCACACGCCATGCGCGCGCGGCAAAGGGCTGTGCACCGTGAGGGAAAGACATCATCGGAGAGTGGGCATCCATAGCGGTGTTCCCAGCGGAGGTGTTGCTAACAGCAGCGGTGCAAACCGCCAACGTCTAGCGATTCGTGATTTCGTGGTATGGGGTGAGCGCAAGTTCCTCGCCACATCGGCGATGAACTTGAGCTTGCTGGGAGCAGCAGAAACACAGTCTCCGCCAAATCGCCCGTCTCGCCTTGGACGACCAAGGGGGGGGCTGCGGCACAATCCGGCCGCGCAATTACCGGGGTGGGGGGCGTGACCCGTCGTGGTAGAGCAGCCACCACGACGGTCAGCCGTTCAAGACAATCCCTAGTTCGAGAACACCTGGAGGGCGAGGTCGATTTTGCCAAAGGGGGCACTGACCTGCACCCCCTGCACCGCCCCCCGAACACGTTCCAGGCTCTCACGCGCAATGGCGATGCCCTCGGCCAATGCGTGCTCCTTACTCTTCTCGTTGGCGCGACGCATCCGCGTGAGCACCGAGGCCGGCACCGTGACCCCCGGGACTTCATTCGCCAGGAACTCTGCGTTCCGCGCCGACACCAACGGCCAGATCCCTGCAATCACGGGAATGCGCATGCCGTCAATGCTGGTCAGAAACAGCTCCAACTGCGCCGGATCAAACACCGGTTGGGTAATGGCGTACTCGGCACCGGCTTCCACCTTCCACTGATAGCGCTTCAGCTCATGCACCGGGTCGATGGCCACGGGGTTTACCCCCACGCCAATCACGAACCGGGTGGGCTCGCCAATAGGATTATTGCCGGGGTCGAGTCCACGATTGAGCTTACTGACGAGGTTCGTCAACCCGATCGCGTCGATATCAAACACGGCGGTGGCGTCGGGATAGGGGCCCATTTTGGGGGGATCCCCCGTAATGAGCAGCATGTTGCGCAGCCCCAGCGCGGAGGCGCCCAACAAGTCGCTCAACATGCCCAGCAGATTCCGGTCACGGCAGCAGTAGTGGGTGACCGCCTCAATGCCATGACGTTCGATGATGAGGCTGGTGGCGATCGCGCCCATGCGACTTTGCGCCCGGGGGCCGTCGGGCACGTTAATGGCATCGACGCCGGCCGCATGCAGCGCGGCCGCATCGCGCTCAAGGGGGGCGGTGTCCACCCCACGTGGGGGCACGATTTCAACCGAGGTGACGAACTGCCCGGCGGCCAGCTTGGCCCCCAATCGCGAACGCTCCGCGATGGGCACCGTGGGACGGCCCACCGGTGGGGCGGTGACCTGCTCACTGGCAAGCGCGCGGTCGTCGCCCACGGACACCCGCGTGCGCGGCGAGAGCGGACGCACGCCTTCAACCATGGCCTTGATATGGTCGGGGGTGGTGCCGCAGCACCCCCCGACAATCTTGGCACCGGCTTGCACCAGATGGCGGGCATAGGTGGCCATATACTCCGGGCTCGCCATGTACATGGAGCGCCCCCCAACCTCGCGCGGCATGCCCGCATTGGGCTGCGCCGAGATCTTCGTGTGGGTCACGGCGGCCATCCGCTCAACCGCTTCCAGAATCGTCTGCGGTCCCACCGAGCAGTTGAGCCCGATCACGTCAACGCCCCACCGATCCAGCACGCGGGCGATATCCTCCGGCGTCGCGCCGTAGGCCGTGCGCAAATCCAGCCCCACGGTGGCCTGCGCGATCACGGGCATGGTGGCGTCCACCGCGCGCGCCGCGAGGATCGCCTGCTCCAACTCCTCGAGATCGGCAAAGGTCTCCAGGAGAAAGCAGTCCGCACCACCGGCCTTCAGTGCCGACATCTGCTCAACGAAGAGGGCCTGGGCTTCGTCGCGTCCAAGCGCCCCGTACGGCTCCAGCCGAACCCCGAGTGGGCCCACGGCCCCGGCCACCAAGCGGTGGTCGCCCGCCGCCTCACGCGCCAGCGACGCCGCCTTGGTATTAATGGCGTGTACCTGCGTCTCGAGCCCGTACTGCGTGAGCTTCAGCCGATTGGCGCCAAAGCTATTGGTTTCGAGAATCTCGGCACCGGCCTTCACGTAGGCGGCGTGGATCTCCCGTACAAGGTCGGGGGAGCGCAGCACCAACTCGTCGTAGCACTGGTTGATGAACACCCCTCGGGCGTACAGCATGGTGCCCATCGCGCCATCAAACACGATGACCTGTTCAGGATCAAGCAGGCGGTCGAGTTGGGCGGCGCGAGGCCCCACGCGTGGGAGCGCCTGAACTGGGTGCTGGAAGTCGCTCGGCATAGATAGGTTTCAAGATATGTCAAAGACAGCCGCCAGCCCATCGCCTCGCGCGTCCCAGCTCCTCACCCTGCTGGGTGAGCGCATTCTCCTTCTTGATGGCGGCATGGGTACCATGCTGCAGGAGTATCGCCTGGGTGAGGCGGACTACCGCGGCACGCGCTTTGCCCAGTGGCCTCAGGATCTGAAGGGCAACAACGATCTGCTCGTGCTGACGCAACCGGATATCGTGGGCGCCATTCACGGGAAATACCTCGCCGCGGGCGCCGACATTCTGGAAACCAACACCTTCAACGCCAACGCCATCTCGATGGCCGATTACGGCATGGAGGCGCTGGCCTATGAGTTAAACGTGGCGGGAGCCGCGTTGGCCCGTCGGGTGGCCGACAGCTATGAAGCCAAAGAGCCGGGGCGTCCGCGTTTTGTGGCCGGCGTCCTTGGCCCCACCAACCGGACGGCGTCGTTGTCCCCCGAGGTGGAGAATCCCGGTGCGCGCAACGTCACCTTCGACCAGCTCGTGGCGGCGTACGATGAGGCAACCGGCGGGCTGCTCGACGGCGGCGCCGACGTGCTGTTGGTGGAAACCATTTTTGATACGCTGAACGCCAAGGCGGCGCTCTTCGCGATTGAGCAGTACTTCGAACGCACCGGCCACCGCGTGCCGGTGATGATTTCGGGGACGATCACCGATGCCAGTGGGCGCACGTTGTCCGGTCAAACGACCGAAGCGTTCTGGACCTCCATGGCACACGTGTCACCGCTTTCCATTGGACTGAACTGCGCGCTGGGTGCGGATCAGCTGCGCGCGTACGTGCAGGAGTTGTCGCGCGTAGCCGACACCCACGTGAGTGCCCACCCCAACGCCGGCCTCCCCAACGCGTTCGGTGGATATGACGAAACGCCGGAGACGATGGCGGCCCATATCGGAGAATGGGCACGCAGTGGACTGTTGAATATTGTGGGCGGCTGCTGCGGTACCACGCCTGACCATATTGCCGCCATTGCGAAAGCCGTGCATGGCATCGCACCGCGCCCGATACCAAGCATTGCCCCGCAGCTCCGGCTCTCCGGACTCGAACCGATGACCGTTGGTCCGTCCACGAATTTTGTGAACGTGGGCGAGCGCACGAACGTCACGGGGAGCGCCAAGTTCGCCAAGCTGATTCTGGAGGGCAATTACACCGAGGCGTTGGTGGTGGCCCGCCAGCAGGTGGAAAACGGGGCCCAAATCATCGATGTCAACATGGATGAGGGGCTGCTGGATGCCGAGCATGCCATGGTCACCTTTCTCAATCTGGTGGCCGCGGAGCCGGATATCTCGCGCGTGCCCATCATGGTGGACTCCAGCAAGTGGAGCGTGATTGAGGCGGGGCTCAAGTGTCTGCAGGGCAAAGGGGTGGTGAACTCCATTTCCCTCAAGGAAGGTGAGGGCGAGTTCCTCCGGCAGGCCCAGCTGGTGCGGCGCTACGGCGCGGCGGTGATTGTCATGGCCTTCGACGAAGAGGGGCAGGCCGACACCGCCGCCCGGAAGGTGGCCATCTGCACCCGGGCGTATCAGTTGCTCACGGAGCGCGTGGGCTTTCCGCCGCAGGACATCATCTTCGATCCCAATATTTTTGCCATCGGGACGGGCATTGAAGAGCATGCGCGCTACGCGATCGATTATTTCGAGGCAACGCACGACATCAAGCGCACGCTCCCCTACGCGAAGGTGTCCGGTGGCGTGAGTAACGTCAGCTTCTCGTTCCGCGGCAACAACCCGTTGCGCGAGGCGATGCACGCCGTGTTCCTGTACCACGCGGTTCGGGCCGGCATGGATATGGGCATCGTGAACGCCGGCCAGCTCATTCCTTACGACGACATTCCAGCCGATCTGCGCGAGCGGGTGGAAGATGTCGTGCTGGCGCGACGGGACGATGCCACCGAGCGGCTGCTGGAGGTGGCCGACCAGGCCAAGGGGCGCGCGGCCAAGACCACCGAAGACTTGGCGTGGCGTGCTCTGCCCATTGATGAGCGGCTGTCGTATGCACTGGTCCGTGGGATCGACACCTTCGTGGTGGAGGATGCCGAGGAGGCACGGCTGGCGGCGGCGCACCCGATTGAGGTGATTGAGGGGGCGCTCATGCGCGGCATGAATGTGGTGGGCGACCTGTTTGGCGAAGGCAAGCTGTTTCTGCCGCAGGTGGTGAAGAGCGCGCGCGTGATGAAGAAAGCGGTGGCGCACCTCATCCCGTTTATCGAAGCGCTGAAAACCGTGGACAGTAAGCCGGCCGGCCGTGTGCTGATGGCCACCGTGAAAGGCGACGTCCATGACATCGGCAAAAACATCGTGGGCGTGGTTTTGCAGTGTAACGGCTATGAAGTGGTGGACATGGGCGTCATGGTGCCATGTGCCAGCATTATCGATAAGGCCATTGAAGTGGGCGCCGACGTGATCGGTCTGTCCGGCCTGATCACGCCGTCGCTTGAGGAGATGACCTTTGTGGCCAGCGAGATGGAGCGCCGTGGGCTGCGCATTCCGTTACTCATTGGTGGTGCCACCACCAGTAAGGCGCATACGGCGTTGAAAATCGAACCGAGCTACAGCGGACCGGTGGTGCACGTGCTCGATGCCTCACGGGCGGTAGGGGTAACGAGCTCGCTGCTCAGCGACGAACGCAAGGCCGAGTTCGCTGCCGACGTGCGTGCGGAGTACGAGCATATCCGGGTGTCCCGTGCGGCACGCGGGGGCGCCGAGCGTCTGGTATCCATCGAGGCCGCCCGCGCGAATAAGGCGCCGATCGATCTGGCGGTCCCGGTGCCTGTACCCACCTTCACCGGTGCCCGGACGTTGTCGGCGTATTCGTTAGAGGAGCTCGCCGACTTCATCGACTGGACACCATTCTTTCAGACGTGGGAATTGGCGGGGCACTATCCCGATATTCTCACCGATCCCATTGTGGGCGAAACCGCACGGTCGCTCTGGGCCGACGCGAAGTCGCTGCTGGATCGCATCATCCGCGAGCAACGGTTGGAGGCGAAGGCGGCGTTCGGCTTCTGGCCGGCAAACAGTGAGCGGGATGACGACATCGTGCTCTACACGGACGCGTCGCGCTCCACCGTGCTGGAAACGATTGCCATGCCCAGGCAGCGGTTTGACAAGAAGGGGAACGGCCGACCGAACTTTTGCCTCGCCGACTTCGTGGCCCCGCGCGAGAGTGGTGTGCAGGATTACCTCGGCGCCTTCGCGGTGACGGCGGGCCATGGCCTCGAGTCGCTGGTGGAGGAATTTGAAGCGGCGCATGACGACTACGGATCCATCATGGCCAAAGCGCTCGCTGATCGGCTTGCCGAAGCATTTGCCGAGCGACTGCACCAACGGGTGCGTACGGAGTTCTGGGGGTATGCGCCGGATGAAGTGCTCGATGGCGGCAGCTTGATCAAGGAACAGTATCAGGGGATTCGTCCTGCCCCGGGCTACCCGGCGTGTCCTGACCATACGCAGAAGATTCCCCTGTTCCGCCTGACGCAAGCGGTTGAACGCGCGGGCATGCAGCTAACCGAGACGGGCGCCATGATCCCCGGTGCCAGCGTAAGCGGGTGGTACTTTTGGCGCGCGGAGAGTCGCTACTTCGGCGTGGGCGGCAACTTCAGCTAGCATCACGGGTGCCGGCGTACACACCGTTCCCGGCACCCGTCTCTATTCCTTGTGTTCGAACGTTTCTGAGGCGGAGCAGTTTTCATGTGTGGGATATGCGGCCTTGCACGGGCCGAAGCCGAATCGCCGATCCCTGAGCAGACGCTCGCGCGCATGCGTCAGTCCTTAGCGCACCGTGGCCCCGATGGCTCCGGTGTGCATATGGCCGATGGCGTCGGTCTGGTACACACACGCCTCAGCATTATCGATGTGGGCGGTGGACAGCAACCGCTCAGCAATGAAGACGGAACGGTATGGGTCACCTTTAATGGGGAGATCTATAATTTCCTGCCGCTCCGAGCCATGCTCGAGCAACGCGGGCACCAGTTCCGTACGGGATCCGACACCGAGGTGCTCGTGCATTTGTACGAGGAGTACGGACCCGACCTCGTGCGTCATTTGAATGGGATGTTTGCGTTTGCCATTCACGACATGCGCCGCCGGCGTGTGGTGCTTGGCCGTGATCATTTCGGCATCAAGCCGTTGTTTTATGCGGTCGAAGATGGCACGCTGGTGTTTGGCTCGGAGATCAAGTCGGTCCTTGCCGGTCTTGATCGTGGTGCCCGCACCACCACGGAGGCGCTGCAGGAATACTTGCTGTTCCGTTGTGTTGGCGACGATCGCAGCTTTTTTCAGGGGGTGCGTCGCCTGCCGCCCGGGAGCGTTGCCGTGTGGGAGGCGGGCTCGCTCACGCTGCAGAGCTACTGGGTACCTCCAGCGCCAACGCCACACGCCGGGATGCACTTCGACGAGGCGGTGGACGCGTTGGAAGCGCATCTCGAGGCGGCGGTCCAACGTCAGCTCATGAGCGAGGTCCCGCTTGGCACCTTTTGCAGCGGCGGCGTGGACTCTGGTCTCACCTCGGTCTATGCGGCGCGGCACAGCCAGGCAACGCTGCACACGTTCTCGGTAGGGTTCCGCGATCGGGCGTGGGATGAAACGGCTCTCGCGCAGGACACGGCGCGACGCATCGGATCGCAGCACCATGTGTTGGAGGCCGATCCGGAATCATTCATCGCGGCGCTGCCGGGCGTGATCTGGAATCATGATGAACCGCTTGGTCATCCCAACGCGGTCCTGATCGCGCTGCTCAGTCAGTTCGCGCGCCAGTCGGTTACGGTGGTGCTCACCGGTGAAGGGGCCGACGAGTTGTTTGGTGGGTATCCGCGCCATCACATCATTGGGGTGAGCGCCTTTGCGCAGCAGTTCCCCCAGTTCGTTCGCCGTGGGGCCGCCGCCGCTATGACGCACCTGGGTGGGCGACGGGGCGCGCTGCTGGCGGCCGGGGCCACCGTGTCGCTCGCGGAGGCGATCGTGATGAATTCCTCGATGCTGTCGGCACCGTTGGTGGAACGCATCACCGGGCAGTCGCCGCGTGACGCCATTCTGCAGCGGGTGGCCGCGGCGGAATCGTTGTCGGTGCCTGAGGACCCCATCGCGTCCATCAGCCGCTACGACCAGCGGTTTTATCTGCCCTGTCTGCTCGATCGCATGGATCGCATGACGATGTCCAGCGGCTTGGAAGGGCGCGTCCCGTTTCTTGACGTGCCGCTGGCCGAGTGGGCTTCCACGGTCCCCTCGGATTTCAAGCTTGGCCGTACGCAGAATAAGCGTGTGGTGAAGCGATTGGCCGAGCGCTATCTCAGTCCCGCCATCACGCGTGGCGCCAAGTCCGGATTCGGCGTGCCGATTGGCGATTGGTTGAAAACGCCTGCATGGCGCGGCATCGTAGATCGCCTGCTCGACCCGACACATCCGGCCACCACGTCGGTTGATGGCCAGGTGGTCCGGTCGTTGGTCTCCGACCATCTGGCCGGTCGGGCGGATCATGCGGACGCACTCTGGCTGCTCACGAAC
>CANHTA010000101.1 GCA_947463135.1 Gemmatimonadota bacterium
AACCCGTAAGCCTCGGGTAGGTGGAAGCAGAAAGGGCCGCCGGTGCATGTGCACCGGCGGCCCTTTTGTTGCTCTGACGGTCAGCCGCGAGAACTACCGACCGGCCACGCCGCGTCCGATCTCCACGGCCTTGAACCCCGGCTCGCCCCAGCCGATCACGAACACGCTGAATCCCTGCTTCATGCGCATTTCGATGTCGGCGGCACCGGCCGGATAGCCGCACGGCACGTTGAACTCCTTGCAGGCCGCCAGCACCGACTGGATGGCGGCTTCCCAGGCCTTCTCGTCGAACGTCCGCTTGCCCGCGGCGTCGGTGGTGGTAAACACGCCGCGTAACGTGCCGGCACCGGGGAAGAGCACACCAACGCCCTTCACGGCGGCGATCTCACGAATCTTGGCCAGGCCGGCCTTGCTCTCCACGATGGTGAAGTTGTAGAGCTCACCCTTGGGGTTCAGCGGCCACAGATCCGCCTTGGCCTTGTACTCGGCCGGCGTCATCCCCCACATGGCGGGCGCATCGCCCACGTCGTCGGAGCGCGTGCCGCCGTTGCTCTTAAAGCGCATGGCGGCGAGCCCCTGCTGGAGCTCTTCCGGGCTGTCCACATCGACGAACACCACCCCCGCCACACCGAGATTGAGCTGCTGCCCGATGCGCTTGACGGCGAGGGCAGGATCGGGTGAGATGTCGTGTGTCTTCACGTAGATCGGGTGCGTAAAGCGCGGCGATTTCCCCTTCTGCAGAGAGCCTTGTTCGATCATGCCTTTCGAGAAGGCGGCGAACTGCGGAAGGGCCGCTTCGAAGTCGCCTTCCATGCTGCCGTCGAAGATGTAATCCGCTTTTTTGTACGCGAGCGCGTCGGCGGCGAGCTGAGCCGGCGACTTCACGGAGTCGGCGGGTAACGCCGGCGCACCGGGGCGGGTGCGGCGGTTGGCGGGGCCATACAGGCCAAAGACCGGCTGCTTTTTGGCAACCAGGTCAATAACGGGGTTGAGGCGCGTCTGAGCGTGTACGGGGGGCGCAGCGCTCAACGAAACAGCCACAGCAGCGGCGGACAGCATCCAGCAGGGGCGCACGGAGGATCCTCCAGGTGAGAACGGGGGCATAGACGCCCCCAAGGTACCGCGTATATGTCCCCCAACGAGTGTGAGGGCAAGAGTGTTGACGCAGGGTTTGCCATTATATTCAAACGATCTACCCATTGCGCGCGTATACGGGTATGCATGTGGTGTCGCTGTACCCCGCCCGTTGTCCTGTTCGTTCCCGCCTGAGTCCGGAGTTCCGAGGATGAAGTCCTTGGTTGCTGCTTCGGTTGGTGGCTTGTCACTCCTCGCTGTCGCGATCATCGATCGACCTGATCCGGTAGCGACGCCGACGCTGACTTCGCCGCTTGCCACCCCCGTATCATTCAACGATCCCCGCCCCACGCTACCTCCACCCGTGCCGGCACGGACGCGGCGTGGCCTTGGGCATCCGGTGTTGCTTCCTGCCCCCACGGCCATCGCCCCGTCGGCACTCACCGACGTGGTGAAAAAGACCTGCGCGGGGTGCCACAGCGAACAACGCAAGCAGGGGAATCTGTCGTTGCAGGGGTTCGACATGGCCAACATCAACGGCAGTCCTGAGCTTGCCGAAAAGATGATTGGAAAATTGCGTGCGGGGATGATGCCGCCACCGGGGCGTCCGCGCCCGGGCGGGGACACGCTCAATGTGCTGGCGGGCACGCTTGAGCGGATGATGGATGCGCGGTACGCGCTCAATCCCAATCCCGGCACGCGCACCTTCCAGCGCCTTAACCGGGCGGAGTACGAGCGGTCGGTGAAGGACCTGCTGGGGGTGGACATCAAGGCGGAGTCGTGGCTTCCCCTCGATACCAAGAGTGCCAACTTCGACAACATTGCCGATGTGCAGACCCCTTCGGCGACGTTGTTGGACTCCTACCTCGACGCGGCCAGCGAGATCAGCCGTTTGGCGGTGGGCGACCCGAAGGCCAGCGTGTCCACGTCGAGCTATCGCATTGCGCGGTTGGCGTCGCAGGTGGACCCCGTGGACGGGGCACCGGCAGGGACACGAGGTGGCACCTCGGTCACGCACACGTTCCCGGCCGATGGTGAGTACGTGTTCACCATCACGCTGCATGCTATTCCCACCGGCCAACTGTTTGGCTCCGCGGCGCCGTTTGATGAGAAGATTGAGATCTCGGTGAACGGCGAGCGCATGGCCGTGCTTGAGGTGGACCGTGGGATGTCGCAAGCGGACCCGAATGGGATGGAAATCAAGACCAAGCCTATTTCGGTGCGTGCCGGGCCGCAGCGTGTGACCGCTGCTTTCATCCGCACCTTTGAAGGGCCGGTGAACGACAACATTGCGCCCATCGGCCACAGTATCGCGGATACGCAGATCGGGTCTCAGGCCGGCATCACCACGCAGTCGCATGTGCAGATGTTTGCCGTGACCGGCCCGTTCAATCCGACGGGCGTGTCGGACACGCCAAGCCGTCGTCGCATTTTCAGCTGCCGGCCACTGGCGCCGTCGGAAGCGCGGCCGTGCGCGGAGCAGATCATGACGCGGCTGGGTGCGCAGGCTTATCGCCGCCCACTGGCGCCGAACGATCTCAAAGGGCTGTTGGCCTTCTACGATACCGGGGCGCGGGAAGGTGGCTTTGAATTGGGCGTGCGCACGGCGGTAGAAGCGTTGCTCGCGAGCCCGCACTTTATCTTCCGCGTGGAGGAGATGCCGGCGGTGGCCAAGCCCGGCTCACGCGTGGCGGTGAGCGGCGTTGACCTCGCCTCCCGTCTGTCGTTTTTCCTGTGGGGCGCGCCCCCCGACTCGCAGCTGGTGTCGTTAGGACGCCGAGGGCTGTTGGCGGACAGTGCGGTGCTCGTGGCGCAGACCAAACGGATGCTGGCGGACCCGCGCAGCCGCGCGTTGTCCACCCGCTTTGCTGCGCAATGGTTGCGGCTGTCGGATATCGAGAAGGTGCATCCTGACGCGCTGCAGTATCCCGATTTCCGGGAGCAGCTGGCCACGGACATGGTGCAGGAAACTGAACTGTTCTTCGATCAGCTTGTGCGCGAGAACCGGAGCTTGCTCGATTTGTATACGGCCAACTGGACGTACGTGAACGAGGGGCTCGCGAAGCATTATGGGATTCCGGGCGTGGTTGGCACGAATTTCCGTCGGGTGGAGTATCCGGCCACGTCGGGCCGCGTTGGCATCTTCGGGCACGGGAGTGTGCTCACGCTGACGTCCCATGCCAATCGCACCTCGCCGGTGTTGCGCGGAAAGTGGGTGATGGAAGTGCTCATGGGTACGCCGCCCCCGCCGCCGCCGCCGAATGTGCCGGATCTCGAGAAGACGGGCGAGAGCAAGGAAGGGCGTTTGCTCACCACCCGCGAGCGCATGGAAGAGCATCGCGCCAATCCGAGCTGCCGCTCGTGCCATCAGTTCATCGATCCCATCGGCTTGGCGATGGACAATTTCGATGTGAACGGGCAGTGGCGGATTCGTGAGAATGGCACGCCGCTGGACACCCGAGGCGACTTCTACGACGGCACGAAGATCTCGAACACGCTGGAGTTGCAGAAGGCGCTGCTGAAGCGTCCCACCCCGCTGGTGCGCAACTTCACACAAAACCTTATGGCGTATGCGTTGGGGCGTCGGGTGGAGTACGCCGATGCACCGGCCGTGCGGAAGATTGAAGCGCAGGTGAAGGGCAACAATTATCGCATGCAGGACTTCATCATTGGTGTGGTGAAGAGCGATGCGTTCCGACTGAAGAAGGTGATGGAGCAGGCGAGCGCGGGGGCACGGCCTGCATCGGCTCCCGGCGTTCACTGATTGCCTTCGTAGATCCCACGCAGATATCGATCGTATCCCTGTTCACGAACCGGAGACGCCACACCATGCATTTTCTTAACGGCAAGGCGATGCCCCGCCGGCAGTTCCTGCAGAATCTCAGCGCCACCGTGGCGTTGCCCTACCTTGATGCCATGATCCCCACCGGTCGTGGTGGACGCCTGCTGGCCAAGCAGGCGCCGCGCCTGGTGGCCATCGAGATGGTGCACGGGGCGGCCGGCTGTAACGAACTCGGCGCCACGATGAACCTCTGGTCGCCGGCGGCGGCGGGGAAGCAGTTTGACCTGGCGCCCACGGCGATGTCGTCGCTGGAGCGGTACCGCGATTACCTCACGATCATCAGCAATACCGATGTGCGCGAGGCGGAACCCTCATCGCCCAATGAGATCGGCGGTGACCACTTCCGTTCCAGCGCCACGTTCCTCACGCAGGCGCATGCACGGCAGACGGAAGGGTCGGATGTGCGGGTGGGCACGTCGCTCGATCAGTTGTATGCCAAGCGGTTTGGGCAGGACACGCCGATTCCGTCCATGCAGCTCTGCATTGAGAATGTGGATCAGGCGGGTGGCTGCGCGTACGGCTATGCGTGCGTGTACACCGACTCCATCAGCTGGTCGTCGCCAACGGAACCCTTGCCGGTGATTCGCGATCCGCGCGTGGCGTTTGAGAAGCTCTTCGGCGTGGGGGGCACCAGTGTGGAGCGTGCCGAACGTCGTCGCACGCGCCGGAGCATTCTCGACTTTGTGTCCGGTGAGATGTCCTCGCTGAAGGTCAACCTGGGGCCGGACGACCGGCACCGGTTGGACAAGTATCTTGAAGACATTCGTGAGGTTGAACGCCGTATCCAGATGGTGGAAGCGCGGAATCAGAGCGGTGATCCGCGCGAGTTGCCTGAAGCGCCGGCCGGCGTGCCCGATTCGTTCGCGGAACATGTCAAACTCATGTTTGACATTCAGGCGCTGGCGTTTGCGGCGGACATCACGCGCGTGTTCTCCTTCAAGATGGGACGCGACGGCTCCAGCCGGACCTATCCGGAAAGCGGCACGGACAAGCCGTTCCATCCCGCGTCGCACCATGGCGGCACCGAGCGCGGCGTGAAGGACTTCAACATGATCAACAAGTACCACGTGTCGATGTTGCCGTACTTCCTGGACAAGCTGAAGGGCATTCAGGAGAACGATGGCAATATGCTGGACAAGACGATGATCATTTACGGGTCGCCGATGGGCGATTCCAACCTGCACAATCATCGCCGGTGCCCGCTGATTCTGTTGGGCAAGGCTGAAGGGCAGCTGGCCGGCAACCTGCACATCAAGGCGCCGGACGGTACCCCGATGGCGAACGCGATGCTCAGCATGATGCACACCCTTGGGCTGAACGATCAGACGAAGTTCGGTGACGCCACGGGTGCCCTCAACCTGAACTCTTATGCCTAAGTCCGGTTCATCCCCGATGGCAGGCGCTCGTCCGCGCCGCGTCGGTTTCCGGTGGGCGCTGGTGGTGTCGGCGTTCGGTGCGGCGCTTACGCTTGGGGCCGCGCGGATGCCGGACACGGAGTCGCCGGTGGCCGACGCCGTGATGCGTGGTGATAGTGCGCGGGTGCGTCAGCTGATCAAGCAGGGGTTGGATGTGAACGCGGCGCAGGCCGACGGGATGACGGCGCTGCATTGGGCGGCGCAGCGGGGCGATGCGAGTGGCGCACAGCTGTTGATGTACGCGGGTGCTCGCGTGGATGCGGTGACGCGCAACGGCAACTACACGCCGTTGCATCTCGCGGCCCGCGGCGGACGGGCGTCGGCGGTGAAGGCGTTGCTGGCGGCGGGTGCGGACGTGAACGCTGTCACCACGACGGGGGCGGTGTCGGCGTTGCACTTCGCGTCATCCAACGGCGATCCGGCCACGGTGACCGCCCTGCTGGATAAGGGGGCGCCGGTGGATGTGCGTGAAGGGGCATGGGGGCAGACGCCGCTCATGTGGGCGGCCGCCGCCAACCGGTTAGCGGCGCTGAATGTGTTGATTCAGCGCGGCGCGAATCTCGAGCTTGCCTCGAAGATCGAAGACATTTCGGCGAAGGAGAAGGCTGAGCGCGCGATGTTGGTGCAGCGCGGACGCCGCGTGGCGGCCATGAAGGCGGCCGATGCGGCACCGACGGTGGCGGCGGCGGGCGCTGGTGCGGTGGCTGCGCCGGCGACGCCGCGCGTTGCGGTGGCGGCCCCAGCGGCGGCCCCAGCGGCGGCTCCGGCGGCGGCCCCAGCGGCGGCTCCGGCCGCTCCAGCGACGTCGAAGGCGCCGGTGGCAACCGGCGCACCGGTGAAGCGTGATTCCGCCCCTACGCCTCCACCGCAAACGGGCTTTTCCAGTCGCGGCCCGACCTACGGGGATTTGATCGGCAACAAGGGCGGACTCACGGCGCTCCTGTTTGCGGTGCGCGATGGTGCCGATGACTGTGTGGCGCGGTTGCTGGAGGCGGGCGCGCGCATCAACCATGTGAGCGAGGGCGATCATACGAGTCCCTTGCTGATGGCGACCATCAATGGCCGTTTTGATCTGGCCAAGCTGTTACTGGCCAAAGGCGCCGATGTGAAGCTGCAAAGTGACGCGGGCGCCACGCCGCTGTATACCACGATCAACGTGCAGTGGGCAGCCAAGTCGTTGTATCCACAGCCCACCGCGCAGCTTCAGCAGACCACGTCGTATCTCGAGCTCATGGAGCTCTTGCTCAAGGCGGGCGCCGATCCGAATGTGCGCCTCAAGAAGCACCTGTGGTTCATGTCGTACAACTTCGACTTGTTGGGCGTGAACACCGTGGGCGCGACCCCGTTCTGGCGCGCGGCCTACGGTACCGACGTGCCGGCGATGAAGCTCTTAGTGAAATACGGTGCCGACATCTCCACCCCAACCATTAAGCCGACAGGGCGGTTGCCGGGCGATGACTCCGGCGGCGATGACGCGGCGGGGGGCGGAAAGGATCCGTCAGGGCTGGCGCCGATTCCGGACGGCGGCCCGGGGGTGTATCCGATTCATGCGGCCACCGGGGTGGGCTACGGGGAAGGCTTTGCGGCCAATGCGCATCGGCATGCGCCGGATGCGTGGATGGCGTCCGCGAAGTATCTCATTGAGGAGCTCAAGGTGGACGTGAATCTGCGCGACCACAACGGCTACAATGCGATCCATCACGCCGCAGCCCGGGGTGACAACGAGCTGATTACGTATCTCGCCAGCAAAGGTGGCGATATCATGGCCATCAGCCGCCGTGGTCAGACGACGGCCGACATGGCCAATGGCCCGGTGCAGCGCATTGTGCCGTTTCCGGAAACGGTGGCGCTGCTGGTGAAGATGGGCGCGAAGAACAGCAATAAGTGTAAGTCGTGCTAGCATTGGCACCACACGTGGATGCATGACTCGCTGAGCCATGCCGACCGGGCCACGCTGCTCAGTCGTCGTGGCTCAGTTCATATTTCCGCTGTTCGTGCATGCGGTCTTTCCCTTGCGCGGCATCGCGTCGCTTGGCGGCGTGCATCGCCTGGCCATGGGTCGTTGATGTTTTGATGGCGGGAAGCGCCATTTGCTTCTCCAAGGCGGTGCTGCCGCAGCCGGGGCAGGCGGGCAGGGTACTCCCGCGGACCAACGCCTCGAAGCACTGTTGACAGGCTGTACACACGAAGTCGAACATGGGCATATGCTTATGGCTCCCGTCTCTCTGGAGGATTTCTGATGCGTTGTTCGTTCATGCTTGCCACCACCGCCATGCTGTCCCTTACGCTCGGGGCTGGCCGCGTGCTGGCACAAGGTTCGGTGCGTACCCAAGTGATTCCCGAAGGGCAGAGCGCGTCACCCACACTCACGCCGGGAATCCGCGTGGGGAACATGATCTACGCGTCGGGGCAGCTCGGCATGAGCCGCACCGCGCCGGACACCACGATTCAGGGGCAAACGCGCGTGGCGCTGGAGAGCACGAAAAAGGTGTTCGAAGCCGCCGGCACCACGCTGGCCAACGCGGTGAAGTGTACCGTGTTTCTCACCGACGTGAAAGATTTTGCAGGGATGAATTCGGTGTATCGCGAGTTCTTCCCGGTCGCGCCGCCGGCGCGCTCCACGGTCGTGGTCGCCGCCCTCGTGTCGACGGGCGCCAAGGTCGAAATTGAGTGCGCGGGTGTGATTCCCTGAGTTGGGGGGGCAGCCCCTTTAAAAGCAAAAACAGCGTTGCCGCGGATTTTCACCGATTGTGCGCGGATTGGCCCGTACCTATCCGCGTATCATCGGCGCCAATCCGCGGTATGCAGTTTTTCTGTTGTTTCTTAGGGAAAACAAAAGGCCAGCGCACACATCGCGCTGGCCTTTTGTTTTACTGCCGTTGGTAGGCGGTTACTTCCCCGTTGGCCAGACCACACCCTGGTTGCCGCGCTTCACCGCGCCCACGCCCTTGTAGCGGAACTTCTGCAGGCGCTTGCCCTCGTACGTCTCGGTCGTGTAGATGTTGCCCTTGGAGTCGGTGGCGATGCTGTGCACCGCGAAGAACTGTCCGGGCTGACGGCCGCCGTCACCGAAGCTGGTGAGGATTTCCAGTGACTGCCGGTCCATGATGTACACCCGCTCGTTTTTGCCGTCGGCGAGATACAGATACTTCTGCGCCGCATCCTTGGAAAAGGCGATATCCCACACCGAGCCGTCGCCGCGGGTGGCGGGGGCAACGCGCACTTCCTTCACGAACTTGCCGTCGCGCTGGAACACCTGAATACGGTCATTGGGGCGGTCGCAGACGTACACCAAGCCGTCGTTGGATGGCTCCGCGCAGTGCACAGGATTGCGGAACTGCTGGACGAGCGGGGCCGACGGATCGTAGGGTGGCAGACGCGCGTCGTCCGGCTTGTTGCCGTAGGCGCCCCAGAAGCGCTTGAGCTTGCCGCTGTTCATGTCCAGCACGGCCACCCGCTTATTGCCGTAGCCGTCGGCCACGTAGGCCTCACCGGCCTTCGTGTCGAAGGTGATCTTGGCCACGCGACCGAAGTGCGTGCTGTCGTTGCTGGCAGAGCCCTGGCCGGGCGTGCCGATCTGTTGCAGGAACTTGCCGTCGTGCGAGAACTTCAGGATGTGCGAGTCGGTGGGGCCATTGCCGCCGATCCAGATGTTGTCCTTGTCGTCAACGGCCACGCCGTGATTGGATCCCGGCCAGATGTAACCCTCTCCCGGTCCGCCCCAGCCTTTCACCAAATTGCCGTCGGGATCGAACTCCAGAATGGGCGGGGCCGATGCGCAGCACTCGCCGATAGGCGGCTTGGCGTTGAGCCCCGCCTCGGTGCGCTGGTTGAGCGTGGAGTCGCCGCGATGGATGATGAACACGTGGTCGCGGCTGTCGATACCCACCCCGATGACTGAGCCCAGAATCCAGTGGTTCGGCATCGGCTTGGGCCACATGGGGTCCACCTCGAACCGCGGGGCCTGTACCATCTGTCGGTCGGTGGCCCGCAAGGACGCTTGCGCGACGCCGAGGGCGCCAATGGTGAGAACCAGGGCCGTCCAGCGCAGTGTGTTGCGCTTGCTTGTCATCAGCCTTTCTCCATCAAGGTAAGACCCCCGTGTGCATTCGGGGGCGGGATGGTATGTTCGTCTCTGGGCGGCCACGCCGCCATCCCTAGTTAGTAACGTGCCTCGTCCCGCCTGTCCAGAGAATCGCTGCCCGCGTCGCGATGCCCTTGCTCCTCTCCCTGCTCGTTCTGCTGCTGACGCTGGTGCCGGGACGTCGTGCGCAGGCGCACGAAGTACCGGCCTCCGTGGTGGTGCGTGCCTTTGTGAAGCCTGACGGCGCCCGGGTTCGGATGCTCGTTCGCGTGCCGCTGGCGAGCATGCGTGACGTGTCATTTCCGACACGAGGGGCGGGGTTGTTGGACGTCGCGCGCGCATTGCCGACGCTGCGCGATGCGGCCCAATTGTGGATTGCCGACGGGGTACGGCTGCGGGTTGGCGACACGCGACTTCCCGCTCCACAGTTGATCGCGGTGCGTGCGGCACTCCCCTCCGATCAGGCGTTTGCGTCGTTTCCCACGGCGCTGGCTGCGGTGCAAAATGCCCCCATGCCCGACGCCACCGATATCCCGGTGGGTCAGGTCATGCTTGAGGTGTTACTCGATGTCCCCACGGCAGCTGCGGGGATCGTTGGTGACCGGAGTGACCTCGTGCTTGAACCGCGATGGGCGCACTTGGGGGTGCGCACGACCACGGTGGTGACGTTGGTGCCGAGTCGTGGGGACGAACGCGTGCTCACCTTTGATGGCGACCAAGTGGCCGTGCGACTCGATCCGCGCTGGTGGCACGTGGCCGGGCGATTTGTGCGGTCGGGCATGGGGCACCTGTTCAGCGGGATCGATCATCTGCTGTTTGTGCTTTGCCTGGTGTTGCCAATTCGTGCACTGCGGCCGCTGGTCGGGGTGATTACGGCCTTCACGATTGCGCACTCCATCACCTTGGTGGCGTCGGCGATGGGCTTTGCGCCCACGATGCTCTGGTTTCCGCCGCTGGTGGAAGTGCTGATTGCCGCGTCGGTGGTGTTTATGGCGCTGGAGAATATCGTTGGGGCGCCGGTGCCCAACCGCTGGAGGATGGCCTTTGCCTTCGGCTTGGTGCACGGGTTTGGATTTTCGAGCGCCCTGCGGGAGCAGTTACCGTTTGCCGGCTCGCATCTGCTGATGTCGCTGGCCGCGTTCAATGTCGGGGTGGAGTTGGCGCAGCTTGTGGCGGTGCTCGTTGCGGTGCCGGTGTTACGGTGGATCTTTACACACGGTGTGCCCGAGCGCATGGGGGTGGTGATCGCCTCGGCGTTCATCGCGCATGAGGCGTGGCATTGGTTGCGCGAACGTGTTGAGACGGTGCGTGCGTTTACGTTCACCCCGCCGGTGTTCGATGCCCTGTTCCTGGCGGATCTGCTGCGAGGGCTGATGGGACTACTGATGGTGACTGGGGTGGCGTGGGCCATATCGGGGGTGATGCGCCGGCTGTCCGGCCCGCGCGCCACGTCCACGGTGGTTGGCCTGTTGTGGCTGGGTGCCGCAATGGCGATGGGGGTACCGCGCTTGGCGGTGGCGCAGGCGCCCAAGTCCACCACGCAGGGGGTGTACACCGTCGCGCAGGCAACCAAAGGGAAGAACGTATTCAACGGCGCCTGTCTCGGGTGTCACACCACCGCGTCCCATATGGGCGCCGCCTTTGAGTTACGCTGGTTTGGTCGCCCGCTCGCTGAGCTGTACGACTATCTCAGCAACCTGATGCCCAAGTCGGCACCGGGTACGCTCACGGAAGACGAGTACGTGTGGGTGACGGCGTACATTCTCAAGCTGAATGGCATGCCGGC
>CANHTA010000102.1 GCA_947463135.1 Gemmatimonadota bacterium
ACCGTAAAGCCGGCGTCCAGTGTGGCCTTCAGGTGGTTTACCGCCCGTGCCGTGCGCAGCGCCAGCGATTCCCGGAGCACCTGATCATTCCACGGCGTCTCATCGTACGGGTGTAACAGCACATGACTGTGCAGATCACTCATCCCCGGCAGCAGTGTCGTCCCCGGCAGCACAATCCGCTCGGCGTCCGCCGGGATCGACAGGCTGGCCAGTGGACCAACGGCCGAAATTCTGGTGCCACGTACCAACACCGCCCACCCACGGTGGGGCGTGTCAGCGACACCGTCAAACACCGCGTCGGGCACCAGGAGCATCGGCTTTGCCGACGGCGCCGTCGGTGACTGCGCAGACAGTCCGCTGGCAACAACCGCCAGCGCACACGTCAATACGGCGGGGCGACAACGCAACGGGCGGAGCAGTCGATACATCTAGGGAATCCGGATGGTGGCGTATTCGCCGGTAGAGAGGGCTGTCGGTACGAGTCCTGAAACACCACCCGACACGACGAACGCCATGGCGTCGGCGCTGGCCACATCCAGGGGACGCACGCGGCTGGCGTGAACGAGATGGAGCTGGCCGGAGAAATTATAGGAATGCGGGCAATACACCGCGACATACGTCGGCATGTCGAGGTGCGCCAAGGAATCCTGTGTCACAAAGCCAACCAGCCGGACGCCGCCGTCTGCCATCATGTCCACTGTTACCGGCTTGTCGAAGCGACGCTTCTCCCCCACAAAGGCGTTGAGCAAGTCTTTCGTGGAGCCGTAGAGCAGCCGCACAAAGGGCAGACGGCCCATCGCCCCTTCCAGCAGATTCACGGCCGATCGCGTAAGCAGGTTCGATCCCAGAAACCCCACCACGGTGATCAGCACCAGTGTCACCACGAACCCTGCGCCCGGAATCGGGAGCCCCAGCCAGCCATCGACACTCGTGAACACCAGCCAACACACCCATACGGTGACCGCCAGGGGGGCGAGCAGGATCAGTCCACGCACGAAAAAGCCGAGCATCCGTCTCATCGAGTTCCTCACGCGGCTCAAGCCGCGCCGTTAAGCTTTGGACCAGCAGGCTACCGACCAAGTTGGGGCTCCGTGCTCCGAACGACCAGCCCGTCCCATGTCCCGATCCCCCCTCCCAATGCGATCGTCACCGCCCCGTTCGTCCCGTGCCGCCCGCGCGGCGTCCGCGTCCGCGCTGCTGGCCGGACTGCTTGGCGCCTCGTCATTGCCGGCGCAACCTGCGCCAACGGCACCGGCCAATCCGTTTACCAGCGTGTCGCGCTGGACGCCGCCGCCCATGCCCGTTGGCAAGAAGCCGATTACGCAAGATACCTACGACGAATGGCGAACCATCTCCGGTTCATCCTTGTCGAACAACGGCCAGTGGGTGGCGTACACCCTGAGCCCCGTGGTTGGCGAAGGCGAACTGGTGGTACGTGCCACCACTGGCACCACCGAGTATCGCGCCCCCCGCGGTTTTACCGGCCGGCCGCAGCTCCAGCCGGCTGCCGATTCGGCGGCGCAATTCTCCGCCGCCCCCCCGCAGTTCAGCGCCAATAGCCGCTTCGTGGCCTACACCATCTACCCCTCCCGCACGGAGGTGGAACGTGCCCGGGCACGCCGTGGTACACTGCCACCGCGCAATGGCATGGGGCTTATGGATCTGGCGAGCGGAACCGTCACGCGCATACCCGCCGTTCGCTCGTTTCGTGTAGCACGCAGTGGCGGTCGCTTTTTGGCCTATCTGCTTGAGGACACGGCCACCACACCCCGTACCGGCGCCGGGAATGGCGTTACCGTGGCCGGGGCTGCTGGCGCAGCGCCGGGGGCGTCGCTCTTCGCGCGCCGCGAGTTCGGGGTCACCCTCGTCCTGCGTGATCTGTCGGCCGGTACGGAACTCCGCGTGGACGGGGTCACGGCGTTTGCCTTCGATGACGCCGAGCAGTGGCTCGGGTACACGGTCAGTACGCGCGATGGGACCGGAGACGGCGCCTTTGTCCGCGCACTTTCGTCCGGCATCGTGACCCCACTCCTTTCGGGGGCCGCCACCTACCGCAGCATGACATTCGATCGCAAAGGCACGCAGGTGGTGCTGCTCTCCGATCGTGGCGACTCAACGGCAAAGCCGAAGATGACGGTGTATCACGCCGCGCTGATGCCCGCCAAAGGGAAGCCGATCGTGGCCCGCCCGATCGTAGCCGCGGCGGATGTCCCCGCCGGGATGCTCGTTGCCGAGCGCGGCGCGCTGAACTTCACCCGTGAAGGGAACGGCGTGATCTTCTCGCTGGCGAATCTCCCCATGGATACCATCCCCGCCGATTCGCTCGTTGATAAGGCCGGATACGACCTGTGGCACTGGAAGGACGCGCAGATCATGCCGCAGCAGAAGGTCACGGCCAACCGCGATCGCAACCGGAGCTATACCGCGCTGTATTCGATCGCCAGCGGTAAGTTCACGCAGCTCGCCAATGACAGCCTGCGCGTCACCATCAGCGACGATGGCCGCCGCGTGCTGGGGATCAACAGCGTCGAGTACGCCATCCCGCAGTTCTGGGGCGAAGGGGCCAGCGATGTCTATCTCATCGAACCCAACACCGGCGCGCGCACCCTCGTGGCGCGGCAGATCGATGGCAACGCCCAGCTCTCACCCGGCGCCCAGTACGTCACCTGGTTTGAAAAGGGGCAATGGGTTGCGTACGCCACGGCCACGGGGAAGAAAACGGTGCTCACCGACAAGTTGCCCGTGAAGTTTCAGGATGAGGAGTTCGATTCACCCGACGTGCCACCGCCGTATGGGTTGGGTGGGTGGACGGCGGCGGACAAACGCGTGCTGGTGTACGACCGTTTTGATGTATGGGAAGTCGATCCCGCCGGGGTCGTGGCGCCCAAAAACCTCACCGATGGCGAGGGACGTCGCGCGGGGATGACCTTCCGCATCGTGGACCTCGATCGGGATGATCCGTTCCTCGATCCGTCGTCTCCGCTCATCCTGCGCGCCGTGGACTCGCTCACGAAAGCCACGGGATTCTGGCGGGACCGGATTGGCGTTGACGCCATGCCGGAAAAGATCATCATGGCCGACCGCAATCTGAATGGTCTGCAGAAAGCCCGGAACGCCGATCAGTATCTCCTCACGCAAAGCACCTACCGCGAGTTCCCGGACCTCTATACGGGGGCAACCATCGCCGGCACGACGAAGATCTCGGACGCCAACCCTCAGGACGCGCAGTATCCACGCGGTACCGTCGAGTTGGTCTCGTGGCTCAATGGCGATGGTGTTCCGCTGCGTGGTTTGCTGCACAAGCCGGAGAACTTCGATCCAACCAAGCAGTACCCCATGATCGTCTACTTTTACGAAAAGCTCACCGACGGCTTGCATAACTACACGGCCCCGTCGGGGCGCAATACCGTAAACCCCATGGTGTACAATGCGTTGGGGTACCTCGTGTTCCAGCCCGATATCGTCTACACCGACGGGCAGCCCGGGCCAAGCGCCGCCAAGGCCATCATCCCCGGTGTGCAATCCCTCGTGGCCAAGGGGTTTGTTGACCCCAAACGGGTGGGTATTACGGGGCAGTCGTGGGGCGGCTATCAGTCCGCGTACCTCATCACGGTCACGAACATGTTCGCGGCCGCTGTCCCGAATGCCACCGTCGTGAACATGACCAGCGCCTACGGCGGCATCCGGTGGCAATCGGGATTGGCACGCACCTTCCAGTACGAGCATACGCAAAGCCGCATCGGTGGCTCGCTCTGGCAGTATCCGGAGCGCTACGTCGAAAACTCGCCGCTCTTCCGCCTCGACCGGGTCACCACGCCCGTGCTCTTCATGGCCAACGACAACGACGGCGCGGTCCCATGGTACCAAGGCATTGAGTTCTATGTCGCCATGCGCCGTCTGCAGAAGGAAGCCTACATGGTGGTGTACAATGGCGACGAGCATAACCCCACCAAGCGGGCCAATCAGAAGGACATCGACAAGAAGATGCAGGAATTCTTCGCCGTGAAACTTCAGGGCGCCGATGCCCCGTCATGGATGGTGCGCGGCATTCCTTTCCTCGAAAAGGGACGCGATCAGGTCAAGATGTCCACCCCGGCAGCAGGCGCGAGCGCGCCGCTGCGCCCCAACGGAGGCAAGTAATGGCAGCAGACGAAATCGATTACCACATCATCGGTGATGACCTTCAGGCCGTGATTATCACGCTCGACCCCGGCGAAGCGGTGTTCGCCGAGGCAGGGGGGATGATGTTTATGCGTGAAGGCATCACCATGGCCACCACCCTCGATCCCAACTCCACGGGCGGCGGGCTGTTCGATAAGCTGATCGGCGCCGGGAAGCGCGTCCTCTCCGGCGATTCGTTCTTCGTCACGCTCTTCGGCAACAACGGGGCGCGGCGAGCCGATGTGGCGTTCGCGGCCCCGTTTCCGGGCAAAATCGTGCCGCTGAATCTGCGCGACTGGGGCGGCACGGTGCTGGCCCAGAAGGACAGCTTCCTGTGCGCGGCACGCGGCATCGATCTCTCTGTCGCCTTCACGCGCCGGATCGGCGCGGGCTTCTTTGGCGGTGAAGGCTTCATTTTGCAGAAGCTGCAAGGGGACGGTCTCGCCTTTCTGCATGCGTCCGGAACGCTTCATGCGATTGATCTGGCCCCGGGCGAGGTCCTCCGCGTGGATACGGGATGCTTGGTGGCGCTCCAACCGTCGGTGGACTACGACATCCAACGCGTACCGGGGATCAAAACGGCACTGTTCGGTGGCGAAGGACTCTTCTTCGTCCAGCTCACCGGTCCGGGCCGCGTCATCCTCCAAACGCTCCCCTTCTCGCGACTGGCCGATCGTATTATCGCCGCCGCACCGCGCGCCGGTGGCAAGCGCGTCGGCGAGGGCTCCCTCCTCGGTGGGCTCGGCGGCCTGCTCGACGGCGACAACTAGCGCGTCCCTCCGCGGGGCCCCACGGTGGGCCCCGCCAGCCGCACGGCGAGGAGTTACACGGGATTTCGGTGCGGCGGCTCCCTCCGCCGCCCCGAACCCCCTAGCTTTGCTCGCCTATGGCCACTCGCAACCACTCCTCGACCGCGGCGTCCGCGCCCGCTCCATGGTCCATCGACGCCGCGCGCGCCCTCTACAACGTAGAAGGCTGGGGCGCAGGCTACTTCGACATCAACGAACGTGGACGTGTCATCGTGCGTCCCAATCCGGATCGGCCGGAACTGACAGCCGATCTGCGTGATCTCGCGCATGATCTCGAAGGGCAGGGCATTGCCCTCCCCGTGCTGTTGCGCTTCTCCGATATCCTGAAATCTCGCATCGAAACGCTGAGTGAGCGCTTCAGTGCCGCCATGAAGGAGTTCGAGTACACCGGTGACTACACCACGGTGTACCCGATCAAGGTCAATCAGCAGCGCCACGTGGTTGAGGAGATCGTCAAATTCGGCAAAACGCACGGCGTTGGGCTCGAATGTGGCTCCAAGCCCGAACTGCAGGCGGTACTCGGCCTCTCCGAAAGCACCGAGCATCTCATCGTCTGTAATGGATACAAAGATCATGAGTTCATGCGGCTGGCTCTTACCGGCCAGAAGCTTGGACACAAGGTCTTTATCGTGCTCGAACAGGTCAGTGAACTCGATGTTTTGCTGGAAGTTGCTGACGAACTCGGCGTCGTCCCCACCTGCGGCGTGCGGATCAAGCTGGCCAGTGAGGGGGCGGGTCGCTGGGCACAGAGCGGCGGGGAGAAAAGCAAGTTTGGGTTGAGCTCCGCTGAGCTCATTAAGCTCATCGATAAGCTGCAGGCGTTGAATCGGCTCGATATTCTCAAGCTGATTCATTTTCACCTCGGCAGCCAGATCACCGATATTCGCTTTATCAAGTCAGGACTGCAGGAAGTCGCCCGGTTTTACCTGGAGCTGCGCGCCATCGGTGTCGATATCACGCATGTGGATGTCGGCGGCGGGCTCGGTATCGATTACGACGGCACCAACTCCACGAACAACGCCAGTGTGAATTACTCCCTGCAGGAGTACGCCAATGACGTGATCTACACCATTGCGGAGGCGTGCCGTGATGCCGACTTGTCGATGCCGCACATCATCAGTGAGTCCGGGCGTGCCCTCACCGCCCATCATGCACTCTTGTTGGTCAAGGTCATCGATGTCGAGTCGCAGGCCGAGCAGCCGATTCCGGTGCTCGAGGATGAAGAACATTCCCTGCTGCATGAAATGTACGAAGACTGGCGCACCCTTACCGAGCGCGGCGCCAAGCCGCGGAAGGTGCTGGAGGTGTTCCATGATGCATCGTTCGATAAAGATCGCGCCCGGAACTACTTCAACAGTGGGGTCTTGAGCCTGCGTGGCTTGGCGAAAGCGGAGGTCCTGTGGCTTGCCACGATGAATGCGATCTATCGTATCGCCAAGGCCGATGAGGATACCTATGCCGATATTCTCCCCGAGCTCGAGTCCGCTCTGGTTGATCGGTACTTCTGTAACTTCTCGCTCTTCCAATCGCTCCCGGACAGCTGGGCAATTGACCAGCTCTTTCCCATCATGCCCATTCATCGCCTTGATGAGGAACCGGTCCGGCGGGGCACGCTGCAGGACGTGACCTGCGACTCCGACGGAAAGATCGATCGGTTCGTAGGTGAGAAAAAAGGACGCCCCAGCTTGGAGCTGCACGAGTTCCGCGATGGCGAGGACTACATCCTGGGAATCTTTCTTACCGGTGCCTACCAGGAAATTCTCGGCGATCTGCACAACTTGTTCGGTGACACCAACGCGGTGCATGTGCGCTTGAACGATCAGGGCGCCTACGAGATCACCGATCTGGTAGAAGGGGATACCGTGACTGAGGTCCTCAACTACGTCCAATTCGGGGCGTCGCAACTTCTCGCCACCTTCCGTCGTAAAGTCAATTCCACCACGTCCCTGACCCGTGAGGAGGCCAATGCCTTCATTGCGGATTACGTCGCGGGACTCGAAGGATACACCTATCTCGAGGGGGAGGCGGCGCGATGAGCGATGGGACGGTAACGACACCTAAGAGCAGTGTGCTCGAGGATCTGTTGGAAGTGATGTGGGCTCCCGCGAAGGTGTTTGACCGGTCGCGTGCCAAAGGGGTTGGCATGTACATGGCGGTGCTCACCCTCATTTCGCTGGTCATCGTGCTGGCTACAAAGGGGCTGATTCAGCCCTATATCGACGCCAACTTCTATTTGCAGATGCAGCAGATGGCCGCGAAGGGAACCCCGATGCCGGCAGAAGCGGCGGCCGCCGCGCAGAAATTTGCAGGGTATGGTTTCCTGGCCACCGGTGTGATGATGGTGCCGCTTGGTGCGGTGCTCACGGGCTTCCTGGTCTGGATCGGCGGTAAGGTTGCGTCGGCGAATTGTAGCTACGGGCAGGCCATGCTCATTGCGACACTCGCCTCGGTGCCCAAGGTCCTCAGCTTTATTGTGACCGCGGCGCAAGGCGCGCTGGTGGATCCGCAGTCGATTCGTTCCTTTTCCGATGCCGCACTCGGAGCGGCGCGGTTTGTGGATCCGGTCAGCACGTCACCCGCGCTGACTGCCCTGTTGTCCAATATCGATGTCTTCAATATTTGGCAGCTGGTCATCATGGCCATTGGCCTCAGCGTGGTGGGTCGTGTTGAGCGCAGTGCAGGCTTTATCGGCGCGTTTGTTGGTTGGGCCTTGGGTGTCGCCATTACGGTTCTTCCGGCGCTCGCGGCGTAACCTTGCGGTCCGCAGTGCCAAACGAAAAGGGGCGCCGTCACTTCACGGCGCCCCTCTTCGTTTGGTCTATCCAACGCAATCAGGCCAGGCGCTTCGCGACTTCCGCCCAGTTCACCACGTTCCAGTACGCGCCCAGGTAGTCCGCCCGACGATTCTGATACTTCAGGTAGTACGCATGCTCCCACACATCGCAGCCAAGGAGCGCATGCTTTCCTTCCATCAGCGGGTTGTCCTGGTTCGGCGTGCTCATGATGGAAAGGGCGCCATTCGTGGACACCAGCCACGCCCAGCCTGAACCGAAGCGCCCCATACCGGCAGCCTGGAATTGTTCCTTAAACGCCGCAAACGATCCAAACGCCTTCGTGATCGCGTCAGCCAGCGCCCCGGTTGGTTCTCCTCCGGCGTTTGGCGCCATCGTTTGCCAGAAGAGCGAATGATTCCAGTGTCCACCGCCGTTGTTGCGCACGGCGGTACGCACCGCCTCCGGCACCTCGTTGATCTTGGAGCACAGTTCGTCGAGACTCCATCCAGCCAGCTCCGGAGCCTTCTCAATCGCGGCGTTCAAGTTCGTGACGTAGGCCTGATGGTGCTTGCCATGATGAATGGTCATGGTCTGCGCATCAAGGTGCGGCTCGAGTGCCTCAGGGGCGTACGGAAGCGGGGGTAGAACATGGGCCATAACATCGTCTCCTGTGAAGTGAGCAAAAAAGAGCAGCGAAGGCGGGAACGATCAGCCGTTCGCCCCACCGCGCCGATTGCGAAACCACGCGATGATTCCCGGAAGAATCGAAAGAAACACTACCACCAAGATCACCTTCTCCACGTGCGCGGCCACGCCGGGAACGGTTCGCGCTAAAATGAAACCGGTGAGCAGCATACTCCAGATCCAGAGCACACCGCCAACAACATTGTATGCCAGAAATGAGGGGTACTGCATGCGGCCAACGCCAGCAACAACAGGCGCAAACGTACGCACGATGGGCATGAACCGCGCAATAATGATGGTCTTCCCGCCGTGCTTCTCGTAGAACGCCTGCGCCTTCAGCAGATGATCTTTGTGAAAGAACAGCGAATCCTCACGTGTGAAGATACGGGGGCCCGCCGTTTTCCCGACATGGTAACCAACGGTGTCGCCGACAATCGCGGCTATGGTAAGAATCAACCCAAGGAGCCAGACGTTCAGGCCAAACGCTGGGTCGGCCGCGAGCAGCCCGGCCGTCACAAGCAGCGAGTCCCCCGGGAGGAAGAAGCCAACGAGGAGGCCGGTTTCAGCAAAAATGATCAGGGTAAGACCGACATAGCCGGCCCACTGCACCAGTGCCGGGAGGTCGCGCAGTTTATGGTAGAACTCGGTCAGGAAGTCCAAGCAGGCGTCCGGGAGTGGGAATCAGCGCAGCATTCGCTCGGTGAAAGGTCGATGGCCGTGTCGCTCCGGTCAACCGCAGTAACCCGCCGTACGTCGTCTGGCCGGGGCCCCGTCGCGGAGGCTAGCTTATCACGGTGACCCTCCCGAAGCCGCTCAACGTCTGCGTTATCTGCCACACACACTGGGATCGGGAGTGGTACCATCCGCTGCCCCGTTTCCGTCAGCGTCTGGTCTCGTTAATCGACAGCCTCATCGGCGAAACGGGGCAGGGTCATCCAGCACCATCGCCGTTTCTGCTGGATGGACAGGCGATTACGCTCTGTGATTATCTCCACGTGCGCCCCGAGCAGCATGAGGTGCTTCAGGCGCGGCTGCAGTCGGGTGAGCTGGAGGCGGGTCCGTGGTACGTCTTGGCCGACAACCTCATCCCCTCCGGCGAGGCAATCCTCCGCAATCTCGAGGCCGGCAGACGCGTGTTGCGTCGGTTCGGTGCCACGCCGCCGCGCGTGGCGTACTGCCCGGATTCCTTCGGTCATCCCGCCGCACTCCCCAGCATCGCCGCGGGATACGGGTTTACCGTGGCCGTGGTATGGAGAGGGTTCGGAGGCGCCGCTCATCCTGCGGTTGATGCGTTTCAGTGGGTCGGGCCTGACGGTGCGGTCGTGTACGGGTATCACTTACCCCCGGACGGATACGAGGTTGGCTCTGCCTTGCCGGCCACGCCGAACGCTGCTGCACAACGTTGGCAGCAGCTTCTCACGCAGATCACCGCACGGAATGACACCGGGGTGGTGCTGCTCCCCAATGGCGCGGATCATCACGCGCTCCAGCCGGATATCGCCGCCGCCATCACCGCGCTCCAGCACGCGGCTGCACCAGTGGCCACCGTGCAGCGTACGACGCTCGATGACTTTGCCGCACAGTTTGCCCACGCCGCGCGCGCGTCTCACGTCCCAACCGTGCATGGCGAGCTCCGTGACTCCTACGGCTTCACATGGACCCTCGGCGGCACACTCGCCACACGCGCCCAGCAGAAACGCCGCAATGCACGCCTCGAACGGTTGCTCCTCCGCGACGTAGAGCCGTGGGCGGCGGTGAGCTGGCTCGCACTCCCGTCGGTTCGGTCTCGTGCGCCGTCGGCCGACGGGAGCATTACGTTGGCCCAGCTTCCTGCCTTCCTGCACACGGCGTGGCAGGAGCTGCTGGAAACGCATCCGCACGACACGCTTTGCGGCTGTTCCATTGACGCGGTGGCGCGTGCCATGAACATCAAGCAGGAGTCCGTCGCAGCACAGTTACGCGGTATCCGACAGGCGGCGCTGCACCTGCGCCTCTCGCACCGTCCGGTCGTCGCCCGAGAGCAGGTCGTGCACGACGACGTGGTCGTTGTCCGGAACCGGGCCGCCGTCGCACGTGCCGGCATGGCCACGCTGCGCCTCATCGAGACCCTCGCCGACGTGCGCGTTGGGCCGGGCAGTGGCGACGTCATGTTGCCGAAGCACTCGGCCCCTGGTACCGTCGGTCTCCCCGGCCTCGTCCCGCAGCCAATCTCGGCGCGCGTGCAACCACTGCGTCGCGAATCGCCGCAGCACTACCCCGATAATGATCTCGTACGGGTACATCGCGTGCTCGCCTGGGTTCCTGAGGTGCCAGCCTACGGGCTCCGGCGGTTCGCGCAAGCATGCGTTGGTGAAGCAGCGCCGTTGGGCGCCACACCACGTGTTCCGGCACTCCACATTGCCGAAACGCCAAACGGCGTGGTGATGCGCAATGACTTCGTGTGCATCACCGTACAGGCCGGCATGGTGTCCATCCAGCAGGCCGGCCGTGAGATCAGTGACGCGCTCTCCCTGGAAACAATCACCGATCTGGGAGATAGCTACACCCCGTCGCTACGCGGGACGGCTGAGCGGTTGCGCTGTGGCGAAGTCCGGATCGTACACCGTGGCCCCTTACGGGCGGCGCTTCGTTTGCGGTGGGAATCGGCAGCACGCGATATTCGCGTGGACACCACACTCAGTCTCGATGCGGGCGCCCAGTTGGTGCGGTG
>CANHTA010000103.1 GCA_947463135.1 Gemmatimonadota bacterium
CGTATACGCCGCCGCCGCGCCGGTGGGCAGGTTAAACACATTGACGTCGCTCAACCCACTCGCCAACGTGAGCGTGTACGTGAGGCCGGACGCCATTGACGGCCCCGTGTTGCGGAACACCACCGTGCCACTCACGGTCTCGCCCGCATTCACGCTCGCCGGGAAACTCACCGTGGTGGAAACGTCCGCCACCAGCGCGCCACCCACCGTACTGGTCGCGTTATCCGCCGCGGCGTTCGCCCCTTGGCTGGTGCTTGTGCCCATCGCGCTGCTTACGGTGCTGCTCGCGGCGCTGTTTTGCGTGTAGCCGACCGTGATCCCACTCGTGCCATTGCCACTGGCCATGGCGCCACTGGCCAACGTGGCGGGCATACCCGTGAACGTCACCACGCCCGTGCCCGACGCATACGCCGCAGTCGCGCCGGTGGGCAGGTTGCCAACCGTGACGCCGCTCAACCCACTCGCCAACGTGAGCGTATACGTGAGCCCCGCCGCTGTTGACGGGCCGGTATTCCGGAACACCACCGTGCCACTCACCGCCTCGCTGGCGTTCACGCTCGCCGGAAAACTGAGCGTGCTGCTGACATCCGCCACCAGCGCGCCCGTCACCGTTGCCGTGGCACTATTGGCACCGGCGTTCGTGGCTTCATGACTGGTTGTTGATACCCCGCTGCTCATGCTGCTGCTGGCAACCCCGTTCTGCGTGTAACTCACACGGATCGGTGTGCTGCCATCGCCTGACGCAAACTGTCCGGCCGCCAACGTGGTTGGCATCCCGCCGAACGTGACGACCCCCGTACTCGCGGCATACGAGGCGGTGGCCCCGCCCGGCAAATTCTCAAACGAAACGGTGGCGAGGTTTGGTGTGAGCGATAGGGTGGTGCTCACCGCCTCTGCGGTGTACGGACCGAGATTGCGGAAGGTGACCGTGGCCGCCACCACCTCACCGGCTGCAGCACTCGACGGCACCGATAACGCCGTACTCACGTCCGCCGTCAGCACCGCACCAAGCGGCGTGACCTCGTCGTTATTCTTGGGGTTGTTGTCGGCATCGGGATCCGATGACGCACCGTTTTGCGACAGGTCGGTCTCAACGATGCCGGAAAGCGCACCCGTGCTGGTGCCGGATGCCTGCAGGGCGTAGTTCCCGGGTGGCAGTGGAACCGTTGGCTGATAGCGGAGCGAAAACTCCACGTCGCAGCTGGCGCCGGCGGCCAACGCGGTAATCTGCGCGACTGACGTGGTCGTGCTGCCATTGTAGCCCGCCGTTGGGGTTGCTGTTGCGCAACTCCCCACCAGGCTTGGTGCCGCCTGTATCGTGTAGCTTCCCGCGGTGAGCGATGCCGCAGCGCCGCCCCCCATGTAGGTACCCACCAAGGGAGCCGCCCCGGTGAGCGGAGCCGTAATGGCCACGGCATTCAAGGCTTCCAAACTGAAGTTCTGCGCACCAAGGCGCAGCACCACCGTAAGGCTGCCGTCGGCGTTCACCGTAGGGGTGCCCATCACGCGCAACGAAAGTCCCAGCCGTGGCTGGGGAACCAGCGCAAAACGGTAATCCGTAGCGGCCGTATTCTCGGCGAGGGTGATCGCGGTGATGTTGGGCGCGGTGGACGCCTCTCCACCGCTGCTCCCGGCGGTCTGGATGCCAACCGTGACAAAGGCGTCGCTCACCGCACCCCGTTGGACGCCATAACTCCCCTCCGGGAGTTCCGAGAAGGTATAGCTACCGTTGGCGGCCGTTGTGGTGGTGCGCGAGACCGCGCTGCCGTCAAAGGCGGTGCCGGTCAGCGTCATCGTCACACTGCCGATACCCGAATCGCCGGAATCAACGACACCATTGTTGTTGAAGTCGCGGAACACGACCCCGCTGATACTCGATCCCGTGATCGTGGTCGTTCCGGACTGGCTGTTGTTGGCCGGAGCCAGATCTTCCGACGACGTCGATATGCTCGCGCTATTCGTGGTCGTCCCACCACTCGGCACTGTGAGATGGCGCACCGGTACCGTAATCGTGGCCTCACCACCGGCGCTGAGCGTGCCCAACGCACAGGTGAACGACGTCTGCGTGGCGATCCCGCTACAACTGCTTTCGGTGGCAGAGCCGCTCACCATGGCCACCGTCGGTGGGCCGGTGAGCTCCATACCCGCCGGCAGGGCATCGGTCACCCGCACCGTATCGGCTTCCGCCAACCCGGAACCGGCCGCGTTGCGCACCGTGATCACCCAGGAGTACGGACGTCGCAGCGCCACGGTCGCGAGGGACGCAACCTTACTCACCACCTCGACATCAGCGCGCGTGCGCACGCCCGTGCGCAGCTGTGCGTCATTGTTGGCCAGCGAACCCTCAAAGCCCGCCGCCGTCTCGGTGGACGCAATGGCGACGTGATTCGTGTGAATACCTTTGGCCACCGCCCGCATGGTAATGGTGAGGGTTGCCGTAGCATCGCTATTCAGGCGGGGGATGGTACACGTGAGCACACCACCAACCGTGTTGACGGATGGGACCGTGGAGCAGCTCCCCGACGACAGGGTATGCGATTGGTAGCTCAACCCCGCCGCCGGCAGGGTGTCGGTAATGACCACGTCTTCAGCTACCGACGGCCCGAGGTTGTTCACCGTGACGGTGTACACGGTGTTCCCGCCCACCCCAACCGGATCGACCGAGTCCGTCTGGTCAACGAGCAGCTCCAGTGACGGGTTGGCGACCACCACATTCCGGCTGTCCGTATTGTTGCTCAACCCGGGCGAGGCCGGTTCGGCCGTGGTGGTGGACACCGTGGCGATATTGGTGAGCGTGCTTCCGCTGGTCGCCGTCGTGGGGATAACCACGATCGTGACCGTGCTCTGGGCGGCGCTGGCGATGGTGCCCAAGGCACACGTCACCTGCCGATTGCCGGCGATGGTGACCGTGTTCGGTGTTGGTGTGACGCTGCAGCTGCCGCTGGATGGGGACGCCGATACAAACAGCACACCAAGCGGCAGGCTGTCGTTCACCACCACGCCGGCCGCACTGGATGGACCGTTGTTGCGTGCCGTAAGCACGTAGGTGAGGGACTGCCCTGCCGCCGCCGTTGATGCCGTCGACGAAATCGTCATGTCGGCGCTGGCGACCACGGTGCTGGAGACGCTTCCGGTGTTGTTGGTGCTGTTGGGGTCCGCGTTGCTCGCCGAGAACGCGTGCCCTCGGTTCGTACGAGTTCCGGTGGCGCTTGGCCGGATAGCGACGGTGATGAGTGGACAATCCACCGACGCCGTACACGGCGGCAGCGACGGGATGGTGCAGGTGAGGAGCCGGGTGCCGGTCACTCCTGCCGCACTCGAGCAGTTCACGGAGGTCGCCGTCCCGAGACGGCTCACTGTATGGGAGATGAACCCCTGTCCGGTAGCGCCCGCACCACTGTTGAGCAACGAGGCCAAGGTGTCAGACACCGTAATCGTGGTCGCCGTGGTCGCGCTGCTGTTCACCACTTCAAGTGAATAGGTGAGCGGGTCACCCGACGGTACGCTGGCGAGATCCACCGTTTTGAGCAGCGACAGATCGACAGTGTTCGCCGCGGCACTGGCGGTGACGGTGTGGTTGCGGTTGATGTGGTTGGCGCTGCTCGGATCGGCGACGCTTGGGGTGACGGTTGAGAGCCCGGTCCTGTTGGTGAGCGCCCCCGCCGCCAGCGCCGTGGCGTTGAGCACGAGGGTTTGCGTCGCCGCCGAGGCAAACGGTGCCCCACTGGTATAGCTGCGGGTGCAGCTGAGGATGGTGGGTCCGGTGGCCGGCAGGCTCCCGCAGCTCCATCCAGCGGCGGTGATACTGTTAATCCGGACGTCGGCCGGCACCGTGTCGGTGACCACCAGATCGCCCGAGAACGCGCTGGGGCCGAGGTTCGTGACGGTTAACGTCCACGAGAACGGAATGTCGACGGTCGCTGTTGCGGGCGAGGGCCCGGTGTGGATCAGTCGGAGATCCGCGGTCGCGGCGCTGGCGGTGACGGTGTGCGTGGCGCTGCTGTTGTTGGCACTGCTCGGATCGGGGACGCTCGGGGTGACGGTCGAGAGCCCCGCCCGGTTGGTGAGCGACCCCGCCGCCAGCGCCGTGGCGTTGAGCACGAGGCTTTGCGTTGCCGCGGAGGCAAACGGTGCCCCACTGGTGTAGCTGCGGGTGCAGCTGAGGATGGTGGGCCCGGTGGCCGGCAGGCTGCCGCAGCTCCAGCCAGCGGCGGTGATACTGTTGATCCGGACGTCGGCCGGCACCGTGTCGGTGACCACCAGATCGCCCGAGAACGCGCTGGGGCCGAGGTTCGTGACGGTTAACGTCCACGAGAACGGTATGTCGGCGGTCACCGTTGCGGGCGAGGGCCCCGTGTGGACCAGTCGGAGATCCGCTCCCTGCGCTTGCAGGGTTGCTGCAGCACCATCGGTAGCGGTGTTATTGCCTAGTGAAGGATCGGTGGGCGAGGTGGCGGTAAGGGTGGCGCTGTTGGTAATACCGCTGCCCGCGGTGGCGACCGTGACGGGAATGGTGACGGTACCCAGCGCCTGATTGTTGCCCGTTACTCCACCACCACTGGCCCGGGTACAGGTCACAGTCTGCCCGCTCACGCTGCAGCTCCATGAGCCCTGAACCGCGCCCACCGCGCCAATGGTGTAGTTGGCTGGCACCGTATTGGTGATGGTCAGCCCCGACGGGCTCTCGCCATCGTAGGCGGCGGTCAGCACGAAGTTCAGGGTGGCGCCGACGATGTACGACGATGCCGACGGGCTGCGTGCATGAGTAAGGCGAACGTCCGAACCGGCGGTTACCGTGATGCTGTGCGTGGATGTGTTGTTGTCACTATTGGGGTCCTGCGCGGCCGACGACGGCGCCCCGGGTTGCAGCCCCACACTGGCGGTGCCTGACACGGTTGAGCCGCCCGCCGCAGTGATCTTGCCCGGTACATTTCCGACGGACAGCGTGGCGCCGGAGGCGATGGGACCGGCGATATTGCAGGTGAGGGTGCCACTGCTCACGGAGCATTCCGCAGGCAGTCCGCCCGATTGGGTGAACCCCGTCGGCAGCGGGAAGGTGACGCGCAGCGAGGTGGCGTCGTCGGGGCCGGCGTTGGTCACGCTCAGCGCGTAGTTCAACGAGCTTCCCGATGCGAGCGGCGTGGGCGCCGTGAGCGAAACGGACACATCCGCGCCCGCGGTCACGGTGGTGGCGTCGCTGTCGCTGTTGTTGGCCGGGGTCGCGTCGGGTTGCGTGGCGCTCACCGACGACGTCACCGTGGTCACGCCCTGCGCCATCATCTGCAGCGTCACCGTAAACAACCCGCTGGCGTCCTGGATCAACGTGGGGTGCGAGCACACGAGGGTGCCGGGGCCGGCCTGATTGAGCGTCATCCCCGAACACGCCGCGCCGGTGCCGGCCGTGAAGCCCTGGTAGCGGACATTCGCCGGCACGTTCAGCTGAACCGTCACGCCCGAGGCGGCCACGTTTGCCACGTTGGAGAGGCCAACGTTGAACGTCACGTTGCCCCCAGCGACCACAACGCTGGGGGTGCGCGTGACATCCAGCACGAGATCGGTGCGCGCCTGGGCATGGGCGCGCGCCGGGGCGGCACTGGCGAAAAGAAGCGCCGCCAGTACAGTCCAACGGATGTGGCGGCTACAGTCTCCCCAGAGCATCAACGCGGTGGCGGGATAACTAAGACGGTATTGGGAATTCCGGATCACCCCAAAGACGAGCCAGCGGCGGCACCGTCACGCCCGTGGCACGATTGTCAGAAGGCCAACGCCACTCGGGGGAAGCGCGCACCCCGCCGGCGCGATAGCTTGGGCTGCAGGTGCACCGGTGCACCTCCCCGCATCCCGCCCGTAGAGGAGTGCTCCTCGTGTCCTCCCGTCGTTCCAAGATCGCACCGCAGTACGATGTTATCGTGGTTGGCTCCGGCGCCGGTGGCGGGATGGCCGCGTATCAGCTGTCCGTGCAGGGGCTCAAGGTGCTGCTGCTGGAAGCGGGACGCGACTACGATCCGGTCACGGAAACACCCATGTTCCAAACGCCGAAGGACGCCCCACTGCGCGGCAGCGGCAATGCGGACAAACCCTTCGGCTTTTACGACGCCACGGTTGATGGGGGGTGGCGCGTGCCCGGTGAGCCCTTCACCACGGCGCCCGGCAGTCAGTTCAGCTGGTGGCGTTCCCGGATGCTGGGCGGGCGCACCAACCACTGGGGGCGCATCTCGCTTCGCATGGGACCGTACGACTTCAAGCCCAGATCACGCGACGGACTCGGCGCCGACTGGCCGATGACCTACGACACCATGGCGCCGTATTACGACAAAACCGAGCTGCTCATCGGTGTGTACGGTGGTGAGGAGGACCTCGAAAATACGCCACGCTCGTCGCCCGGCGTGTTGCAGCCGCCGCCAGCCGCGCGCTCGTACGAGCTGCTCGCCAAGCAGGCGTGTGATCCCCTCCGTATCCCGGTGATTCCGGCACACCGCGCCGTGCTCACGCAACGGCAGGATTCGGCCCGGTTGCCGGCCAGGCTCCATCCGGGCAATGCACTCGCGCAACGGGTGCTGCGCCAAAGCATGAACGAACGGATGGCGTGCTTCTATGCCACGGATTGCGGACGCGGCTGTTCCATTAAAGCGAATTTCCAAAGCACCACGGTGTTGATTCCCCCCGCGATGGCCACGGGCAACGTGACGCTCATCACCGACGCCATGGTGCGCGAGGTGTCCATCGATGCGAAGGGGAACGCGAGTGGGGTGCACTACATCGACAAGCGCACGCGCACCGATCATCACGTCACGGCGAAGGTCGTGGTGCTCGCGGCCAGCGCCTGCGAAACGTCGCGCATCATGCTCAACTCCAAGAGTGCGCTCTTCCCCAACGGAATTGCCAACAGCAGTGGGGTTGTCGGCAAGTATCTCATGGATACCGTGGGCGCTGGGCTCTCGGCGCAGATTCCGCGGTTGGAAGGGTTGCCTCCGGTGAATGAAGACGGCACCGCAGGCATTCACATGTACATGCCCTGGTGGGGGTACGGCGACCAAAAGGCGGGCAAGTTGTCCTTTGCCCGCGGCTATCACATTGAGTTCGGGGGCGGGCGCGGTATGCCCGGTCCCGGCATCTTCGGTGGCTTGGAGAGCTTTACGCAGGGCTCGTACGGCCGGAAGTTCAAGGAAGACGCGCGTCGCTACTATGGCTCGTTTATGTACTTCGACGGCCGCGGTGAGATGATTCCCAACGAGGATTCCTACTGCGAGATCGATCCGACGGCGGTGGATCAGTGGGGCATTCCGGTGCTGCGCTTTCACTGGAAGTGGTCGGCGCATGAAACGCAGCAGGCGGCGCATATGCATGCCACGTTCGCCGAGATCATCGACAAAATGGGTGGCACGGTGCAGGGTACGGTGCAAACCGATGGCAGCAAAGCCATTGCCACGGGTGGCTCGATTATCCACGAAGTGGGTACCGTGCGCATGGGCAGTGATCCCACCACCTCCGTGCTCAATGAGTTCGGGCAAGCGTGGGATGTGAAGAATCTCTTTGTCACCGACGGCGCCACCTTCGTATCGAATGCCGACAAGAATCCGACCTTGTCCATTCTCGCCCTCGCGTGGCGCAGCTGCGATCACCTGGTGGCCGAACTCAAGCGGGGGAACCTCTGATGTCTGATCAACGCCACGAGGTATCGGATTCCGACTCGCCGGACTCCGCCTCATCAGACTCCACCACACCGGGGATCGCGCGCCGTGCGGCACTGAAAGCGATGGCGGCAGCGGCGATGGTGCCCATGCTCCCCGAGCCGTCGGCCGCCGTTGCGGCGCCGACGTCGCGCCCCCCGCTCCCTCTGCTGGAGCAAGCGCCCACTCCGCGCAAAGGTCCGCGCGGCACTCCCAGTGACCCGGTCCTGCAGGTGGCCAAGGCGGATTGGCCGAATAAGCTGCTGGCGCGCGAACTGGTTACGCTGGCCGCTTTGTGCGACATGATTATCCCCGCCGACGCAAAGAGCCCTGCCGCTTCAACGGTGGGCGCGCCGGCCTACATCAACGAATGGGCCAGCCGACCGGGTGGTGATGCCTCGCTGGTGCGCGTGCGGGGGGGATTGGCGTGGCTTGACCGCGAGTCCCAGACCCGCTTCCGCACGCGGTTCCATCTCGCGACCCCCGCGCAGCGTACCGCCATCTGCGACGACATCTGCTATCTCCCGAAAGCCAAGCCCGAGCACCAGTTCGCTGCGCAGTTCTTCGACACCATCCGCGATCAGACCGCCACCGCGTTTTACACCACGCCACAGGGATGGAAAGACCTCGGCTACATCGGCAACGTAGCGTTGCCGAAGTTTGAAGGACCCAACGCCGAGATTCGTCGTAAGCTCGGATTAGCGTAGCCAGCGCGGCGCCGCTGGCCGGCGACCGCGCCCGAATTCTTTTCACTGCACTATGCGTTTCCTGCTTGCTGGTTGGTGGCTCGTGATCGGCGCCCCCTCGCCGATTCCGATGGCGTTTGTTCCGGACAGCCCGTTCACGGTGGCGGTACGCGCCGATTCCGTTGGCGAACTCCGTGGGCGCATCACCGACGCCACCACGGCTACCCCCGTGGTGGCGGCCACCGTTCGTATCGTGGGGACGCGCTTAGGGGCGCAGGTGGATGACAACGGACGCTATGTAGTAGCGCGTGTGCCGGCCGGTGCGGTAACCGTGACGGTGCAGCGCGTGGGCTACGTTACGGAAACGCGCACCGTGTCTATACGCGCTGATGGCGTCACCACCCTCGACGTGGCACTGCGGGCGGCCGCAGAGTTGGCCACCGTGCGTGTTGAGGCCGCTGCCACCACCGAACGCGAGCAATTCCGGCTCTCACCCAATCCCGGCGTGGTGAATGTCACGCGCGACGTCTTCAAGCGTGTCCCCGTGATTGGTGAACCCGATGTGTTACGCGTGGTGCAACTGCTGCCGGGGGTGGTGGCCACCAATGACTTCACCGCCGGATACAACGTGCGTGGTGGTGAGAGTGATCAAAACCTCGTGCTGTTGGATGGCTATCCCATTTACAATCCTTTTCATCTCGGCGGGCTGTTCGGCACCTTCATCGATGAAACCGTTGGTGAGTTTGAGCTCATCCCGGGAGGGTTTCCGGCGCGCTATGGGACGCGCTTATCCAGCGTGTTGAGCGTGGTGCCCCGGCTTGAAGAACGACCCGGCCTTCATGGGGCGGCCAGTGTGTCGGTGCTCGCCAGCACGCTGTCGCTGGGCGGAACGGTGCGCGGCACGACCTCGTGGAGTCTGGCGGCCCGTCGCACCTATGCCGACAAATTCGTCTCCATGGTGTCCGACAATCAGCTGCCGTATTGGTTCACCGACGTGCAGGCGCACGTGCACCACCGGTTTGCGAATGGAGGGGTGCTGTCGGCCACCAGCTATGTGGGGCAGGATATCCTGGCGGCGTCACTCGCCGCCTTTGGCGACACCACCCAAGCCGGTGGTGGCGCCCTACGCTTTGATTGGGGCAATACGCTGCTGGGCGTGGCGTACACGCAGCCATTGGGACGGGTGGCTGGTGGTGATTCGGCGCGGTTCATGCAGCGGCTGTCGCGCACGGGATTTGCCACCAATCTCGATCTCGGCTCGGGCTCGCTCACGTTGCGCAATCGACTCGGCGACCTGCGGGCATGGGGGGAGGTGACGCGCTGGCGAGGGCGTCACGAAACCTTGATGGGGTACGAATGGTCCGCCTATCGCGTGACATACGATGTGAATGCGGCGGCGGCGGCCAGCGCTCCACTGTTGGCCACCCGCGACGCGCCCACGGCGGCGGCGGTGTACGTCGATCACACCGTGCGCACGGCGCGGCTTTCGGCCCGCGCGGGGTTGCGCGGCGAATCGGTGACCGGCACCGGATGGGCGGGGCTTTCCCCGCGTCTCTCGCTCAAATGGTTTGCCAACAAGGATCTCGCATTCACGGTGGGAGCCGCCGCTACCTCGCAATGGACGCCGGCGCTGCGCAACGAACAGGCACCGGTTCGCATTTTTGATTTCTGGCTCGTGAGCAATCGATCCACCCCCGTTGCGCGCGCCTGGCAGCAGAGTGTCGGTGGGGAAAAATGGATGAGCCCCTCTCGCTTTCTGCGCGTGGAGGCATGGCACAAGCGCTACGCGCGCCTGCCCGCGTCCAATCTTGCCAATGATCCGTCCATTGTCGGTGACGAGTTTATCGTCACCACCGGCCGGTCTACCGGGCTTGATGTGCTGGTGCGTCGATTGGAGCAGGAAAAGCTGTCGGGCTGGTTGGCCTATTCCTATGCGGTGAGTACGCGCGACGGCCCCGACGGGCGATTCGCCCCTGTGCAGGACCGGCGTCACAATCTGAATCTCGTGGCGTCGTTGCGGCCTGGTGGGCGCTATACCTACGGTGCGCGACTTGGCGTGGGCACCGGTACGCCCTTCACCGATGTCGTTGGACAGATTGTGCGTCGCCGCTACGATCCCAACACCAACAGCTTTGAAGCGGGTGCGCTGGATCAGCAACGCGAGCCCATTGGCGGGCGCCGCAATGCCGCGCGCTTTCCGCTGTTTCAGCGACTCGATCTCAGCGTGACGCGGGAGAGCACCGGACGACTGCGATGGGCGCCCTACGTGTCCATCATTAACGCGTACGCCGCGCGCAACGTCTTCACGTACATCTTCGATTACACCGATAACCCGCCCACGCGCACCGCGTTTTCGCAGTTCCCCTTACTCCCCACGGCCGGGGTGGGCATTTCATGGTAAGCCGCGGCGCGCTTCACGTTGGCCGTGTCACACGGGGCTGGGCGGTTGTCAGCGCCGGATGGTGGTGGGCCGCCCTCGCGATCGTCAGTGGCTGTGAGTTATCCGCGGTGACCGTTACCCCACCCGCGCCGCAGGTGGTGGTGCACGCGGTGCTCAACCCCGACGTCGATCCGCAAGTCATTTTGGTGGAGTCCACGCTAACGGGGGCCATCGATGTGAACGACCGGCTCCGCTTCAATCCGCTGGACCCAATCCGCACCGCCGGTGGCACGCCGATTAGCGGGGCGGAGGTGCGTCTGCTTACCGGCACCGATACCGTTGGGGTGC
>CANHTA010000104.1 GCA_947463135.1 Gemmatimonadota bacterium
ACGTCCGGGCCGCCGGCTCGCCATCGCGCATGGTGAGGAGCATCAGGTTTCCATACCCCGAGAACGACGCAGTGGCCACCAAATGATCGGGGTGCGTGTCGAGACCGAGGTAATGCACCGCCTCAATCGCCCCACCGCTGGTTGCCTGTGCCGCCGCCCACTGGGACACCGCCAACGCCGTCGCGTTTTGCTGGCCAACGCGGGCCGGCAGGGTGTTGAGTCCCCGCGCCAACTGGTCCAACACCGCCGGGTGTGGCTCGGCGCCCCACGCCCGCATCTTCCCACGAATCTCATCCACCAGCGCGTCACTCCCGCACACGACGCCGCCAAACGCATAGCCGTGTTCGCTCCCCGGTGCGTAGCCGTGCCCATCCAGATACCGCTGCGTGGCATGCAGGACGATATCCGCGCCATGTTGGGTGGGGCGGAAATTGATGGGACCGGCCACCGTGGCATCAACCACCAGGGCCAGCCCCAACTCCCTCGCCAAGGTACGTGGCGGGTGCATCGGCACCACCCGGGTGGTCGGATCCACCGGCGACTCGAGATAGAGGGCACGGGTGGTTCGCGTGAGGGCGCGACGCCAACCTCGGGTTTCGCCGGGATCCACAAAACTCACCTGCACACCAAGCGCGGGGAGTTCCTGCTCAAAAAAACGGCGCGTTTCCGTGCGCAACCAGCCGCTGGCCAGCAGGTGATCGCCCGGCCGGAGCAGGGACACCATCGTGCAGGCCATGGCCGCCATGCCGCTCGCCAGCACGACGGCGGACTCGGTCTGATCCAACTGCGCCAAGTGCCGCAGCACCGAGTGGGCAGCGTCCCCCGACCGATCTCCCGATGGACGCACGGCTAGCGACACGGGGAGGACGCAGGGAAGTCACACATGGTGCTTGGGAATTGAGGAACCGGGACGGCCAACGTACCACCGCATGCGATCAGACGCGCGTCCGCGCGTCCGTGTCCAACTTCACCACCCGCACCAACTCCGAGGGCGCCGCGCCGACCACGTCGCGCAACACACACCCACCGCGTGGCAACGTGTCATCAATGTGAAGCTCGGCGAGCTCGGAACGCCGATCGGAGACCACACGCACCAGTTCGTGTCCGGTCACAAGCCGCACCAGCGCATCGTCCGAGCGCAGCCACACCGCGGGGCCGCGCTCGCTGTCCCCCGCACGGCTGCTCACAAATCCAACCACCTGCAGCACGGGCGAGAAGCCACTGAACATGCCCAGCTTTCGCGTTTTTGCTTTCTCTTCCTCGTTCATGCTCCCCGTTCCGCCGTGCCAGGCACGGTATATCCGTCGTCTTGCCGCATAATCAACCGTCGGCTCCGGAGCTGGTCCAAGTGGAAGGCGGCAGTGGCCTCGCTCTCCGCCAACAGCGGCGCCAACGCGTCCGCCCAGATGGGCCCATGATCGCGCACCGCCTCCCAATGTACCCGCTCGGCCTCGTTCACGTCCCCAAACAGTTCCGCCTCCCCTTCATACCACGACACAAGCGCAAGCGCATGGCGTTCGAGGACCGTTTCAATGGGATCGATGTGCCCCTCATGAATCCCGCGGAAGGTCACAAACCCCGGAAGCCCATCCTCACCGGCGTAACGGAGCAACAGCTTCGCGACGATCTCGTCGGCGCAGGAAAAGTCCAGCAGGTTGACGTGCGAAAAATCAATGATGGTCACCACGGTGCCGCCCACCTCAAGCACCTGCTGTTCAATGGCGTTGCGTACCGCGGCGCCGGTGGGGCGCGTGACGAGATTGGAGTACAGGTCGCACACGGTACCCCGCAACACCGTCCCCACGTCAATGTTCATCGTCACGTCGCGCACGCCGCTGATGGGGTCACGGCGTCCGCCCGGTACGGGCACGCGAGGTGCCCGCCGTACGGGGGCGCACCGGTGCATCGCCCAGCCGCTCGGGAATGGTGACCTGCATCTGCGCGCCGGGGAAGAAGGGCAGCCCTTCGGTCATCGGCACATCCTCATCCCAGGCGGGCGTAATCGCGATGCGGGCAGTGCCACTGCGCACCGACAGCTTGCCATCCCAACGCCCCACAAAGCGACGAATCCCGGCGAGTCCCTGACCGCGCCCCTTATCGCCATGCCGAAACCGGCTCACCGCACGGAGTACGGCATCTTCAAGCGCCATCGCATCGTCCCACCGATCGCTACGACGATGCCCCGGCGAACTCTCCAGAGACTTCCGGAAGCCAACCCCGGCGTCACACACGGCAATCACCACCACGCGGCGCCCGAGCCGACGCGCATACTTGTACGTCTGCACCCCCACCCATCCGCCCAGTCCCGCGTGTTCCACAATGTTCTGACAGGATTCGCTGAGTGTCATCCCGAACGCGCCGGTGATGGCCGTGTCGAGATTCAACTGGCCATGCAAAATGTCGGCGGCTTTCTGCTGAATGCGACCCACCACACCGTGGACGTCGTCGCTCTTCGTAATCGGGGTAATCTCCAGCAGCACATCCGACTCATGCCCATCACGTGCCCGGGGCACCGTGCCGTGAAGGTCAAACAGCTCCGCGGCATGGCGAAAGAATCCGGAGCGTGACCAGTACGACGCCGTTTCGGCCTGTTCCGGCACAGCAAAGCCCATGCGGTCGGCGCGCGACTGCGCGATGCACAGCAGCGCCGTCAGCCCAAAGGGCGACGCCCAGCGCGCATGCCGCGCGTCGATGAGGATCTTGTCGCCGTGGGGAACCAACGCCAGCCGCTCGAACACCTGTTCGACGCTGTGCTCATCAAGGGATTGCGGTACGCTGATGACCGTCGTCACAAAATGCTCAGCTCCCCGCGGAGATGATTCGCCAGACCCGTGGCCCCGCGATGCTCAACGTTGCGCGACGCCGCCAAGTTTGCGGACGCCATAGCCTCTGTCAACCTATCACCGGCCAACAGCCGCGAGAAATGGGTGGCGCCCCACACATCGCCACAACCGGTGGGATCACCGGGGCCGTCAATGCGCGGCGGGACACTGGGCACGAGCTCCGTGCGAAGCGCGCCGTGCGCCCCGCTGCCGCCACGCGGTGAGGTGGACAACGCCGAACCGTGCCCGCGCACGGGCGGCAGATCACTCAACCGCTCAAATCCCGGCGCGGCGACGTACACCGCCCCGCGCTTCCCCAGCGTCACGCACAAACAGGAGACGCCCGCCGCCATGGCGGTGGCGGCCAGCGCCATGGAATCCGGCGCCATCATCTGCATTTCATCTTCGTTCACCTGCAGCACATCGAAGCACTCGCACCACGCCGCCACATGCGGCAGCGGCTGCGCCACGCGAAGCCCATCGGGCAACACGGCCATGATCTTCATGTGGAGGTCGCAGTAGATGGGACCTCCGAAATGCGCGCGCACCAACTGCGTCGTTTCGAGATCCAGCTCCCATCCGCTGAGGAAGTTGATGTACAGGGCATCGAGCCGTGCCGCATCGAGCACAGGCTTGAGCCCCATCCACGTCCATGCGGGTACCCCGCCGGTGAGATGCTCGGTGCGACGCTCGTCGTCGAGGTAGCGCAGCTCCACCCGATTGTTGGGATACGGGACGCCGATCAGCTCGGCGTCGGGCGCCATATGACGCAACGAGCGGCAGAAGAGGCGGGCGCGCTCCACCAGATCGTCGCCCACGCGCGCGAGCGGCACGATTTCCCAGTCATCGGGCAGCGCCGCGTCGAGGGCAGAGAGCGAGTAGGTAATGCCGCCCCACTCTTCAACCGGGACGCTGCGCTTGTCCCGACCGTGCAACACATCCCATACAAACGAGCCGATCACGCCGACCCGCTTCTTAGGCGTGTCCTGGCGCGTGTCCTTGCCCGTGTCCGTGGGTGACGAGGCCACCGTCACGCGGGCGGCCGACCGGTGTGCTGGGCGATAAACGTGGCAACGGCACCCACAACCCCAGCCGTTCCCGGCAGCGTGCCCGGTACAATCCGGCACGCATCAACCGCCGACTTGAAGGCGCGCCGACGCACCTCCTGACGCAACGGTGTGAACAACGCTTCACCCGCCTGGGTAACTCCGCCCGCGATGACCACGCAATCGGGATTAAACACGTTCAGGAGATTCGCGATGCCGGTGCCAAGGAAACGCGCGGTGTCCCGCACGATCTCAAGCGCCACGGCATCACTCCGCGCTGCCGCCGCGTACACGGTGGCGGCGGTAATCTTGGTCACGTCACCGTGTACCAACTCGGGCAAAATCGATGGCTGCTCAAACGACAGCGCTTCACGCGCCCGTTCGGCGATGGCGGTGCCCGATGCATACGCCTCAAGGCAGCCGTAGTTGCCGCAACCGCAGCGACGCCCCGTCAAATTGATGGTGGTGTGCCCAATCTCACCGGCCACGTCACTCGACCCGTGGTACAGCCGGCCGTCAAGGATGATCCCCCCGCCGATGCCGGTGCCGATGGTCATGCCGATCACATTGCGGGCGCCCTTGGCCGCCCCAACCCACCACTCGCCGTACGTCGCACAGTTCGCGTCGTTGTCGAGCGCCGCCGGCAGGCCGGTTAACGCGGTCATACGGTCGCGCAACGGAATGTTGTGCCAGTTGAGATTCGGCGCCACCAGCACGATCCCCTGCTCGCGGTCCAGTGGGCCGGGTGCACCCACACCAACGCCGAGAAACGCGTCACGCGACACAACGGCTTCCCGCATCGTGTCATCAACGGCCTCGTTCACCATGCGCGCCATGCGCCCGATGACCCCGTCGGCCCCCTCGTGCGCCGCCGTGGGCTCCGAGCGAAGCCCGTACTGGCGCGAGCCATCGGCGGACATCGCGCAAACCACAATGTTGGTGCCGCCGAGATCGACACCGACGATGAATTGATGAGCGGGAAGGGCAGTCATGGTGTGGAAACATAATGCCGCTACCTCGTGGAGGCTGCGGTGGCATGCGTTGCCGTCGGTCTCATCATGGCGTGCGGCACCGGCAACGAGGCCGCTCCGCCCACCGCTCCGCCGGCCGTGTTGCCGCCGGTCTCAAGCGATCCTCGTTCGCTGGCGCCCTATTTCCCGCTCGCGGCGCCTGCTGTTCGACCGCATTGGGATGTCGGGCTCCTCCTGGATTCCCAATGTCGACACCGGCGAACTGGGATGGATCCTCAGCAGCACGGCGCGCGACATGGCACGATTTGGCCTGTTGGCACTCAACCGTGGCCGATGGAACGGCGTACCCATTCCGGCCGACAGCGCATGGTTCGCCTCGTCATGGCGGGGCACGCCGCCGGACAATGCCGGATACGGGCTGCTCTGGTGGCTGAATGGCAGCACCAACTATCGCACCCCGGGGCCGTATCTGCTCCCCCCGCCATCTCGGCCTTTGACGAGCAATGGTGGCGCAGACTGAAGCCGGCGTTCCGCTACTAAAGCGCGCCCTGCGCGACCTGCTCGATCTGCTCGACGACGGTGGTTGGCGCCACCTCCCGCATGCACGTCCAATGTCCGAGTGGGCAGCCCTGGCCGCCATGCGCACTGCATGGACGACAGGGGAGTTCGTCCCGACCCAGCACCACGTGACGATCGGCGAGTGGCCCGAAGCCCATGGCCGGAACGGTGGGGCCGAACAGCGCCACCGTGGGCGTGTTCATCGCCGACGCGAGATGCAGCGGCGCCGAGTCGTTGGTGGCGAGCACCGCACAGCGGGCGAGCAGGGCGGCCGAGCCGAGCAGTGAAAGCTTGCCGGTGGCGTCAATCACCGGAGGGCCACCGCGCTCCTGTACTGCCGTGTGAATGGCGGCCGCCAACGGTGCGTCGCCGGCGGCGCCGATGACGACCACGCGGTACTCGGGCATGCGCGCCACCAGCTCGCGGGCCAGCGCATCGTACAACGGCCAGCGTTTGGTGGCCCACACGCTCCCCGGCGCGAGGGCAAGCAACGGTTCGCCAACAACCACGCCGGCGGCGTCGAGTAGTGCCGTGACGTGCGCGATGTCCAACGCGCCCGGATAGAGCGACGGCCGTAGCGCATCCGGCGGCCGCAGGGCGTCGTTGCGCGGATCGCTCGCTAAGGCCCACAGCCGCTGCGCGTGATGCCAGTGTTGGCGATATGTCACGCGCCGCGAGTACAACCATCGGCCCGCTGATGTGTCGAAGCCCACGCTCTCCACACCCGCCAATCGCGCCAACGCCGCCGTACGCCACGAGCCCTGCGCCATGTACGCCGTGGTCGCGCCGGTTGCCCGCAATCGCGCCGCCACCCGACGTAGCCCGGCAACGCCTGCGTCGGCCTTCCGTTTGTCGTACACCAGCACCGACGAAACCGCCGGATGATTCGCCAGCACCGCCGCATTCGCCGGCGTCGCCACTACATGCACCTCGCCCTCACGCGCCAACCGCTCAAGGAGCGGGGTCGTGAGGATCATGTCGCCGAGGAAGGAGGTTTGGAGGACGGCGGTGGGCATGAATGCAAAGTATGGAGTATGGAGTACGGAGTAGGGAGTACGGAGTAGGGGGTAAAGAGTCGTCGACTCCCTACCCCCTACTCCGTACTCCTTACTTCGCAGTCATCAATCGACCTGCAGCACCGCAAGGAACGCTTCCTGCGGAATCTCCACGCTGCCCACCTGCTTCATGCGCTTTTTGCCTTCCTTCTGCTTCTCCAACAGCTTGCGCTTGCGCGAGATATCGCCGCCGTAACACTTCGCCAGCACGTCTTTGCGCAACGGCTTCACGGTTTCCCGCGCAATCACCTTTTGACCGATGGTGGCCTGAATGATGACTTCAAACAGCTGGCGGGGAATCAGCTCCTTGAGCTTCTCCGCTACCTTGCGTCCCCACTCGTAGGCTTTGTCCTTGTGCACAATGACGGAGAAGGCATCGATGGCATCGCCGTTAATGAGCATGTCGAGTCGCACGAGATCACTCTCGCGGTACTCCAGCATTTCGTAGTCAAGCGACGCGTACCCGCGGCTCACCGTCTTCATCTTGTCGAAGAAGTCGAGAATGATTTCACCGAGCGGGAATTCCCAGTCGAGCTCCACGCGCACGGTATCGAGGTAGCGCATGTTCTTGTACACCCCGCGCCGTTCCATCCCGAGCGTCATGATGGGGCCGATGTAGTCGGTGGGGCACATAATGCGCGCGCGCACGTATGGCTCCTCCACCCGCGAAATCACAACCGCCGGCGGCATGAGGGCCGGATTCTCCACCATCAATTCGGTGCCGTCGGTTTTGGTCACGTGGTACTCCACGCTTGGCACCGTGGTGACCAGATCGAGATTGTATTCGCGCTCGAGACGTTCCTGCACAATTTCCATGTGCAGCAGTCCCAGGAAGCCGCAGCGGAAACCAAAGCCGAGGGCCGTTGATGTTTCCGGCTCGTAGGCCAGCGACGCGTCGTTCAGCTTCATCTTTTCCAACGCATCACGCAGTGTTTCGTACTGCGTGGTGTCGGTGGGATAAATACCGGCGAACACGAACGACTTAACTTCCTGATAGCCCGGGAGCGCCTCAGCGGCCCGATTATCCTGATCGAAAATCGTGTCGCCGGCGCGCGTTTCCCGCACCGAACGGACAGCCGCCAGGACATAGCCCACTTCACCGGCATGCAGTACGTCCGTGGGTACCTGACGCAGCTGCAGGTAGCCTACTTCGGCCACTTCGTACACGTTGTCCGATGCGCCAAAGGTGATCTTGGTTCCCTTGCGCAGTTCGCCGTCTACCACGCGAATGCTGGGAATGGCGCCGCGATACTTGTCGTAGTACGAATCAAAAATCAGGGCGCGCAGCGGTCCGGTCACATCGCCGGTTGGCGGCGGGACGCGCCGCACGATCTCTTCCAGCAGCTCAGGCACGCCGGTGCCCTCCTTGCCGCTCACACACAGCACGTCTTCCGGCATGCAGCCAATGAGATCCACCACTTCCTGACGCCGACGCTCCGGCTCTGCACCAGGCAGGTCGATTTTGTTGAGCACCGGAATGATTTCCAGCCCGGCGTCCATCGCCAGAAACAGATTGGACAGCGTCTGGGCCTGAATCCCCTGCGAGGCGTCCACCACCAGAATCGCCCCTTCGCAGGCCGCCAGCGAGCGCGAGACTTCGTACGTGAAGTCCACGTGCCCCGGGGTGTCGATCAGGTTGAGCTCGTAGCTCTGCCCGTCGCCGGCTTTATAGCTCATGCGCACGGCATTGAGCTTGATGGTGATGCCGCGCTCACGTTCGAGGTCGAGCGTGTCGAGCACCTGTGACTTCATTTCGCGCTTCTGCAACGTGCCGGTTTTCTCGATCAGGCGGTCCGCGAGCGTGGACTTCCCGTGATCGATGTGCGCGACAATGCAGAAGTTGCGGATGTGACTGAGTTCCAACGGAATGCCTTGCTGAAAGGGGCGGTGCGTGGACAGCCCCTAAAGATAATCACTTCACCACCACATCTGGTGACCGGACTCACACGAGCCTGCTGTGGGGACCGTGGTGACGCATAAGTTGTTGCTAGTAATGAGGTTATGGGATTACCGGCGCACGCGGTCGGCGGTGGCGCGTCCGGTGCTGTCGCGCGTCACGACCTCCCACGCGGCGTAGCGCACGCCCCCCACGGTGGTGTCGTGCGCCACCTGACAGCGCGCCAACCGGCCGTTGCGGTGCAGGTGCACCGCGGTGTTCTGCCCGCCACGGATCTCCCCCCAAAACGTCCCGGCCCGACAGGGCACTCCCTCGATCACGGTGGTGACGCGAAGAAAGCACAAACGGAGCTCGGCCGTGGGATAGAAACGCACACTCCACTGTTTGTAGCCATCGCCTTTACACGAGATCCCCGAGAGCGGCGTATCGCGCGACAGCCACGCCCCGTTGATGGAGCCATCGGCATGCAGCAGCACCCACGACCCACGTGGGAGCTGTTGCGGGCCAAAGCTGGCGTCCCGCGAGAGCGGACACTCCAGAAGGCGTCCGTTCGCATGGAACTCGGCCCGCGCGCGCGTGGTCCGCGCGCATGGCACGCCATCAATCACGGTGTCGGCCGTGATGGCTCGTCGCGTGGTCGCCGGCACCACGCCTTGTGCGGGGGCAGGCCCCCGATCGGAGGGGGTGTGCCCCGAAGGATGCCACGTGATCAGTGCAGAGATGAGCAGAAGTTGGCGCATGCCACGTCACACGCTGCAATGGTGGGGATGACGGCCGAATAATGCATGCTAACCACCGGCGCCCAACGCTACCACGGGGCAGTGCTCGCGACCGCCGCTCAGTATGTTGCAGAGCAGGTCGCGTTGGTTGGGTGCGTCCGCGTGCACCGGGAACCCCAGTCTTACCGTTGGCGCATAGCAAGGGAGTACATCATGGGAACAGCTTGGGCGATAACGCGGCGCGCGTTCCGCTGCTGGCCACCGCTGTCGTGGCTGTGCGCGGCGCTGTGGTCTCTACCACTTCCGGCGTCTGCGCAGGCATGGCAGAACGAATCGCAGGACGCGCAGTGGGTGGGCGCTTTCCTTGACCAACCCATCACCGCCAAAACGTCGCTCTGGTTTGATGGCTCATGGCGCCGTACGGATTTCGGGGCACGTCCACAGCAGCTGTTGCTGCGCCCCGGCGTGCAATACACCCTCGCCCCCGGTGTCCGCGTTGCGGCGGGGTACGCCTACATCGGAACGGCTCCCTATGGTGCGCTGCCATCGGCCAATCCGCTGCGTGAGCAACGCAGTTGGCAACAGCTCACGCTGTCGCACAAAGGGGGGCCAGTGGCGTTCAGTCACCGCTACCGCCTCGAGCAACGCTGGATCCGCCCGCTCGTGCCATCCGCGCCATCCGCCAACGCGCGGATGCTGGGTCCCACTGCGTATCAGAACCGGTTTCGCTATCTCGGGCGTGCACAAATGGAGCTGCCCAGGCTCAGCTGGCGGAGTCGCCCCCTCCTCGCGTTGGCGTGGGACGAACTCTTGATGCCGTTGGGTGGCTCCACGCAGCTCTTCACCATTGGGCAGAATCGCGCGATGGTGGGGGTCGGGGTGCCGGTCTCGGCGAAACAGCGACTGGAGGTGGGATACATGAATTTGTACAACGCCTTCCCGGCACGGCGCGCCAATGAGATCAATCACACGCTGTGGCTGTCGTGGCACTACACAGGGGTTGCCCCAACCAAGTAGCGTCAGCCGCTATGCGCCGCGGAATGGGGCGGGGGCTATTACGGCTTCACCGCCGGCCGTTGGGCATGCGTCGCAAAGAAGTCGAACATGGCACTGAAGTTGGGGGCCACCACATTGGTGTGGTCGCCGCCGGCCACCTCCACATACTGCACCGTGGCCCCCGCACGCTTCAGGGCCGCCACCATGAGTCGCGATCCGGCCACCGGCACCGTGGGGTCGGCGTCGCCATGCACAACGAATTGCGGGATGCGGCGGATGGCCGTTGCCGTGGTGCCTACGCCAAAACCTGAGAACACGCCGAGTGCCGTCCACAGGTTGGGGGTCTTGGCGGCAATGGCCCACGTGCCGATGGCGCCCATGGAGTGCCCCATGAGATACACGCGGCCGGTATCCACCGCGTAGCGCGTGCGCACCGCCTGAAGCACCTGCATCACATCCTGCTCGCTCAGCATCCGCGCGCGGCTGGCCGCGGGGTCGTCACTCGATCCGCCCAGTGAAACGCCGTAGCCGCCGTCTACACGATAGCCCAGTGGGGCGGCCACGATGTACCCGCGCTCCTCGGCCAGTGCAGGGAGCTGCTTGCCGTATTGATCGAAAAAGCTGTCCTCGGTGGCACCAAGGCCATGCAGCGCAATGATCAGCGGCAGTGGCGTGGTCGCGGTATAGCGTTTGGGCACATACAGTCGGTACGGCATCACTTCCCCCGCCGCCTCCAACCAGTAGTGCCGCTTGAGGTCTCCCGTGCG
>CANHTA010000105.1 GCA_947463135.1 Gemmatimonadota bacterium
CGGCCTCAGCGCCGCGTGGCGGCTCGACGCGCTGGGGATGCACGACTGGACGCTGCTGGAGATGGACGCGCGTACCGGTGGTAATGCGCGCTCAGCCAGCTATCCCGGACAGCGTGCGCCGTGGGGCGCCCACTACGTGCCGGTTCCTTCCGTAGACGCGGTGTATGTGCGACAGCTGTTTCGCGAGCTTGGTGTGCTGAGCGCCAACGGCACGTGGGATGAGCGGGTGCTCTGTCACACGCCACAGGAGCGCATTTGGCAGCACGGACGCTGGCACGACGGGCTCGAGCCTATCGACGCCATCTCAACCGCGCACCGTGCGCAGTTCCGTCGGTTCGAGGAGCAGATCGGGGAGTGGCGCGCCTCGGGCATGTTCCGCGTTACGAGCGCGCAGGGGCACGCGCAGCGCGTGGCGGCGCAGCGGGCCGGCGGTACCGCCGCAAAGCTCGCCACCCGCGTCGCGTCGCTTGACGGCATGACGGCGCTGGAGTGGATGACGCGCGAAGGCTTCGACGCGCCGGCGTTACGATGGTGGGTGGAGTACGGCACGCGCGACGACTACGGCGCCTCGCTCAGCCAAGCGAGTGCGTGGGCGGCCGTGCACTACTTCGCCGGTCGCGACAGCGATGAGGAGGGCCCGCTGACCTGGCCGGAGGGCAACGACTGGATCGTCCAGCAGCTGACGGCACGGTTGTCGGCGCGGCGTCACGCCGACCGCCACCCCCGCATTGTGACCGGTGCCCCGGTGTGGCAGCTCACGCGCGCGGGAACGCGGTGGATCGTGGATACGCCGAGCGAGCGGGTGATCGCCGATGCGGTGATCTGGTGTGCGCCGCTGTTTGTGCTGCCCCGTGTCTGCGACGGGGTCACGCTTCCCGTCACGCACGAGTACGCGCCGTGGGTGGTGGCCAATCTCGTGGTCGATCGGCCGCCGGCGTCGGTGGGTGCTGAGCTCGCGTGGGACAACGTGATCTACGGCAGTCGTGCGCTGGGCTATGTGAATGCCGCCCATCAGCACCTTGGCACGCCGCCCGATCGCAACGTGTGGACGTGGTACCACGCGGTTGTCGATCGCCCCGCGCGTGAGGCCCGCCACTGGATGCAGCAACGCCCGTGGACGTCGTGGCGCGATGAGATCCTCGCCGACCTCTCCCGCGCGCATGGCGACATCGCCGAGTGCGTGGCGCGCATTGACATCATGCGTTGGGGGCATGCCATGGCGCGGCCTACGCCCGGTGTGCTGGGTCGGGTGGCCGCGTTACAGGCGTGGCAGCCGGGGCCGCGCCTCTTCGTGGCCCACGCGGATCTCAGCGGGCTGAGCTTGTTTGAAGAGGCGCAATGGCATGGCGTGCACGCCGCGGCCTCTGCGTTTTCTGCTGTTGCAGGGGGTCGTGGTACGTAGCGGAGGGATCGCGTGGGCGCGGCGCGGGCTCGTGAGGACGAGCCTTCGCGGCTTTTCTGCTGCGCGGAGCGCCGGGCGCTGGCGCGCCGGCACACGCTTGCAGAGAGCCGCTCGGTCGCCTCACGACCCGAGCCACGCGGCGGGATCGGGGGAGCGTACCACGAGCTCGCCCCTGCGCCGTGAGGTGGCAGTCGCGCCGTGCCACGGACCCGGCGGGTCAGCGCATGGCGCGCTTCCCGCGCTGTCGCCCAGCGCTTCTGAGCGCCCCTGAGCGCCCGTAGGCGCTTGCTGTAGCAACGGGGCGGTTGGAATCGTCCCGCCGCGCTCCCGCCGCGCCGTGGTGCCCCCCCGCCCAGCCCACCCGCGGCCCGGCTCCCCCACAGCGGCTTTCTGCAAGCGCGTGCCGGCGCGCCAGCGCCCGGCGATCCGCGCAGCAGAAAAGCCGCGAAGGGGGATGCCGGGCCGCGGGCGGGCGGCTCCGCCAGCACACGAAAGCCCAAAGCCCAAAGCCCAAAGCCCAAAGCCCGCTGATTAGATTCCAACAAGAACCCTCAGCGCGTGTCAGGAGTACATGAATCGCAAGCACAAGCGTCTGATCGTTGTCGGTGACCGTGTTCTCGTCAAAACCGAAGCCGGCGACCAGCGATCAAAAGTCGGACTCTATCTGCCCCCAACGGCCATCGACAATCAGGCGGTGCAGGGTGGAGAGATTGTGTCCACCGGTCCCGGGCTCGCCTTACCCGAACTCACCGATCAGGGTGACGAGCCGTGGCGGATCTCCGGCGGGTCTGGACGGGAAGCCCGGTTTGTTCCCATGCAGGCGCAGGTCGGTGATTACGCGCTCTTCTTCCGGAAGGCGGCCGTGGAAATCACGTTTGAGAACGAACAGTATCTCGTGGTACCGCAAGCGGCGATTCTCGCCTTGGTGCGTGAGCCGCGCGAAGACATCCCCGAATTCTAGGAGACCCACGCATGATGTACCCCGAATACATGCTCCAGCCCATGCGCGAAGAACTCACGCGTCTTGGCGTGCAGGAACTGCGCACCGCTGAGGCCGTGGACGCGCTGCTGCAGCAGCACACCGGCACCGCGCTGGTGGTAGTGAACTCCGTCTGTGGCTGTGCGGCCCGTAATGCCCGTCCGGCCATCGCGATGGCGCTGGCCAACGCCGCGAAGCCGGAAGTGGCGACCACCGTGTTTGCAGGGCAGGATCGTGAAGCCACCGACCGCGCGCGGTCGTACTTCACGGGCTATGCGCCAAGCTCTCCGTCCATTGCGCTGTTCAAAGACGGTGACGTGGTGTTCATGTTGGAGCGCTACCAGATTGAAGGCCGCAGCGCGCAGGAGATTGCGCGCGACCTTGCCGGAGCCTTCGATCAGTACTGCGCGGCGTAACAGCAGTTAGCCATCGAGCCGGATCCAGCGGACAATTTCCCGGATCGATGGCCGCTTGCCGTACATCAACAGCGCGGTCCGATACAGGCGGCCGGCCGCAATCAGTAAGCCGGCCGCCAGCAGCGCTAACAGGCCAAGCGATAGGGCAAGCTCCGTCATCGGCACGCTCACCAGGCCGAGTCGCAACGGCATGATGATGGGTGACGAGAAGGGGACCAGTGACAGGGTGCGGGCAATCGGTCCGTTGGGATCGGCCAGCGCCGGCTGCAGCAGCGCCACACTTCCCACCAACAGCATGATGATGGGCGTTTGGGCCTGCTGCGCTTCCTGTTCGGAGCTCACGATGCTGCCTACGGCGGCGAAGAGCGCGGCGTACAGCGCGTACCCCAACACAAAGTAGGCAAGGAGTGGGACCGCGTCGGTCCACGATACCGACGGCAGCGCCATACTGGTGGACGCCACGCCCACCATGGCGAGCAGGCGCCCGCGGTTGGCCAGCAGCGCCACCACGGACACGGTCCAGAATCCCAGTTGCACCAGCGCCACCCCGCCAATACCAATCACCTTCCCCGACAGCAGAATGCGTGGGGACACGCTGGCCAGCACCAGTTCCGACACCCGCGACTGTTTTTCTTCGGTGACGCTGCGCAGCACGATCTGTCCGTACAACACGAGCACCAGATACAGCAGCACGGCCACGCCCGCACCAAAGAGCAGATTCACTTGCGCCGATCCCGAACGGCCATCGCGCATAACGCGCTCTACCGTCATCGACACACGAACCTTGGCCAGCTTCAGGGCGGATTCGGCATCCAGCCCTGCGGCCGACACGCGCTGTCGTAACAGTTCGCGCGTAATCGCCTCTTCGAGTCGCTCCGACGTGGCGATCGGCGCGCTGCTGGTGAGCAGCACGGTCACCGCACCCGACTCGATGGCGTTCGCGCTGAGATAGGCCACCCCCGGCAGTCGGTTCGCCGCCACCTCACGGCGGAGCGAATCGAGTGTGCGCGTGGCCGCGGTGGCGTTGGTGATGATGACCTTAGGGGTACGCGCCGTACCCATGAGACCACCAGACAGCTCGGTGGCGACACCGGCACCCGCGTTGCGCCCCGTGGCGTCAACGAGAACCACGGCCGACAGATCCAACGAGCGGGCGGTGCGAAACGCCAGCCACGGTGGCCCCAGCGTGAAGGCCGCGAAGAGAAACGGACCGAAAATGGTGGTGAGCAGGAACCAGCGGGAGCGCACGCGCTCGCCGAATTCACGTCCCATCACCGCAGCGAGTTTACCCATTGCCACTCAGCCCCGCCTCAACGCCAGTGGCGCCCACGCGTTCGAGGAAGATCCGATGCAGCGAGGCATCGGTGCGATCAAACTTCACGATCTCCACCTCGTGCGCCACGAGCGCCGCCAGCAGCTGCTGCGCCGACGCCTCGGTGGCGAGATCGAGCTCCACCCGTTGGCCGTGATCATCAATGGCGCGCACCAGCGCGGGATCCTCAATCACCGCACGCGCGCGATCGCGGCCATGGCCGGCAAACTCAATCACCACACGCCCCGGTCCGCCATAGGCCTTCTTCAACGCATGCAGCGCCCCATCAGCGACCACTTCCCCTCGCGAAATAATGGCCACCGCGTCGCACATCCGTTCGGCGTTATCCATGAGGTGCGTACTGAACACCACCGTACGCCCTTCGCGACGGAGCTCCAGCACGGTGTCCTTCAGCACCTGCGCGTTGACGGGATCAAGCCCGCTGAATGGCTCATCGAGGATCACCAGATCGGGCTCGTGCAGCATCGTGCCTACAAACTGCACTTTCTGCTGCATGCCGCGTGACAGGTCCTCCACTTTGGCCGCCCCCCAGTCCTGCGTCGCCGTGCGAAGCCCCACGCGCTCAAGCCACCGGTCAATGCGCCGGTTCGCCTCTTTGGTGGGGAGCCCTTTCAGGCGTCCCAGAAAGCGGAGCACGCGACGCACTTCCATCTTCCGGTACAGGCCGCGCTCTTCGGGCAAGTATCCCACGCGGTCAGACACCGAGGGGTCGCCGGCGGGGCGTCCCAGCACCTCAATGCGCCCGGCATCGGGCACCATGAGGTTCAGGATCATGCGGATGGTTGTGGTCTTTCCCGCGCCGTTGGGCCCGAGCACCCCGTACACCGTCCCCGTGGGTACCTGCAGCGAGACGTCCCGTACGGCCACATGGTTCGCATAGGCTTTCCGAACCTGGTCCACGCGAATGGCGACAGCTGAAGAAAACACCAGAGCTGGATCGAAGAGGAAAGAAGGAGTTGGTCGCGGCTTTGGCCGTTACCCGACGGTTGAGTCAGGGGAATGGAAACACTTTCACGGCATTCACGTCTACCGTGCCGGCACGCTACGTTCAGCCGTGGCGTTCACGCCCCCCCCATGTTCACGCCCCACGCCATTCGCCACGTCGTGTCTATCCCCCTCCGCTTTTCCCGCACTGAGTTCGCTGGGGCGTTTGGCGATCTTGGCACTGATCTTCCGCTGTTGGTTGGGATTGTGGCGGCCACGGGGATGGACGCGACCACGGCCTTCGTGGTGTTTGGCGCTCTCCAAATTGCGTCGGGACTCGCCTACCGGCTTCCCATGCCGGTTCAGCCGCTCAAAGCCATGGCAGCGATTGCCATTGCCGGCAAGCTGGCCCCGCCGTTGCTGGCCGCCGGTGGGCTCATCGTGGGGGTGGTGATGCTCCTCCTCGCCCGGTCGGGGGCCCTCGAATGGATCGCCCGTACCGTGCCCAAGCCCGTCGTGCGCGGCATTCAGGTTGGACTCGGCATTCAGCTCGCCATTCTGGCCCTCACGCGATTTCTCCCGGCCAATGGACGTGCCGGATGGCTGTTGGCGGCGGTGTCACTGGCGCTGGTAGTGGGGTTACGAAATAATCGCCGCGTTCCTGCCGCCTTAGTGGTGCTCGCCCTTGGACTGGTAGTGGCCGCACTCACTTGGCCCGCCGGGGCACCGCTGCCGTTGGGGATGCGCCTGCCCGTGCTCATCACGCGCTGGCCCACCGCCCGCGAGTTCGCCGAGGCCTCGCTTCTGCTGGCGCTGCCGCAGCTCGCCCTCTCCCTCGGCAATTCCGTACTGGCCACCAAACAGGTGGTCGCCGACCTCTTCCCCGATCGGCCACCGCTGACGGTGCGCCGCATCGGCACCACCTATGGCCTCATGAACCTCCTCGCCGCGCCGCTCGGGGGCATTCCGGTGTGTCATGGGTCGGGAGGGATTGCCGGACACTACGCCTTCGGCGCCCGCACCGGCGCCAGCGGCGTCATCTACGGCACCTTTCTTGTGCTCTCCGGACTCTTCCTGGTGGGCGATCCCGCTGCCTTTCAGCGCCTGTTTCCCGGCCCCGTCCTTGGCACGTTGCTGCTGGTGGAAGCGATTACCGTGCTGGCGCTGGTTCGCGACCTGCGCCACACGCCGCGTTGGCTGGCCTTCGCCGTGGGGTGTGGGCTCGCCGCCGCGTTTCTGCCGTACGGGTATGCCGTGGCGCTGGTGGGTGGCACGGTGGCAAGCGCGGTCTTCACGCGTTGGAGAAGGCCCGTGGGCGCGCCCTGACCACGCGCACGCCGCCTCCGGCTCGCAAACCACTGTATTCGTGATAGCTTTCCCGTATTGGCCTTCAGGGCGCTGCCGGAATGCGTCCTCCCCCACCTCTAACTCTTCTCGTCATGACCAAAATCCGCGTGGCCATCGCTTCGGCCGCAATCGCGTTGTCGGTGACGGCCGTCGCCGCGCAGCGCATGTTCGCCGACTTCAGCGGCAAGTGGAATGTCGCGATCGATGCGCAAGGGCAGTCGATGCAGTCGCTCATGACCGTGACCCAGAAAGGCGACTCTGTGTCCGGTACCACGGAGTCGCAGATCGGCACGGCCAACTTCGATGGCGTGGTAAAGGGCGATTCGATCTTCTTTGGATTCGCGTACGACATGGGTGGACAGCAGATCCGCATTCGTGGCACGGGCGTGATGACCGAGAAGGACAAGATGATGGGCACCATGGAGGCCGAGGGGCTCGGAGCCTTCCCGTTCGCAGCTGCACGTCAGCCGAACTAACCGGACATGCCGGCCACCGCGCTTGGTGAGTTTGTCGGCACGATCGTCCTGATCCTGCTCGGCAATGGTGTGGTGGCCGGCGTGTTGCTGGAGAAAACGAAGTCGAACGGCGCGGGATGGCTCGTCATCACGGCCGGTTGGGGCTTCGCCGTGCTGGGCGGCGTACTGGTGGCCGTGGGGCTCGGGGCGCCCGGTGAGCTCAACCCCGCCGTCACCCTCGCGAACGTGATCGCGGGGACACGCACCGTGTCCGATGCGCTCGCGCACGTGGCGGCGCAGATGGCGGGCGCGATACTCGGCGCCACGCTCGTGTGGGTGCACTACTTCTCGCACTGGCGCGAAACGCGCGACCAGGGCGCCATCCTCGCCTGCTTCTGCAACGCACCGGCGATCCGTCGCTCCGTGCCGAATGTGATCAGCGAGATCATCGCCACGATGGTGTTGGTGCTCGTGGCCAGTGCGATCGGCAGCACCGGGGTGGCCGGCAGCACGCCCGCCACGAACCTCGGGCCGGCCCTCGTGGGTGCGCTGGTATGGGGGATCGGTCTCTCGCTGGGTGGCCCCACGGGGTACGCCATCAATCCGGCGCGCGACCTTGGGCCACGCATTGCCCACGCCATGCTGCCAATAGCCGGCAAGGGTGGTAACGACTGGGGATACGCCTGGATCCCCGTCGTCGGACCGCTGGCCGGTGGCGCCCTTGCGGCGCTGCTCTGGTCCGCTCTTTCAGCCGCCAACGGGGTACCGCAGTGAGCATGACACCGAAACAGATGATCACGGCGGCGCTCTGTGCCGCCGTTGGCATAGGGACCACCTACGTGGGCGTAGCCGGCGCCGGTTCGCTGCCGCCGCTTGGCGGATTGCTGTCGCCGGCGGTCGGTTTGTGGGCCAACGCTGTGGACGACCTGCCGGCGGACGCGTCCAGCCGCATCCCGTCGCTCGACGGGACGGTTGATGTGCGCTACGACGCGCGCAGTGTGCCGCACATCTTCGCGACCACCGACGCGGACGCCATGCGCGCGTTGGGCTACGTCACCGCGCGTGACCGGCTGTTCCAGCTTGAGATCCAGTCGCGCGCCGGCGAAGGCACCCTCACCGAGTTGGTGGGCGACGTGGCATTGCCGGCCGATCAGGAAACCCGCCGCCTCGGCATGCCGCGCTCGGCGGAACGGAAATGGCGCGACATCGGGGAGAACACCACCGCGGGTAAGCTGCTGCTGGCGTACGCCGCCGGCGTGAACGCGTATCGCACCTCGCTGTCACCGGGGCAGTGGCCGGTGGAGTACAAGCTGCTCAATCGGGAGCCGCGCGAGTGGCTGCCGCTGCACTCGGTGCATGTGCTCAATCGCATGGGCTACACGCTCGCGCGCGGACCGGGCGAGCTCGAGCTGCTCGAGGCGCGTGCGTTGGTGGGTGATGCGGCGGCGAACGCGCTCATGGAAGAGAATTCACCGGTGCAGGAGCCCATCCAGCCGATCAATCGCACCGCGCCGCGCGTGGCGCTGTCGGCGATCGCGGCACCGGGCGCGCCCGACAGCATGGCCGCGCGCCTGGTGGCGTCGCTGCGCTCAAACGCCGGCGCCTCGTCGGCGGGCATGGCGCCGCTGTCGTGGCTCAAGGACATCGACCCCACCGTTGAGCAGGCGCGTGCCTTCGCCAGCAACAACTGGGCGGTGGCGCCGTCTCGGTCGGCTAACGGCCATGCCATGCTGGCCGGCGATCCGCACCTTGAGCTCACGCTCCCCAGCATCTGGTATGAAGTGCACATCGTGGTGCCGGGCAGCATTGATATCGGTGGCGTCTCGATTCCCGGACTGCCGGGTGTGCCCATCGGGTATTCGCGCGCGGTGGCGTGGAGTGCCACCAACACCGGCGCCGATGTCATGGACTTCTGGCGCGAGCGGGTTAACAACGACGCGGCGCCCACGGCGTATGAACTCGATGGTGTCATGACGACGTTCGCCGACACGCGCATTGAGACATATCGCGACAAGGCCGGCGCTACCATCGACGTGGACACGATCTACTACACACATCGTGGCCCGATGCAGCGCCAGGGACGCGAGTGGTTGTCGATGCGCTGGACGGTGCTCGAGTCGGGGAAGGAGCTCGAGGGATACTTCGCGGCCTTTCGCGCCACCACTGCGCCGGCCTTCCTCGATTCGATGGCGCGCTATTACCAGGCGCCCGCGCAGAACTTCATCACCGCCGATACGTCGGGCACCATCATGATCCGCTCCACGGGACGCTATCCCGTGCGCGCCGACAGTGGCCGCGGCACCATCATCCGTGATGGGTGGTTGCGGGCGAATGATTGGATCGGGGACTGGCCGTCGTCGCGCTATCCGCAGGGACGCAATCCGGCACAGGGGTATCTGGCATCGGCCAATCAGCAGCCCATCGATCCGCAGCAGGACGCGCTCTACCTGGGCCCCGATCCCAACTTTGAGATCTGGCGCGCGTTGCAGATTAACCGGTTGCTGCGCGCCGACAGTGCCGTCACGCTGGACGCTATGCGTGGCTTCCACACCAATCCCGGCAGTGTGCGCGCCGACCTGCTCGCCCCTGCGCTGGTGTCGGCGGCGCGCGCGCGCATGGCCGCCGGCGACACGTCACGCTCGCTCAAGGCCGCCGAAGCGCTGCTCTCGCAGTGGGACCGGCAGTACACGCGCGTGAATACCGGCGCGCGCCTGTTCGAAACGGCCGTGGGGCAGACCACCGCGCTGCTGTACGACGAATTCATTCCTGCGAAATCGGAGACGCGCGCCGTGACGCCGAGTGAATCGCGGTTGCTGCAGTTGCTGGCCGATTCGACAAACGCATGGTGGGACGACCGCCGTACCACCACGGTGCGCGAAGACCGCGACCTGATTCTCGCCAAGGCGCTGCGCACGGCCTACGATACGCTGGTTACGGAGTACGGTGATCCTGCGCAAACGCCGTGGACGTGGGGACGCGTAGCTCCGGCCAAGCCGAATCACCTGTTGCGTCTGGCCGGATTTGCGGCCCCGGAAATGCCAATTGATGGCGGACGCGGGACGCTCAATCCATCGGTGGGATCGAAGCGCGCCAATTTTGGCGCGAGCTGGCGCATGGTGGTGGAGATGGACAAGGAGCCGCGCATTCACGCCGTGTATCCGGGCGGACAGAGCGGCAATCCCGCGAGCACGCGCTATCTCGATCGCTACGCCATGTGGGCCAACGGACAACTCGACAGCGTGCGCACACCGCGCACCGCGAAAGACTTGGCGGCGTCGGATACGCGCGCTGTGCTCACTCTCACTCGCTGAACGGGCCACCGACCATGTGGATGCATCTGATCAGCGCGGTGTTGTTGCAGTTTGTGGCGCAGCGCTTTCTGGGCGTGTGGGGCGCGGCCGTGGCGGGGGCGCTCACGGGTGTGCTGTTCCGGCAGGGTGGTGCGATTCGCGCCGGCGCGAGCTCGGCGGCGATGGCCGCGGCCGTGCTGCTGCTGGCCGCCGCTGAGCGCGGCGTTGCACTCACGGAGTTTGCGACCACGATTGGCCGCAACTTCTCGCTGCCGGGTTGGGCGGTGCTGGTGGCTACGTTGGCGTTGCCGGCGCTGCAAGCCGGCGGCGTTGCCGGCTTGGTGAGTCGTGTGCTGCGGAAGGAACGCGTCGCGATGAGTCGCTGACGACGGCTAACGACGTTACTTCGAGGCCCCATCGAGCTCCGTCCACAAACGACGGATGGCGATGGGGCTTTGCTGTTCGGCCAGGAACCACTTGGCGTATGGGCCCCAGTTCACCTGCGCGATGGCCTGATCGACGGTGAGTCCGGCGGCCTTGAGTCGCTTCACTTCCGCCATCACGGCCACGAGCGCTTCGCGAAACGTCACGAGCTCTTCGCGCGACACCTTCGCCTCCTCAATGAAGCCGTGTCCGGGAATGAACCGGTCCACGTTCTTGAGGGCGA
>CANHTA010000106.1 GCA_947463135.1 Gemmatimonadota bacterium
GCGACCGAGATCGGTGTGATAGCGCGCGGTAACCAGATCGGTCACGGCCGCGACGTCGCGCTCCGCGCTTTTTACCGTGAGGACGCCGGTGGCGGGAAGGGGGAGCTGCGTCCAACTGGCGGTGTGATCGACGGTGCGCTGGATGGTGCCATTGGGGAGGCGGGCATAGGCGATGTCGCCGCCCGTAATGAGATGCCGTGCTTTGGTGGCGCGCGGGATTGTCCACGCTTCCATGGCGCCGTTGGCCAAGGGAACGGGCACGACGGAGAAGGGACGGCCCAGCTTGGCCATGGCGGGTGTCACTACGCGGGTCACGGCGCTGACGAGCTGCGCTTCGATGGCAACGCGTGCGGTATCGATCACGCCGGTGTAGCGCGGGCGAACCCCGTCGAGTCTTAGGGTGCTCAAGCGCCGCACGGTGCGAAAGGTGGCATCGATGTCGTAGACCCCTCCGATGGGCACGCCATCGTCGGTGCGCGCACAGTAGATCAGGCGCGGCGCTTGGGCGGCCGGTCCGAATGTGCCGTCGGCACGTGCGCGCGCAACCGTGCCCACGCACTGATACCAGTAGGCAATGGTGCGGGCACGGCGGTCGGCGTCGGCAAAGGCGTCGCGGAACCCGGCTGGCAGCGCCGCGGTGCCTGTGGCGGCGCTTTCCGCCCCGGCACCCGCATCGGCAGAGACGACACGCACCGGGGTGGTTGCCGCGGCCGGTTCCGGCGCGGGGCGGGTACCGCCGGCACAGCCAACCGTGGTGATCAGCGCCAGGATGGCGGTATACCATATGGCGCTGTACCGCATGGCGCACTCCCGCATGGCGCACTCCCGCATGGCGGCGGCTTGCGCGATGGGCGCGGGACGGCGAACATCACGCCGGCTTGGGCAGGCGAGGGGTAGCCAGGCGGTACGGAATGGGACGGTGTGGGGCATGAGGCAGGCGACGGAGGTAGGGCAGGCAAGGGGAGCGGTGTTGTCCGCCGTGGTCGATGGTAATGGCACGATGGCACAATTGCGCCCTGTTTGGACCATGCCGACGGTCGGTCCGTCCGGTTTTTTTCGCTTCCCTGACCCCCACTCGTATGAGCGGATGGATCGTGGCCGCCCTGTTGGGGGCGGTGTGTGCGGTGCTGGCCATTCGCGTGCTCACGCACCGGGCGCGCCGGAAACAGCGTGGGCTGCTTGGCCCGTGGCCGCTTCGGCGCATCCGATTGGCGGAACTGGACCCGGTGTTTCTTCCCGGACCCTTCGGCCCGACGGTGTCCACGGAGGTGTCGTTTATCGGCCGTGGTCCGATGCATGTGCCGGGAGGGACGAGCGATGGGGAATCGTGGATTTTAGCGGTGCTCGCGAAACAGGCGACGTGCTTGTTTGAATTTGGGACGTGCACGGGGAAGACGGCGTATTTGTGGAGCCGGAACGCCTCCGAGCACGCGTCCATTATTACGCTCACTTTAGCGCCATCACAGCAACATCAATACGTCAAAGGGCCGCTTGATACGCAGGAAGATACGCGCTTTGCGCTCAGTGAGTCCGCGTTCGAGTCGTTTCTGTATTCCGGCACCCCGGCGGCTGATCGGGTGACGCAGCTGTACGGCGACAGCAAACAGTTTGACGAGACGCCGTATCTGGACTGGGCCGATCTGGTGTTTGTGGACGGTTCGCATGCGCGCTCGTATGTGGAGAGCGATTCGGCCAAGGCGATGCGGATGGTGAAGCCAGGGGGGTTGGTGCTCTGGCACGATTACGCCGGCCATGGGCATGCGCCGGGGGTGTTTGCGGCGCTCAACGCGCTGGCCACCACGGTGCCGTTGTGCCTGGTGGAGGGGACGACGTTTGCGATGTGGCGTCGGCCATTGTTCACCCCACACTCGACGACTCCGCCGTTTCGCGCTATCTAGGGGAGAGCGGCCCGACCTTTCCCTCTTTCCGGAGCAGAGCATGTCCACCCGTCGCGACTTTCTCGGTACGTCATCCACGTTGCTGGCGGGCGCGCTGGTGGCTTCCCCGGACACGGCGCTGGCCGCCACGACGCAGCCCCCTTCGTCGCTCCCCCCCGCGATCCGCGCGCTTCGTCCGATGCGCGATGGGGTGGTGCCGATTTCGGTGGCTGAGCGGCAAGGGCGATTGGAGAAGGCCAAGGGGCTGATGCGCGACCAGCGCATCGATGCCCTGATGCTCACGGGCGGCACCAGCATGGAGTACTTCACGGGCATCCAGTGGGGCTTAAGTGAGCGGTTGTTGGCGGCCGTGATTCCGGTGCGTGGCGCGGCGTTTTTGATCACGCCGAAGTTTGAAGAGGAGCGCGCCATGGAGCAGGCGCATCTGGGGCCGCTTGGACGTGAGGCGGAGGTGCTGGCGTGGGAGGAGCATGAGAATCCGTATGATTTGCTCCGTTCGGCGTTGGCGTCACGCGGCTTGTCCACGGCCACGATCGCGGCGGAAGAAACGGTGCGCTTTATGTTCGCCGATGGAGCGGCGCATGTGCCGGGGGTTACGGTGGTGAGCGGGACGCCGATTACGGCGGGGTGCCGCATGGTGAAGGACGCGCATGAGCTGGCGTTGATGCGTCATGCCAGCGCCGTCACGCTGCTGGCGTACGAGGCGGCGTACCGGTCGCTCAAGGAAGGGATGACGCAGGACGACTTCGAGCAGTTGGTGCAGCTGGCGCATCAACAGCTCGGCTACTCCGGCTCGGCGGGAGTGCAGGTGGGGAAGTACTCTGCTCTACCGCATGGCAGCGCGACGCCGCAGGTGGTGCGCGAGGGCAGCATTTTGTTGATTGATGGCGGCTGTAAGGTGGAGGGCTATTCGTCGGACATTTCGCGCACGTTTGTGCTGGGCAAGGCGACGCAGCGCATGAAGGATGTGTTCGAGATTGAACATCGCGCGCAGAGTGCCGCGCTGGCGGCAGCGAAACCGGGGGTCCCGTGCGAGGCGGTGGACGCGGCGGCACGCAAGGTGATCGTTGAGGCGGGCTTCGGACCCGACTATAAGTTCTTCAGCCACCGCGTGGGACACGGGATGGGTATGGACGGCCACGAGTGGCCGTACCTGGTGCGTGGCAACACGCTCCCGCTGCGCCCCGGCATGGTGTTCTCTGACGAACCCGGTATTTACATCCCGGGTGAGTTCGGCATCCGCCTGGAGGATGACATGGTCATCACGGAGAACGGGGCCGAACTGTTTACGCCGCAATCGCCAAGCTTGGAACAGCCGTTCGGCCGCTAATAGGGTCGTGGCTCGAGGTATACCGGCGACTGAACATCCTCGCGGGCACTCTGCTAACCCTGTTGCGCGATTATCATGCGCGAACATCACCTACCCGATTCAACGAAGCGCCCAATGTAGTTGCTGGTCATCCGCGAGCATTTGTGCGAATCGGCGGTGAGGCGGTTTGGTGAATTCAAACGAAACGGCTTTACCGCGGATTGACACGAATGTCCGCGGATCGCCTGGCGCGGCGCGACGACTCGTCGTACACGACCATCCCACCAAAGTAAGTGCTGTTCATCCGCGAGCATTCGCGCGAATTAGCGGTAAAGCTGTTTGGTCAACTCTTGAACGAAACAGCTCTACCGCGGATTGACGCGAATGTCCGCGGATCGTCCGGTGCGGCGTGACGAATCGTCGTACACGACCATACCAACAGAGTATGTGCTGGTCATCCGCGAGCATTCGCGCGAATCCGTGGTAAAGCTGTTTGGTGAACTCTTGAACGGAACGGCTCTACCGCGGATTGACACGAATGTCCGCTGATCGTTCGGCGCGGCGGGACGCCTCGTCGTACTCGACCATGCCACTAAAGAATGTGCTGGTCATCCGCGAGTATTCGCGCGAATTAGCGGTGAGGCTGTTTGGTGAATTCAAACGAAACGGCTCTACCGCGGATTGACACGAATGTCCGCTGATCGTCCGGTGGTATCCGGTTCGCGCTACGCAGACGGGTCGTTTTTCGGGCGCCGGTGGATCAAGAGGGCGCCGCCGAGTGAGACGACGGCGCCGACGAGGAATGGCATGGAGAGGGAGCTGGCGCTGGCGACGCCGCTGGCGGCGAAGGGGCCGATGACGCGTCCCAGCGATGCGGCGCCTTGATAGGCGCCGAGTACGCTGCCGCGTTCGTGCGGTTCGGCGGCGGTGGCAACGAGCCCGCTCATGCTGGGGCTGAAGAGAGCGGAGCCCACCCCGAACAGGCCGAGGGCGACGAGCAACCCGCCCATGGTATGGGCAAAGGGTATCGCGGCCATCCCCACGGCTACCAGGAGCGCGCCGGCCCGCGTGAGGGATTGCGCTCCGAAGCGTATGGTGAGCGGACCAATGACACCGGCCTGGACCACGACCGAGACGACGCCGACGAAGCCGTAAATCCATCCGAGGGTGCGTGGGCCCACGCGTAGCCGATCTGCGGTGAACAACGCAATCGTGCTTTGCAACAGGGCAACGGCGGCCACCACGATAATGGTGGAGAGGAGCAAATCCCGGAGCACCGGTCGTACGAAGTAGGTGCCCATGCCGGTGCGAACCGTGGCGGGCGAGTGGCGCTTCTCCGGCGGCAGCGACTCGGGCAGCTTGATGAGCGTGAGAACAAACGCCACCAGCGACAGCACCGCGGCGCCGTATGCTACGCGCGCGAAGCCCGTGCTATCCTCGGGGTGCGCGCCGGCTAACATGCCGCCGATGGCTGGACCGAGAATGAACCCCATGCCGAACGCGGAGCCGAGGAGGCCGAGCGCTTTGGGGCGTGTGGCGTCGGTGGTAATGTCGGTGGTGTAGGCGTAGGCCGCCGAAATGTTGCCTGCCGCGAGTCCGGCCACGATGCGTGAGATGGCGAGCATGGCACCAGTTGTACTGACGGCCAGCATGGCCGTGGCCACCGCGTTCGCGAGTAACGTGATCAGGAGCACCGGCCGCCGGCCGATGCGATCGGAGAGACTCCCCCAGAGCGGAGCACCCACCAGCTGACCCAGGGAATAGAGCCCGAGGAAGAAGATGACCGACGCCGGGGCAATGCCGATCTGTTCGGCGTAAAACGGAAAGACGGGAATGATCATCCCGAAGCCGATCAGGTCGAGAAAGACGACGAAAAAAAGAGTGAACACGGGGTCGATTGGGGTGGCTGCGCCGCAGGCGAACAGGAAGATTGGGGGATGACCGATACATCTGGCAATTCAGCACACGAAATGGCCCCCGACCGCGAGACACGGATTCTCGACGATTTACAGGACGCCGTCCAGCGCATGCACATGCTCGCTACGTCACCTCGGGTGGTGTTTGCCACCGGCGTTCGGCACCAGGGCGCTCGTCCCATGGCATGGCAAGCGCTGTTCGAACGCACGGTTGGCGGTGCCCAGCCCCCGTGCCGGTACCGCGGGGCTCCGGCGTCGGCACTGACCACCATTTTGTCCACCGGCGCCGACCAGCAGCCCACGGGGGCACCCGAATGGTCGCACGCACAATTGCGCGACGCGATGGCTGCCGGACCAATTATTCAAGCGTTCCGGAATGATCGGTTGGCGGAAGCGGCAGCCCCGGTGTTGATCGGCGCCATCATTTTCGAGGAAGACGGACTGACATTGCGCGGAGTCCGCGCGATCGTCAAGAAACTTGGCCTGCGGTAATCGGGGGCTACGCGTGTTCGCGTCATCACGGGGTCCGGTTACCACACGGCGCTGTGCGACGGCGTCCTGCTTGACCGCATCAGGTGGGCGCATAGCTTCCGCCCATGTCACTCCTGCCGCTGTATGATCGATCGCTGTTGGGCCGGGCACTGGCACCCGCCATCGAGTGTGTTGCCGCCACCGGTGAGCTGACCACCTTCACCTTTGGTGATCTTGAGCGGCGCAGTAACCGGATGGCGCATGCCCTGTCGGCGCGTGGGATGGTGGCTGGAGACCGGTTGGCGTTTTTCCTTACCAACCGGGTGGAAATCATCGACCTGTGGCTCGCCTGCCTGAAGCTTGGCCTGATCGTGGTGCCGGTGAACGTGTTGTACCGCGAGCGCGAGATGACGCATATCGTGGCCGATGCGGAGCCGGTGGCGGTGGTCACCACTGCGGCGCAGCAAGGGGATCTTCCGGCGGGTATCGTGTCGTGGAGCCTCGAGTCACTCGTGGCCGATGCTGCGCTGCGTTCGGAGCTGCGTCCCGAGGTGCGGTGCGCTGCCGATACGCCGGCGGCGCTGGTGTATACCTCGGGGACAACAGGGGCCTCGAAGGGCGCGGTGCTCACGCATGGCAACTTTGCCGCGAATGCCCTCGTGCTCACCAGCGCCTGGGAGTTTACGAGCCACGATCGGTATCTCGCCGTTTTGCCGTTATTCCACGTGCATGGCCTTGGTAACGGCCTCCATGTGTGGTTGTTGAGCGGCTGTCACATGCGACTCACCGAGCGCTTTGACCATGCGCAGGCAGCGGAGTGGTTTGAGACGTATCAGCCCACCGTGTTCTTCGGTGTGCCAACCATGTTCGTGCGCTTGTTGGAGGTGACCGGTGCACGGGCGGCGGCAATAGGCGCGCGGGCCCGCCTGTTTGTGTCCGGCTCCGCGCCGTTGCCCGCATCGGTGCTTGAGTCGTTCCGCTCGCAATATGGACATGTCATTCTTGAGCGCTACGGCATGACGGAGACGCTCATGAACGTCAGTAATCCATACTACGGCGAACGTCGGGCCGGGACGATCGGCTTGCCGCTGCCGCTTACCGCGGTGCGCGTGGTGAATGACGCGGGTGAGGATGTGCCGGCGGGAACGAGTGGTGAGCTGTGGGTGCGTGGCCCGAATGTTTGTCGCGGCTACTGGCGCCGCGCGGAGGCCACGGCGGCGGCGTTTCACGACGGATGGTTTCGCACCGGTGATATCGGCGTGCGCGCCGCCGACGGCTATATCACGCTGGAGGGACGTCGGAGCGATCTGATTATCTCGGGTGGATTCAACATCTATCCGCGCGAGATCGAAGAGCTGCTCACCGAATGGCCGGGGGTGCAGGAAGCGGCGGTGGTTGGTGTGCCGGACGCGGTGCGCGGCGAAGTTCCGGTGGCGTATGTGGTGTGTACTGCTGATGTTGACCTCGAGGGGCTCACGAGCCACATGCGTACGCAGCTTGCGTCGTTTAAGGTGCCGCGGGCGTTCGTGCCGGTACATGCGCTGCCACGCACGGCGCTGGGGAAAGTGCAGCGTCATCTGTTGCCGCCGTGGACCACGTCGTGAGTCCGGCGCTGCTGTCGCTGTTTGCGCTGCTGCTGGTGGTGGCCGTAAGCCTCACGTCGCGCGTGAATGTGGGCGTGCTGGCCGTGGCACTGGCGTGGCCGATTGCGCTGTTCGCCGCCGATTGGAAAGTGGAGCAGGTGATGGCCACCTTTCCTTCGTCGCTCTTTTTGACGCTGCTTGGCGTCACCCTGTTGTTCGGGATTGCGCAGGCCAACGGGACGATGCACGCCGTAACGCAGCGTGGGGTGCGGTTGTTGCGCGGGCGCGCTGCGCTACTGCCCCCGTTTGTGTTCGTGCTGGCATGTCTGATCTCCACCAGCGGGCCGGGTGCTATTGCCACCACGGCGTTGCTGGCGCCACTGGCCATGGGTCTGGCACATCGCGCCAAGGCACCGATGCTGCTCATGGCGCTGATGGTGGGGAATGGTGCGAACGCCGGCAACCTGTCGCCAATCAGTGCCATCGGGGCGTTGGTACACACCCTCATGGAGCAGGCGGGGCTTGGCGGTCATGCCACCGAGGTGTTGCTGATGAACTTCGCTGCGCACGCGCTGGTCGCGATCGCGGCGTGGGCCCTGTTCGGTGGACCGGCCATGCTCCGGCAGGGTCGCGTACCGATGGACGACGAGCAGACGCCGTTGTCGCGCGCCCATACCCTGACCCTGTTGGTGGGGCTGCTCTGGGTTGGCTCCGTGCTGGTGTTGAAGTTCAATCCCGGGCTCGCGGCGTTCGCGGCGGCGGCGGTGTTGGTGGTGTGTGGCGCCGGAGAGGATACAGCCATGCTCAGGCAGGTCCCCTGGCCGGTGCTCGTGATGGTGTGCGGTGTGAGCGTGCTGGTTGGGGTGCTTGAGAAAACCGGCGGCATGGATCTATTCACCACCGCGCTCTCTACCATGGCCACGCCGGCGAGTGTCAACGGTGTCATCGCCGGCATCACTGGACTGCTCTCCACCTATAGTTCCACGTCGGGCGTTGTGTATCCGGCCTTTCTTCCGGCCGTTCCCGGGTTGGTGGCGAAGCTTGGGGGCGGTGATGCCCTACAGATCGCCATCAGCATCAACGTGGGCGCGGCGCTGGTGGATGTGTCGCCGCTCTCGACTATTGGCGCGCTGTGTATTGCGGCCGTGCCCGCGGGCCATGACACCAAACCGCTCTTCCGCCAGTTGCTGCTGTGGGGATTTGCGATGACCATAGTTGGGGCCGCGTTCTGTCAGCTCGTGGTACCCATTCTTATTGGCTCGCCCTGACTCGCGTTGTCAGGGGCGCGAAGTAGACTTGGACTATGGCATCCGCGGACAAACTCACTCGATGGCTTGATTTGCTGGCCGCGTTGCTGCGGCGACGCACCCCTGTGGCCTTTGCCGAATTCCGGCACGACGTGCCGGGATACAAGGCCGGCGCGGTGGACGAGAAAAGCATCGCGCGATCGTTTGAGCGTGATAAGGATGAGCTGCGTGCGTTTGGCGTCGCCATTGAAACCGTGCAGGATGCCGATGGGACGGAGTCCCGCTATCGACTCCGGCACGAGGCCTTTTACCTGCCCTTCCTGGCGCTCTGCGAAACGCAGATGGTCTCGGCGCTTGAACTGCGGACCATCCCACGTCCGCAAGGCATTGGCTATCAGATGCTCCCGGTGTTGGCGATCACTCCCGATGAATGCCTCATGTTGCGCCGCGCGGCGGCACGGGTACGTGCGCTCGGCAATGAGACGCTTGAGGCCGATGCCATCAGTGCCATTCGTAAACTGGAGAACGATGTAGGATTACTCCCGGTGGCTGAACCGCTGGTGGCGGCGGTGAAGGTGCAGGCGGGGCTGTTCGACCTGCTGCGGAGTGCCCTGATGTCGCGGAAGCGCGTGACGTTCACCTATGCCGGCATGGGCAAAAGCGACGCCAGCACACGCGTGGTGGAGCCGTATGGCCTGGTATTTCTCACCGGTCATTGGTACCTCGTGGCCTACGATCCGGCACAAGACGCGCTACGACAGTTTCGCGTGAGCCGGATGACCACGCTCAAGAGCGCCAGTGGAAAAACGGCCGACTACCAGATCCCTGCACATTTTGATCTGGAAGCGCACGCTTCTTCACGGCAGGCGTGGGAGCTTGGTGATGAAGACGCTGCCGTGGTGGTGGTGCAGTTTCATGGCGACTCCGGCCAGGTGCTCCATGGGATGAAGCTTGGGGAAGCCAACGGTGACGTGGCCACCGAGCGACGGTTTCGCGTTCGCCGTGGCGATCCCTTTATGCGCTGGCTGCTCACCTTTGGCGGAGAGGCCACCATCACATCACCACCCGAATGGCGCTCGCGCTGGCGTACGCTGGTGCAGGAGACGTTGGTGGCTCACAGCAGCGCGGCGATGGTGGAGGAAGCATGACGACGGCTGATGCACGGTTGCAGCGGTTGCTGTTGGCGTTCCCGCTGATGGCCGACGAACCGCGGTTGTCACTTGAGGCACTCGCGCAGCGCGTGGGCACCGATGCGGCCACACTCTCCAATGACTTCGCCTGCCTCGATCGGGATGACGCGCCCGCCGGGTTCGTGGACGCCATTCAGCTGTTCGTCGGGGAGTCGAGTGTCTCGATGCGGTCGGCGCACTTTAAGCGCCCTATGCGCCTCACGCGTCCTGAAGTGGCCGCGCTTGAACTTGGCCTCGGCATGCTGCAGCAGGAATTGCCGGCTGATGAGCGTCATCTGGTGAATAGCGTGCGCATCCGCTTGCATGACAGCGCCGTACGCCCCGTTGATACCGTGCTCGACCGCCGACAGGGCGGTGCCGTGCCGTACCGCGCCACGCCCACCGATCTCGCCGTGGAACCCGCTCGTGATGGGGAGCTGCATGCGCTGGCGGTGCTGCAATACGCCGTGGAAACCGCACAGGTGGTGGAGCTCACGTATCAGCGAGCGGATGCCGATGATGCATCGGTCCGACGCGTGCATCCGTACGCGCTGGTGCGCGCCAACGCCAATATCTATCTCGTGGCGCACTGTGAGCAGGCGCTGACGCTTCGTGTGTTCCGGCTCGATCGTGTAGCGGCAGCATCTCCGGTTGAAGAACGCTTCACGCGCCCGGCTGATTTCACGGTGGAGTCGGTACTCCGGCAGGGGCATGTGTTTGTCCAGGAGGCACCGCCGCCGGAGTGGCTCGTGGTGCGCTACAGTGCCACCGTCGCTCCGTGGATTGCGGAACGCGAAAGCGGCGTACGCCAACCCGACGGATCGTTGGTGGTGGAGTATCCACTGGCGGATGAAGCCTGGGCGGTGCGTCATGTGTTGCAGTACGGACCAGATGCGGTGATTGTGGGGCCGGAACGGGTGCGTGTGCAGCTCCAGCAGCTGTTGCACCGTCTTCTGGATCAGCTGGCATGACTCGCGGTAACCGTTGCGTGCCGTGACGCACCCACCACCGTGATGGTGACCGCCACGCCACCGCGCGAGCTCCGCGCCTATCATGCATGGGGCGCGGCACGCCGTCTCCATGAAGGCGTGCGTGATCCCGCCTTCCGCGATCTGGTGCAACTCATTGACGGAGGACCGCTGCATTCGTGTCCGCCAGTGACGCTGCTGGCCGACGGGGAGCGCGCCTTCCAGGTGATGATGGCGGCCATCGA
>CANHTA010000107.1 GCA_947463135.1 Gemmatimonadota bacterium
ACTGCGCAAGCGCCTCGCGCTTGATTTCCATGCGCACCTGGCCGCTGCCATCGGCAATCTCGACGGCTACATCGGCGCTCCCCGAAACCGAGGCCACAACTCGCCGGATACGTTCGGCGAGGGACGCATTCTGGTCGAGGTCGGGGCCAACCACTTTGATGCCGAGGTCGGTTTTGATGCCGCTTTCGGCTTCATCTAGCCGCATAGCCAGAGGCTGTGTAAACGACACCCACAAGCCGGGCACCACGCGAAGTGCCGAGTCGAAGGCCGCTACCAGTCCCTCCGTGTCCTGCGCGGTGGTCCACTCGCTGCGCGGCGTGAGAATGACATACATGTCACCCTCGAAAAGTCCCATGGCTTCGGTGGCGAGGTCGGGGCGCCCCTCCTTGGTGACCACGGTTACAACCTCGGGGAACTGCTTCACAATGCGCTCGGCCGCCAGCGACAGCCGGGTGGCGTCGTCCAGAGCCACACTGGGTAAACGGCGTGTGGTGATCAGGATGGAGCCCTCGTCAAGCTTGGGCATGAATTCCGTTCCGATTTTCGACAACGACCCGACAGCCACCACCACCAGCACCACCGCAATCACAAGCAGTGGCTGCGGCCGTGCCATCACCCCCGCGAGCACGCGCCGATAGCGTGCCGTGAGAGTGGTGAGCCACGGTGCCGGCGTGGCCTTGACGTTCCGGAGCGCGAATGACGACACGGCCGGCACGTAGGTGAGCGCCAGGAGCAGGGACCCGAGCACCGCGCACACCACGGTGAACGCCATGGGCTTGAACATGCGGCCTTCCATCCCATCGAGCGTAAAAATCGGGATGTATACGGCAACAATGATGGCAATGCCGAAGAGAATCGGGCGACCCACCTCAACGGCGGCCCGTTCAAATAGTCCACGGCGGCTGGTGTCGGTGATTGCCTCGCCCGTGCTGTTGTGTTGCGCTTCAATGCGGCGCATGAAGCTCTCAATCATCACGATAGAGGCATCAACGATCAGCCCGAAATCGAGGGCGCCGAGACTCATCAGATTCGCCGAGTACCCGAAGATCCCCATACCGATGAAGGCGATGAGCATGGAAATCGGAATCACTGAGGCGACAATGAGCGCGGCCCGCACGTTACGCAGAAACAGAAACAGCACCGCGATCACGAGCAGCCCGCCTTCCACCAGGTTTTTGATGATGGTGTTCGTGGTACGCGCTACGAGATCGGTCTGATCGTAGAACGGCGTAATGGTGACGCTCGCCGGCAGTGCCTGCTGAATCTCCGCCATACGCGCGCGGACGAGCGCAATCACCTCGCGCGAATCGGCACCTTTGAGCTTGAGCACCATGCCACTGACAACTTCTTCCTTCCCGTTGTAGGTGACGGCTCCGTTACGGGGAAGCGCCCCCAGAACCACGGTACCGATGTCGCGCACATGAACGGGCGCGCGAAGATACACGCCCACCTGAATGCGCAACACGTCATCGGCGCTCTCCACCCGCCCAAGCCCCCGCAAGGTGTACCGCTCACCGGCTTGCTCGAGATAGCTCCCTCCAAAGGCGAGCGTGTTACGGGCCAGCGCGGTGTGAACATCGGCAATGGTGAGGCGACGCGCCGCCAGCTTGATGGGATCAACAACGACTTCCACCCGCTCGGTGAGCCCACCCCACGAGTTCACCTCGGAGACACCCGGGATGGTGCGCAGGCGCGGCCGCACGGTGTAGTCGTGCAGCGTTTTGAGTTCGGTGAGGGAGAGCGAGTCGCTGGTGAGGACGTATTGATACAGTTCCCCCATTGGCGTGGAGACAGGCCCGAGCGCCGATTCCACCCCCGCCGGCAGCGCTCCCTTGGCGTCGTTCAGCCGTTGCTGCACCAGTTGGCGCGCGAAGTACACATCCACGTCATCGGGGAACGGGACGGTGATCAGCGACAGCCCAAACTTGGACACTGATCGCACCCCTTCGGCATCGGGCACACCCATCAGTGACGACTCAATCGGGTACGTGACCAACCGCTCCACGTCCTCAGGCGCCATCCCTGGCGCCACGGTGATCACTTCAACGCGCGTGCCGGTGAGATCGGGGAAGGCGTCGAAGGCGATGTGCTGCAGCGCGTACAACCCCGCTGCCATGAGGGCCAGCGTGACGCCGACCACCACGCCGCGACGGCGCAGCGCAAAGTGAATCAGGGATTTCACGCGCCTACTCTCCGTCGGGGGAGCGACGCTTGATTAACTCCGCCTTGGCAATCGCCGCGCGACCAACAATGACACGACGCCCCGGTGAGACGCCCGCCAGAATTTCCGTGCGATCGCCGGCCCGGCGCCCCGTGCGAACCGGTACCGCTTCGATAAACAGCCCTTCCCCCCGCTGGGTGGCGACGATGACCACGGTATCCCCCTCAAGCGCCTGAACGGCCGAGGACGGCACCACCAGCGCGGGCGCCCCACCGCGGCCAGCAATCTCCGCTTGGACAAACGACTCCGCACGCCCGCTCCGGACCGTCCCCGTGGGGGTGGCGACCACCGCCACGGTACGTGTGAGCGTGTCAACCGTGGGCGCGACCCGGGTAACCGTGGCCGACATGGTGGTGGCGGGTTGCTCCGTGAGCGCAAAGCGAACCGTTGCCCCCACCTGCACCCCTGCCACCGCGTCTGCGCTGAGATGCATGAGCAGTTGCAGTTGGTCGGGGTTCCCAACGGACACCAAGGGCGTGCCCGGCAAGACCACGGTGCCCGGTTGTGCGTCACGCGCGGTGACCACCCCGGCAATGGGGGTCCGTATCAGCACATCATGTTCGTCGGCAAATGCCGGTACCGGGCCCGTGCCCACCAAATGCTCGATCAACGCTGCCACGCGATCGCGCTCCGCCAGCGCCGCAGCATAGGCCGCCTCCCCGACGCGCTTTGCCACGTCGGCGCGCTCCACCTCGGCACGCGACATGGCCTTGGCCTCAAGGAGCCGCACCGCACGATTAGACGCACTGATGGCCAGATCCCGTTCCGCCACAGCCGCCGCCAGCTTGGCCGTGGCCGTGGCGAACGCCCCGCGCGCGTCCATGATCTCATGGCTGTGAATCATGACCAGCACCTGCCCGGCCTGCACCCGATCGCCGACCCGCACCAGCACATGGGTAATCCGGCCCTCCGTAATCGACCCGATCGTCTCGAGCGCGCGGGGATCGAGCATCAGACGTCCCGGCACCGTCACGCTCGACTGCCAGGGCACCAGCCGCGCCGTGTCATAGGTGAAGCCGCCAATGGCGACGGCTTGCGCCGACAACGTGGCGGTATCGGCAACGGGTACGACCGACCCGGCAGCCGCCTCGGTCCCATCGGACGGACCGCTGCAGGCGGTAACGAGCCCACTGCCAAGGAGCACGCCAATGGCGCCAGCACGACGCACGCATGAAAACGGCAGAACGACGCGCATGATCAGGATCCGGTGGTGAGCAGGGTGGAGAGCATGGGCAACTCAAGAGGACTGGCGGCATCGAGCCGTGCGCCCAAGGCGCGCTCGAACTCCAGACGGGCCAGCCAGGCATCGGCGGCCCAGCGCAGGTGGGTATTCATCGCGTCCGTGGCAGCCCGCTCGGCATCGAGGAGCTCCGTGAGCGTGGCGTGTCCTTCGCGATAGGCCACCCGCGCGATACGGGCCACTTCCTGTCCGCGGGCGTCAAAGGTGGACGCCGCCTGCGCCGCACCGCGCGTGGCCACATAGGCGCGCCACGCGGCGGCCACGCTCCCCGCAATCTGATGCCGCGTGTCGTCGCGCAACGCCACGGCCTCGGCGTAGTCGCCGCGGGCCCGCTGCCGTGCGGCCTCATTGCGATTGAACAGCGGTAAAGGGAGCGCGAGGCCAATTTGCCCCGTCATGAACCCACTGGTTTGTTTGGTGCCCCCTTGCAGCTGCATGTCACCAATCCGACCACGTTGTTCGGCCGTATAGCGCCGCTGCGCTTCCAACAGCGCCGATTCCCGGGCCTGCAGCTCGGGGCTTGAGCGCAAGGCAATGGCGACCACCGCACTGCTATCCGGCGCAGCGGGCATGGCGGGGGCGGCCAAGGGTGCCATGGTGGGCAGGGCATCGGGCGCGAGACCGATCAGTCGCGCCAAGCGAACGCGCGCGCGTGCGGCCTCGGCGGTGATGGTGACCAACAGCACACGGGCGCGATCCGCCTCGAGCTGGGTGCGCAGCCCCACGGCCTCCGACACCAACCCTTCGCGCAGACGGGTGGCATCGATGCCGGCAATCTCGCCAAGCGCCTCCACTTGTCGGCTGGCCACAGCGAGGGCGCCGTCGGAGGTGGCCGCCTGCAACCAGGCCCGCGCCACCTCCAGCTCCGCTTCGCGCCGCTCGGCCCGCGCGTCGGCCTGTACCCGTTGGCGCCCCGCGCCGGTGGCGCGTTTGAGTGCCAGCCGGCGGCCTGTCAGATCGAGCGGGATGTAGGCGGTGGTAAAAATGTCCGGCTGCAGCGAACTGCCCAAATTTTCGCGCCGCCACTCAATGGTGGGATTGGGCCATTGGCCTGCTTCCGCGACACGCCCGACATTCGCCACTTCGCGGGCGTCGGCGAGCTTCCGGAGAGGCCCGTGCTGCCTCGCGGCCTGTAACGCGCCGGTCAGATCGAGCGGGGCCGCTTGCGCGCGCACCAATCCAGCCGGGACGAAGGCGAACGTGAGGGTGGCGGCGAGGGCCGAGAGCGCCATGCGCGGCCGCGTCGCCCGTGGGGGGAGTCCGTTCATGTGTACACACTAGCCCCGCAAGATGAACGGGGAGTGAACGGGGAGCGGTCCGGCGGCGTGGCGTCCCAGCGGGCCTCAGTCGGGCCCGCCATGCTCATCCTCAAGTTGCGATACGGCGGAGCCGATGAAAGAGACAGGGCAGCGTCATCCCGAGCGCTGCGAATGTCCTTTGCACTTCACAGAAAATGCCCGTTTCGTCGTCCCAATCGGCATCATCAGCGTTTGACAGTGACCAGCAGGCGGCCGCCTCGCTGGCGTGCCTCGTCCGTGCCTACGACCGCGCCATTGATGCGTGCGAGTCCTTCGACCGGGACGGGGCGCGATACGCCCTGAGCCTCCTGCGCGGTACGTTGGAGCTGGACTCCCCCGCGTCGAAAAGCTTCGACGCGCTGTACGCCTGGTGTGAGGAGTCCGTCGATCAGCGCGACTTCATTGGCGCCTCGCAGTGCCTTCGCTCGCTTCGCGCCGCGTGGCATCGCGCCACACAGCCCGCTTCGCCATTCCCGCCCTTCGCCCAGGCCGGCCAATTCATGTGCTGAGCGGCCGTTGGGCGCTTATCGGAGCGCTCGTGGCAGGCGAAGCTGCATGCATGTGCCACCCGTGGCGCCACCGGTCACCGCCAGCGTGCCGTGATGCTGACGCACAATCCAGGCGGCGATTGCCAGCCCGAGCCCGCTGCCATCGGGACGCTTGAGGCGAGCCGCATCGCCACGATAAAAGCGGTCGAAGACACGCGCACGCTCCGACACGGGGATGCCGATCCCGTCATCCTCAACCTCCAGTAATACCGCCTGATCGTGGTCTGAGCGCACGCGGACGCGCACCGTCCCACCGGGGTTGCTGTAGCGCACGGCATTATCCACCAAAATACTGACCAGGCGTGGGAGCAGTGTGGCATCACCAGACACCGGGGACTCCTCGAGTGCGCTGTAGTCCAGCGTGACGCCGCACCGCTGTGCCTCGGGCTGCCACCGGGGCACTTCGTCGGCCACGATGTCATCGAGGAAGAGCGCCGTTAACCGCAACGGCACATCGTCACCAGCGGCATCGGCGCGCGCCAACTGCAACAGTTCATCAACATGCTGCGATACGTCGCGCAGCTCCTGATCAATGGACGCCAACACCGTGCTCTCCTGGCGCGGTACCGGCATCAGCAGCGCCAGTTCCACGCGTGCCCGGAGACGCGCGATCGGGGTGCGAAGTTCATGCGCCGCATCAGCCAGAAACTCCCGTTGCTGCGCCAGTGCGCCATCGAGCCGGTCGAGCAATGCGTTAAAGCGCACCCCCAGTCGCCCGAGTTCATCGGAAGGATCATCGATGGGTAAACGGGCGCCACTCGCCGGCCCAATGCGCGCCGCTGCGTCGGCCATGCGCGCCACCGGACGCAAGGTCCGCCCGGTGAGCCACCATCCGGCAACGGCGGCACAGAGCACCAGGAGTGGAATACCGATCCCGAACCAGCGGTCAAGGCGCGCCTGCAAGGCCACCACATTCGCCGCGCTGGCGTTGACCTCGATATCCCACCCGGGGGCGAGCTCCGGATCGAGCGCAAAGCGCACCGTGCGCAGCGGCCCCGACAGTGGGCGGCTCGCGCGGCGTACGGGAGCCCCAACGATTTTAAACAGCGAACCGTCAGGCTTGCGGATGCGCAGCGCACGATCTTCAAAGACCAACTCCCCGGCGATGTGCACCAGCGTGGCCTCCACCGTGAGATACTCCGCGATCTCGGCACGAAAGAACTGCTGCACCAGCCCCGCCGACGCGACCACCGATTTGTCGAATTCGCGCTGCAAGGTGGCGTGCAGCGCGTAGCGCAACGTGCCGGCCGCCCCAAGCAGCACCACGAGCAGGGTGGCGGCATATAAGGCCGTGAAGCGCACGCGAATGCGCGGGCGGAACGGTTCGCTACCCGAGGGCCGTACCGGCCGCGCCTCACCGGGCACTTTCAGCCCTTCGGTGTGGCAAGGCGATAGCCGGCGCCACGGACCGTGGTGAGCAGCGGCATATCGTCGGGGCCGTCAATCTTTTTTCGCAAACGCGCGATGTAGACGTCAATCACGTTGCTCATCGGATCGAAGTTATCATCCCAGGCATGCTCACCGATGTACTCGCGGGTGAGGACGCGGCCGCTGCCGCGCATGAGCACCTCAAGCACCGCAAACTCCTTCGTGGTGAGGAGAATGGCGCGCGGTCCCCGTCGTCCCTCGCGGGTGGCCGGGTCGAGCACGAGGTCGCCAACCTGCAGCAGCGTGGGCGCGGCATGATCGGGGCGGCGCAGCAGGGCGCGCACTCTGGCCACGAGTTCGCCCAACGCATACGGCTTCACCAAATAGTCGTCAGCGCCCAGATCCAGCCCCGCAATGCGATCCTGCACCGCATCGCGGGCGGTGGCCATGAGCACGCGCGGGGCCGGGACTTTGGCGCGAATCACCCGACAGAGGGCGAAACCGTCATCGTCGGGCAACCGGATATCGAGCACAACGGCGTCGTAGGGGCTGACGGCCGCGAGTTCACGGGCCATCTTCCCTGTAGCCGCCACATCCACGGCGAATCCCGACGCCCGGAGGAACGCCGCGGCGCTCTCGCGAAGCGACGCATCATCTTCAACCAGCAGCACTCGCATCTTGGAGAATCTACCGTGCGCCCGAGCGTAGCATGAATGGTGGCCCCCGTATTCGCCCCCGCATCGGCGTCGTGTTTGGCGGTGGCGCCCTGAAGGGGATGGCCCATGTCGGTGCGCTCAGGGCCCTCCGCGAGGCGGGGATCACCCCGCGCCTGTATGCGGGCTCCAGTATCGGCGCCGTGATTGCGGCGGCCGCCGCCAGTGGCCGCACGGTTGAGGAACTCACCGATCGGGCGCTCCGCGTGCGCCGTCGCGACCTCTTCCGCATTAATCACGTGGGCATGCTGATGGACCGCATGCTCTCGCGATCGATCTATCTGGAATCACCACTGCGCAGCTTGTGCGAGGAGCTCGTGGCGGAGGGGACCTTTGATGATTTTGATACGCCGCTGTTAGTCACCGCCGTAGACATCGAGCGTGGCATCCCGATGGTGTTTGGCCGTCCGGGGTTCTCCGATGTGCGGGTTCGGGACGCCGTGTACGCGTCGTGCGCCCTGCCGGGCTTCTTCCCCCCGGGGGTGGTGGGCAATCGGGTGTGCATTGACGGGGGGACCACCGACAACCTGCCGGTGACCATTGCGTCGATGGGCATGGACGCGCTGATCGCGGTGGACGTTGGCATCGCGGATGTGCCCCTGGCCACCGGCATCGCCGCGCAGGGATTCGCGTCGATTTTTATGCGCGCGGCCACCATGATGATGTACAAGCAACAGCAGTCCACCCTGGAGCGCTGGACCACCCCGCCCATGCTTCTGGTACGTCCCAAGGTGTCGCACATCGGTTGGTTCAGCTTCTCGCACGTGGAGGAGCTGCTGCAGATGGGCTACGACACCATGCAGGCAGCGCTCGTCCATCTTGACACCATGCTGGCGGCGCCCGGCGGGATCTTCCCGCGCACCACCGTGGAGATCGTGGTGGATCGCGACCGGTGCACCGGCTGCGCGCTGTGCGTGGCCCGCTCGCCCGCCCTGATGGCGATCGACGCCCAGCGGAAGGCCTATGCGCTGGTGCGGGAGCATGAGTTTTCGCCGGCCGACGGGTCGGTGGCGAGCTGCTGTCCAACCGATGCGATCGCCGTGGTCCCGGTGGCAACCCATCGCGCCCCCGCGGACGCGGCGGTAGAGATCAGCGCCTAGATCCCCTCGCCTTCCCGCGGCCCCCGTCCGATATTTCCCAATAGCCTCGTCGGTACCGGGGGCCGTCTGCCCGACAGCCTCACGGCGCGATGAGTGGCTCCGTCCAGCAACGCGTGTGGCTGACCCCTGGGGAAAGGCCCGCGCAGGACCCAACTTTTATCATGTCGCATCCCAATTCGTTTGGTAGCCGCTCCACCCTGTCGGTGGGCGACCGTCAGTATGCGTATTTTCACCTCGGCGCCCTCGATGCACTGCCGGGAAGTACCGCGCCGACGCTTCCGTTCTCCTTGCGCGTGTTGCTGGAGAACCTGCTCCGTGGTGAGGATGGTGCCTTCGTAAAGCGCGCCGATGTGGAAGCGCTGGCGCGCTGGAATGTGAAGGCCGCCGTGGACAAGGAGATTGCCTTCCGCACCGCGCGCGTGCTGCTGCAGGACTTCACCGGCGTCCCCTGCGTGGTGGATCTCGCCGCGATGCGCGACGCCATGGTGGCGCTCGGTGGCGACCCCACCAAGATCAACCCGCTCCAACCGGTTGATCTCGTGATTGACCACTCCGTGCAGGTGGATGAGTACGGCACCGAAGCCGCCCTGCTGATCAATACCGAACTGGAGTTTGAGCGGAATCGTGAACGCTACCAGTTCCTCAAGTGGGGACAGGGCGCGCTCCACAACTTCCGCGTTGTACCGCCAGGCACCGGTATCTGCCATCAGGTCAATCTCGAGTACCTCGGCCAAGTGGTGTTCACCGCGGCCGATGGCGCCGAGACGCTGGCCTATTGCGACTCACTCGTAGGCACCGACTCCCACACCACCATGATCAACGGCCTCGGCGTGATGGGCTGGGGCGTGGGTGGCATTGAAGCGGAAGCGGCCATGCTGGGGCAGCCGGTGAGCATGCTCATTCCGGAGGTCGTGGGCTTCAAGCTGCACGGCAAGCTGCCGGCCGGCGCGACGGCCACCGACTTGGTGCTCACCTGCACCGAAATGCTGCGCAAGAAGAAAGTGGTGGGCAAGTTTGTGGAGTTCTACGGCACCGGGCTCTCCAGCCTCGCGCTGGCCGACCGCGCCACCATTGCCAACATGGCCCCCGAGTACGGCGCCACGATGGGCTTCTTCCCGGTAGACGACGAGACGCTCAAGTATCTGCGCCTCTCGGGACGCAGCGATGAGCAGGTAGCACTGGTGGAAGCGTACACGAAAGCACAGGGGCTCTTCCGCACCGACGCCACCCCCGATCCGGTGTTCACCGACACGCTGGAGCTCGATCTGGGCACGGTGGTCCCGAGCCTTGCGGGGCCAAAGCGCCCGCAGGACCGTGTGCCGCTGTCGCAGAGCAAGGCGATGTATCGCGACGCGCTCGCGGCACAGCGCGCCGCCAACGGCATGAGCAACGGCAATGCCGCCGCGACCATGGTGGCCGAAGGGAGTCCCGCCGAGACGGGCGGTGTGGTGGTGGATTACCACGGCCAGACGTTCACGCTCACCGATGGCCACGTGGTCATCGCCGCCATTACGAGCTGCACGAATACGTCGAACCCGAGTGTGATGCTCGCGGCCGGTCTTCTCGCCAAAAAGGCGGTGGCGCTTGGCCTTCAGGTGAAGCCGTGGGTGAAAACCTCGCTGGCGCCGGGCTCCAAGGTGGCCACCGACTACTTCGTGAAAGCCGACGTGATGGACGCCCTGAACACGCTGGGCTTCAACGTGGTGGGCTACGGGTGCACCACCTGCATCGGCAACTCCGGTCCGCTGCCTACCGTGATCAGTGAGGCGATTGACACCGGCAAGTTGAACGTGGCCGCCGTGCTGTCGGGTAATCGCAACTTCGAAGGGCGGGTGAATCCGCAAACGCGCTTCAACTATCTGGCGTCCCCGCCGCTGGTGGTGGCCTTCGCGCTGGCCGGCCGCATGGACATCGACATGGCCACCGAGCCGCTGGGGATCGGCACCGAGGGACCGGTGTTTTTACGTGACATCTGGCCGTCGGCGCAGGAAGTGGAAGACACCATCCTCTCCAGCGTGAAGCACGAACAGTTCACCACGCAATACGCCAACGCGTTCCTCGGGGACAGCTACTGGCAGGCGATCGAAGCCAGCACGGGCGCCCGCTATGGCTGGCAGAGCGATTCAACGTACGTGCAAAACCCGCCCTACTTTGAAGGCATGACGATGACCCCGCCGGGGATTCGCCCCATTACCGGCGCCCGGGTCCTTGGCAT
>CANHTA010000108.1 GCA_947463135.1 Gemmatimonadota bacterium
GCTCTTGTCTTTCGCTGAGTCAACAGTGGTGACGGTGTAGGCAATCCACGCGCCGTCGGGAGAGATACGCGCGGCGCCAACATCGCGCAGACGGTAGATGTCGGCGCTGCGGAGCGCACGCGGGCTTTGCGCGGACGCGGCCGATGCGGTGGAAGCCAGGAGGGCAAGCAGAAGGAAGCGCATCGTGCGACAGGCACCGGTATGGGGAAGTGAAGGACGCACCACCACGGACAACGGCGGATGCGAATTCGCGTTTGGTATGGGGCTCACCGCCATCAGCGGCGCGGGTCAGCGGGGGCGAGTTCGGTGGACCAGAGACGTTTGCCGGTTACATCCCAGAGCGCGGCGGTGAGTGCTCGGGTGCCGGCGTCAACGTCGAGCGTGCCGTAGAACTGCAGGTCGTCACTGGGCGGCCGATTGGGGCGTGGGGCGGTACTGGCAAAGCGTACCTCCGGACCGAAGGTTCGGTCGAGTGCGTTGGGTCCGAAGGTTCCGGCATGCATCGGCCCCGCGACGAATTCCCAGAACGGGTTGAAGCGTGTGAACTGGGCGCGCTCCGGCGCATAGTGATGCGCGGCCGCGTAGTGCACGTCGGCGGTAATCCACACCACGTTCTCCACCGATGCGGCTTGCAGCGCCTCTAACAGCTGCGCCACTTCGAGCTCCCGCCCCAGAGGCGCTCCGCCGTCCGCATTGGCAATGCCTTCGAAATTGCGTTCGCCGTCTCGCATGCGGTCGGGCACCACGAGCCCAATGGGCATATCGCTGGCAATCACTTTCCACACCGCCGTACTGGAACGCAGCGCGTTGGTGAGCCACTGCAGCTGCGTCTCACCGAAGATCGCGGCCGCGGCTGACGAAGCCGGTTGCCGATTGGCGGAGTTCGCACCGCGATAGCTGCGCAGGTCCACCACAAACAGCTCCATCAGTGGCCCGTAGCGGAACTGCCGGTAAATCCGGCCGGCTTCGGTAGCATGTCGACGAATGGGCAGAAACTCGAAGAACGCCTTTTTGGCCCGTTCGGCCAGCACCCGCACCCGTTTTTCGGTGTAGCGCGGATCGTTGGCGAGCACGAGCTCATGAAACCAGTTATCCACGACTTCGTGGTCATCCCACTGGGCAATAACGGGGACATTGGCTCCGAACTGCTGCGCGTGCCCGTCAAGCAGGTTGTAGGCGAAGGCGCCGCGATACTCGTCCAGCGTTTCCGCCACTTTGGCTTTCCCATCGGTGATGAGATTGCGCCAGATCGTTCCGTCATCGAGGGTGACTTCCGGCAGCAGCGGCTGATCTGCGTAAATGTTGTCACCGGAGTGCACAAACACATCGGGTTGCGCACGGCGGAGCGCATCATAAATGCGAAGGCCACCGCGGGACGCGTCAATGCCCCACCCCTGACCCACCATGTCCCCCGACCACGCCACGCGCACCGAGCGGGCGCGGCGTGGTGCCGTACGGAAGGTGCCCACGAGGGGCTCGCTGAACACGCCGGGCAATTCTGCACTTTCGTAGCGCAGCCGATACCAGATGTCCTGACCCGCCGGTAAATCCGTGAGATCAAGGTGGGTGGTGAACGCGGAGGCGTCGGTGGCCACCGCGCTCTGCAACCGGCGCACCTGTCGGAAGCGGTCGGTGGTGTCCCACTCCACGTGCAAGCGTGCTGCGCGATCGGATCGCGCCCAGAGTATGGCGCGGTCGGTGAGCGGATCCCCGGTTTGTACGCCACTGGGCCACTGCGGCCGGAGCCGGTCACGCGTAATGATGGCGGGCGCCCCCCACAGGCGCGACGGAACCGTGAGCACGGCGCCTGCCGTGACGGCACTGCAGAGTGCGTCGCGTACAAAGCCGCGGCGCGAAAGCGGTGGATTGGACATAGCCCTGACGTGACAGGTTACACCGAGGAGCTCTTCACCACCCGAGGCGCATACCGCTCCATATCTCTCCCCAACAGCAGCGTCGCCATGACCAGCGTCGCGCTGATCCAGAACGGGCTCTGGATCCCGAACGTATCAAAGGCGAACCCCAGCACAATCGGGAAGCCAACGCGTGTGATGCCACCGTACGTTTGCTGCACGCCCATGTACAATCCGCGCTCGGAGGACGACACCACCCGCGAGAGCATGGCGGTGACACACGGAAAGGTGAACGCGGTGCCGAGTGGCAGCAGCCCAACGGCAAGCGCGAGCGTGGCATAGTCACGCGACAACGAGATCCCGATCAAACCGGCCCCAAGCAACACCACGCCGTAGCGACTCAAGCGTGCTTCGCCGAGGCGATCGACAATCTTGCCGAGCAGGAGTGCGCGCACCACCACGCTCAGCACACCGATGTACATGAAGAAGTATCCGATCGTATCGGCAGTGACACCGAACCGTGCGGCGAGGTACAATGCGAGAATGGCCGTGGTGCCCTGAAAGGCCCCGATGGCAATGGCGTAGATGAGCACCAGACGTGAGGCCGGCTCGCTGGGATGACTCAGCACGCGGAACACGGCCTCGCGTGAACTCTTGCGTACCGGTTGTGATCCGTCGGCGTTGTTGGCCACCGGCTTGCGTACTTCGGTGAGGTACTTCGACGCGAACATCACGTTGACGAGGCACAACCCTGCCGCGACGAGCCCCGGTGTGTGCGGCCCCCAGTGCTGCACCCAGCTGCCGATGACCGGCCCAAGTGCCACACCGGCATTGGTGGCCGCTGAGAGCCAGCCGAGACTCTTGGCGCGGTCTTCGGGACGGGTGGCATCGGCGACGTAGGCCTGAATCACACTCACCGTGCCGCCGCCGGCGCCCTGCACAATGCGTGAGAGCAGCAGCAGCCACAGTGAGTCGGCATAGGCAAACACCACGTAGGCAATGGCGCTTGACGCCAATCCCACCATCAGCGCCGGCCGACGCCCGTGTTTGTCGCTGAACCGTCCCCACATCGGCGCGCTGAGCAACTGCGCCACACTGAACGAACTCACCAGGAGTCCGACCACAAATCCGCCGGCTCCAAGCTCCTTCGCGTAGAACGGAAGCAGCGGCAGAATCATCAACATGCCGAGCATGTCGATGAAGGCCGTCACCATCAACACCGTGAGCTTGCCGAAGGCGGATTTGCCGCCGTCGATGGGATGCTCTTCGGTGTGTGGGTGTGGTGCGGTCACTCGCGTACCATCATGGGGAGGGGCTTCGCTGCCGATACCGTGACGCGGTGGGCGTCACTCCGTTTTGCCAAGCGCCGCTGGCGCGACACTCCGTCCGACGACGCCCGCCAAGGCGATGATCGTGAGGACGTAGGGGATCATCTCGATGAACTGACTGGGAATCAGCTGCGAGCCTTGCAGCTGAATTTGCAGCGTCTCCGCCCCCGCGAACAGGAGACAGGCCACCGCCACGCGCACCGGCTCCCAGCGACCGAAGATCACCGCGGCCAAGGCAATAAAGCCGCGACCCGCGGTCATGCTGTCGGAGAATTGGTGCTGGTCGAGCGCAAGATAGGCCCCGCCCATGCTTGCCAGTGAGCCGGCGATCAGTAAGCCCTGAAGTCGCAGCCGGGTGACGGCCACGCCCAGCGAGGCCGCGGCCTCCGGCTTCTCGCCCACCGCCCGCGCGCGCAGGCCGAACGGCGTGCGATACAGCACCCACGCCAGCACGGGCAGGGCGGCCAGCCCCATCCACACCACCGGATTCACAAAGCTCGCGAACATCCCGCCGGCCCCTTCGCCACCGAAGCCGGCCACACGCGGCGAGTTGCTGGCGCTGTCGAAAACACGGCGCAGATAAAAGCGCGTGACCGCCACCACCAGCAAGTTGATGGCCACGCCAACCACCACCTGATTGGCCTTGTAGCGCAACGTGGCCACCGCCAGCACGGCGGTGACGATGGCGCCGGCCACCAGCGCACCCGCCAGCCCCGCCCACGCGTTGCCGCCGTAGTAGCTGCCCAGTGCCGCCCCGAACGCGCCGGCCAGCATCAACCCCTCGAGACCGAGGGCGATGATCCCCACGCGTTCCGACATCACGCCGCCGGCCGCTGCGAGCAGATACGGAATGGCAATGCGGAGGGTTTGCAGCAGGAAGGTGAGGAGAATCATGACACCCCCTTCCGCGCGTCACGGTAGAACGCGGCGGTGACGTTGGCGGCCGCTGCCCGCAGTTGCGTCTGCACTTCCGGAACCGCCGTGGCCACCGCGAGAATGACGACGGCCGTGAGAATGTCGGTGAGCTGCTTCGGCACGACGGCGTTCACCGCCAGTCCCCCCTGCGACAGCGTGGCGAACAGCAGCGCGGCGCCAAGAATGCCGAAGGGATGATTGCGCCCCACCAGCGCCACCGCGATACCGAGGAAGCCGGCACCACCGGCGAAGCCCTCTTCGTAGTAGCCCTTGTAGCCCAGCACGAAATTCATGCCGCCCAATCCGGCGAGGGCACCTGACAGACACATGGTTACCAGCAGCACACGAGGCACCCGCACGCCGCCGTATTCCGCGGCGTCAGGCTGCAGCCCAACCGCGCGTACCGCATAGCCGCTGCGGGTGCGGAACAGATACCACCAGCTCACGACGGCGGCGAGCACGGCAAACACGATGGTGGCATTCGCGGCACTGCCGCGGAACGCGGCCATACCGTCGGCGAAGCGCGGCACCATCCCCGCCACAATGGGCGGCGTATGCAGCGTTTCCGGCACATGCAGCTTCGACGACACGACCCAGTTGAGACACGCCAGCACGATAAAGTTGAGCATGATGGTCACGATCACTTCGCTCGCACCGAACCTCGCCCGCAGCACGCCGGGGACGGCGCCAACAGCCGCCCCCGCCAGCATGGCCGCCAGCAGACAGAGGGGAACGGCGAGCAGCGCCGGCGTACCGGCGGGCAGCAGCAGTCCAAGCACCGCCGCCCCAAAGCCACCGGCGGCGAGCTGGCCTTCGGCGCCCACGTTGAACAATCCCGCGCGCCCGGCCAGCGCAAAGGCAAGACCGGTGCACACCAGTGTGGTCGTTTTGTACAGCACCTGCCCGATGCCGTAGGCATTCCCCCACGTGCCTTCGATGAGCAGGCGGAACACTGTGCCCGGCGCTTCGCCGAAGCTCAGGATGAGCAGGTCGCCCACCACCGCGGCGATGGCCAACGCCACCAACGGCGGCAGGAAGCCACCCGCCAGTCCGATGGCGGCTCGCGCCGGCAACTCCGCCATGGCGCGCACTTCGCCGGTGCTCTGCATGGCCCGCTGTGGTTCGCGCGGCGGCGTCGGTGGTTCGCTGCTCATACCGACGCTCCCGTCATGTACGGCCCCAACTGCTCGGCGGTGCACTGCGCGGCCGGCAAGACCGTGACAAAGCGTCCGCCATACATCACCGCAATGCGATCGGAGAGCGCAAGCACTTCCGGCAGGTCGGCGCTCACCAGCAGAATCCCCTTGCCGGCGTCGCGCGCGGCCCGCAACTGCGCATGAATGAATTCGATGGCCCCCACGTCCACCCCGCGCGTGGGCTGCGCGGCCAGCAACACGCTGAATGCACGGCCCATCTCGCGCGCAATCACGATTTTCTGCTGATTGCCCCCAGACAGCGCCCGCGCGGGAGCCATGGGCATGGCCGGACGGATATCAAACCGCCGCATTTGCTCGGTGGCGTTGAGGGCGATGCGCGCCGTGTCGAGGGTGCCGAAGGCGCCGAAATGATGCTGCCGGCCAAGGATGAGGTTTTCGGCGATGCTGTAGTCGAGAATGAGGCCACGGCGATGCCGGTCTTCGGGAATGTGCGACAAGCCCAGGTCGGCCCGCTCGCGGACCGATCGCGTGCCAATATCGTGTGACCCGAGCTGTACCGTTCCCGACGGTATCGCACGCAATCCGGCGATCGCTTCCAGCAACTCCGTCTGACCGTTGCCTTCCACGCCGGCAATCCCGAGAATCTCGCCGGGGCGGATCTCGAAGCTGAGGCTGTTCACGGCGCGCGTACCACGGTCTGACATCACCGACATGTTCGTGACGCGCAGCACCGGCGCCGCCGATGGTGCCACCGCGGATGGTGCCACCCACGATTCCGCGCCGCTCTGGGCGTCGAGATGCAGCTGGACCTCGCGCCCCACCATCGCGCGCGCGATCTCGCGCGGCGTTGTGCCCGCGGTCGCGAAACGCGACATCGTCATGCCGCCGCGCATCACGGTGATGGTGTCGGACACCGCAATCACTTCGTCGAGTTTGTGGGTGATGAGCACCACCGTACCGCCGTCGGCTTTGAGGGCGCGCAGCACCGTCCACAAATCGCGCACTTCGGACGGCGAGAGCACCGCCGTGGGTTCGTCGAGGATGAGAATCCGGGCGCCGCGATACAGCGCCTTCAGAATTTCCACGCGCTGCGCTTCACCCACCGACAGATCGGCCACGGTCGCTTTCGCGTCCACATGCAAACCACTTTTCCGGCACAACGACTCCACCGCGGCGATGGCACCGTGCAGATCCACCTGCAGCCCTTTGCGCGGTTCCATCCCCAACACCACGTTCTCCGCCACCGTGAGCGTGGGGACCAGCATGAAATGCTGATGCACCATGCCAACACCGGCGGCGATGGCGTCGGGCGTTTTCCACCCGGTCACGTCGTTCCCGTTCACCACCACCGTGCCGGCATCGGGGGCATACATGCCGGCCAGCAGGCGCATCAGGGTGCTCTTGCCGGCGCCGTTCTCGCCCACGAGCGCGTGAATTTCCCCTGCCGCAACATCCAGCGACGCATCACGATTGGCCACCACGGCGCCAAACGTTTTCACGACGCCGGTCATCCGGATGGCCGGTGTGCCGGTTGCGCTCATGCTCATCGCGTGCTGGGGACGAGAATGCGTCCGGCAATAATGTCGGCGGTGAGTGCGTCAAGCCGCGCCCGCACGGCATCGGGGATAAGCGCGGCGTTGTTGGCGTCGTAGACATAGCCCACGCCCTGTTCGGCCAGGCCAAACTGCTGAATGCCGCCGCGGAAGGTGCCGTTTTGCACCGCCTTCGCCACTTGAAACACCGATTCGTCGATCCCCTTCACCATGGAGGTGAGCACGTGGCCCGGCGCTTCGCTGTACTGATCGGCGTCCACGCCGATCCCCAACTTGCCGGTGGTGCGCGCCGCCTCGAATACGCCCAGTCCAGTGGAGCCGGAGGCGTGAAAGATCACGTTCACGCCCTGGTTGTACATCGCCAGCGCCATCTCCTTGCCGCGTCCCGGATTGCGAAACGCCTCGGGGGTCACGCCGGCGTAATTCACAATCACCTCACAGTCGGGGCAGACATGTTTCACGCCGGCGCGATAGCCCGCTTCGAACTTGTGGATGAGCGCAATATCCATCCCCCCAACGAAGCCCACCTTCTTGCTCTTGCCAACGAGCGCCGCCAGCGCACCAACCAGAAACGAGCCCTGTTCCTCACGGAACTTGAGGGCCACCAGATTGGGTGGCATCGGCAGGGGACGGCCAAGGCTGTCGGTGGCCACGGCGTAGTCCACGTCGGCAAACCGGACGTTCGGATACTCCTTGGCCAGCAGGTTGACGTCATCGGTGAAGATGAACCCCACCGCCACCACGAGGTCCATCCCTTCGGCGGCCAGCAGCCGGAGACCGGCCTCACGATCGGAGCCTTCCCCGGGCTCGATGTAGCGCACGCGTGCACCGAGCGCCTTGGCGGCGCGAGTGCCCCCCAGATAGGCCCCGTCGTTAAACGACTTGTCGCCGCGCCCGCCCACGTCAAACACGATGCCGATGTCGAGACCATCTGACGTGTCGGCCACCGTTGCCCCGGAGGGGTGAACGGTGAGGAGGGCGGCGTGGACGAGCAGTAGCGCCCCAACGAGATAGAGGGTCCGTCGCATGATCCGGAAGGTTGGCCGCGCGGCGCCGTTGCGGGAAGGGGCAACGGCCGAGTCGGTGTCTGGAATGCGCGGTCTGCTACCGCGTGGCCGGCGCCATACGCCACAGGCCATGCAACATGTCACTGGCAAAGAGGCCGCTGGCGGACCAGTGCACGCCCCACACATACACCGCCCCCACGCCACTGCCGGCATAGGTGGCCCGCTCACGCGACATCTTTTTCAGGTCACAGCGTCCATCGGCGGTTTTCTGCGCCGTCTGGCAGCTCCCCAGATCACCGCGGACATCCAGCACCCGCACGCCACCGTTGTAGTAGGCGGCGTACGCCAACCCCTGCGCTTCGTCAACGGAGAAGTTGTGCGTGCCGGCGCCCGCGACCGCGTACATGGCCACTTCCACGGGCGCGGCGATGTTGCTGATATCCACCACGTGCACGTCGCCCGCGCTGGTTGATCCAATCGATCCCGGGCCCTCCTGGCCCACCAGCAGGTACCGTTTGCTCTGGGTGACCGGGTCGTGCAGCCACCAGATGTTGTGCACCTGTCCGCCCACGGTGCGGGCGCGCCCGAGCAGCCGCGGGGCGGACACGGAGCCCCCCTGCGCGCCGATGTCCCAGATCCCCACCCCGTCGTTCCATTCGGCGGTGAAGAGCAAACCCTCGCGAACGAACACATCGTGGATGTACGGGCTCCCCATGGGCTGCGACCACACGGTGCGCGGTGTGGCGGGGGTACTGAGATCGAGCACCACCAGGCGCGCCGGTACGCCGTTGGCGGGATCAATGGCGCAGAAGGCGTACAGCACGCCATTGACGCGGGCCAGTTCGGCGGTGTGCACGCCGTACTGCATCTCGCCACCGGTGGTGCGCGTGATCAGCTGCGGCGCCCGCGGATTGCTCATGGAATAGAGCGCGATGCCGCCGTTGGGATTCGACTCAATCGCGACCAGCATGAGGCTGCCGTCGTCGGACAGCTGCACATCCCCGGTGGTGGTGGCGCTGGCCACGATCACGCTGTCGCGCAACTGCGGTTGCGCGGCACTCACGTCCCAGATTTTCACGGCGTTGCCGCGCACGCCGGCGCGGTTGCCCCATGTGGTGGTATACGCCGTGGTCCCGCGGACCCACACTTCGGCGGTGTATCGCTCGGCCACGGCGCCCAGCCCAAGGTGGGTGAGCGTCCCCGGCGTGGGGGGCACCGGCGGAAGCGGCACTACGGTGGAGTCGCGTGGCGGGGTCACCTCCGTGGGAGCACCATCGCTGCTCCCACAGGCGGACAAGGCCGCCGCGAGGAGCGCCGTCAGGAGGGAGGTGCTGACGCGGGGCCGGGGGCGTGTCCGGATCATGGGTGCAGGTGTGCGGAAGGGGAGCGGGCGGCTGACATGGCCGACGGGATAACGTAACGACCCATACGCCGGCGCATGGTGCCGGCATGCAGGCGGGCCCCGATGGATACCGACCACTGCGAGGGGGCGCCGTAAAAATCCGCCGGCACGAACACCGCCGGTGTTTGCCGGGCCGTGGCGGTGGCGCGGGCGACTTCGACAAACGGGGTGAGATGCATCCCTCGTCCCTGTGGCACCCGGGTGAGCGGCGCGGCCAGCTGGAGGGTGCCGATGGACCACCGGGTGATGCCAACCAGCTGGAAGTCGACATGCCCGCTGGGGAGCCGAAAGAGGTTGAGCAGCCGTTCGCTTTCCGGCCGGTCGGTGCGCTCGGCGCGCCCCGACAGCGTCCAGCCGCGAACGATGACGCTCGACTCCACCAGCGCACTGGTGAAGCGAAAGACCCGTTGGGTACCCAGCGATTCGTCGGTGCGTGCGATTTCAAGCAACGCATACCGCCGGTTGGGCACATCGTAGCGGAGCGACGCACTGCGCTGCCGGTGGTCGAACGCGCCGCCCTGCGTGAGCCCCGGGCTGCGCACGAACGCCGAGCTGGCCTGCGCCTCGAGGGCGCGAAACGGGGCAACGGTAAGGCGCGTGCTGCGCGAATCACCCACCCGTGACCACTGCGGACCGGTGAACGGGCCGACCGGTTCATCACCGTTAAACCACCCCTGCTCGAGCGTGATGGACCGGTTCCCGCGCGCGAACTGCAGCGCACCCATCACCAGGACACGTTCCAGAATCTGCGCGTGGTGATGGTTGACGGGATACTTCACAAAGGGCCGCATCATCGGGTCATCGGTGCCATATGGCGTGAACCCCTTGCCGCCGGCCAGGGTGGCGCGGAACCCGGCGCGCGACGGGGTGGCCACGGCGAGCATCGCTTCATGAACGAGCGTGTGCGGATGCCGCCGATCGATGTAGCCCTCGCCGTAGATGCCGGCGTTGAGCTCCCCGCGCTGCAGGGTGAACCCCTCGAGGTTCAGCGTGCCGGTGAACCGAACCGGCCCCACCGTGGCGTTGGCCATGAGGTTGGGCTGGGTGAGGTAGCCCTCGGTGTAGCGGCGACCCAGCAGGGCCGGGTTGGCGGTGGTGAGTAGCCCGGTCGCCATCGCGCCAACCTGCCACCGGGGAAGGCCCGTGGCGTGCGCCCCGCGAGACGCGGCCGGGTGGCTGTCGGCCGGCGCGGTTGGGGGGTGCTGCGCCTGGACCACGCGGGGCGACAGTACGAGGAGCGCCA
>CANHTA010000109.1 GCA_947463135.1 Gemmatimonadota bacterium
GTTCCAGCGGAAACGGATACGAACAGAGAAGAACCGATAACAACAGAGCACAGCCCGCCATCATCCCCCGGCCCCAATCCATTCCTATCCGTTCGTACCCGTTCCTATCCGTTCAAGCTTGAACCGTCTGTTTCCATTCCTATCAACCTCCCCACCACGGGATACCACCGGGATACCAACGGAAACCTACGGCTCCAGCGGAAACGGATACGAACAGAGAAGAACCGATAACAACAGAGCACAGCCCACCATCATCCCCCGGCCCCAATCCATTTCTATCCGTTCGTACCCGTTCCTATCCGTTCAAGCTTGAACCGTCTGTTTCCATTCCTATCAACCTCCCCACCACATCCCATGCCGCCGCTCATCCACACCGGGATAGCAACGGAGCGCAGCCCCCAATCCAAACCGAAGTCGCCGCGCACGACGTACATTGCCGATTGTGACCACCCCCGCATCCACAGCGCTGAAGCTGCTCTTCCCGTCGTGGGAGTTTTTCGACGAAGCCACACTGCCGCCAACCCTGCAGTGTCGACGATTCCCGTTTCAGGGTGAGCCTGGAAGCTGGATTGACGTCGTGCAACCGCCACCGCGGCGATGGTGGAATCTCCTGTTCAACGCCAAAGGGACTGAAACCCTCGCAGCCCAATCACTGGTGGAACGGTGGTACACCGAGCTCATCGAGCTGGGCGAACACGCCCCCACGTACCAGCAAACGCTTGCACTGGTGACCGCACTGGCCGAACACGCCTTCGCCAAGCACCGTCACCACACCGACGATCCCTGGCAGCTCCGGCTCGTGGTACGCGACACCGATACCAACACCATTGACGTTGCGTACCAGTCCGATCGCCTTACCCTCCGGCGAACGACCACAACGCCATGACCGAGCTGCCGGCATTACTCAGCACCACCACCGTGTGGATGTGCCGGCTGGCGGCGCTCGCGGTGGCCGTCAACGCCCTCGAGCTCCTCACCCTCCGACGGGCGCTTGCCAACGACGGCGTGTGGCGCGCCCCCGTGCTCTCCGCGTCGTGGGGCAGCTGGCACCCCCTGCTCAGCCCGCACCCCTTTACCGCCGTGCTCATCACCCAGCTGGTGCTGGCGGCACTCCTCGCGGTTACGCCAAACAGTACGTCAGGGTGCATCGCATCGGCTGCGCTGGCGTGCACCACGTGGCTGGCCGCACTCCGCTTTCGTGGCAACGTCAACGGCGGGAGCGATGCCATGCTCTTCACCGTGCTCGGCGGACTCGCCCTCGCACAAATGCCCCACGCACCAGCCGTCGTCCATGAGGGTGGCGTACTCTACGTGGCCGCGCAGGTCACCCTCTCGTACCTGCGAGCGGGACTCGTCAAAGCCAAAGAACGCCGCTGGTGGAGCGGACACGCCCTCTCGGCGTTTCTCGCGCTCCCAGCCTACGGGGTGCCAGCGTGGGTACCCCGCCATATGCCCCAACACCGCACACTCCTGCGCGTGGCGTCCGTCGGTGTCATCAGCTTCGAGTGTCTGGCACCCATGGCATGGCTCGATCCCGTTGCCTGCCTCGCGGTGATCACCATCGCCCTCAGCTTCCATGTGGCCACGGCGGCGGTTTTCGGACTCAACCGGTTCCTGCTCGCCTGGAGCGCGGCGCTTCCGGCACTCTGGTACGCCGTGCATCGCCTCGGCGTCCATCAGGCGTAACCCCCGCTACGCCAACCACTCCTTCCACAACTTCTCGTCCACGCCTACACACAGTTTGTGCTGCAGACGGACAAGCGGCTGCTTCAAGATCATCGGCTCGGTGGCCAAAATGCTGAGCCAGCGCTCCTCACCATAGATCGCCTGACGCAACCCCAGCTCAAGAAAACGCTTCGACGTACGATCGATCACCGCGTCCACGCCAAACTTCTGCGTAAACCGCTTGAGCTCCCCAATAGACGCGGGACGCTCGGCGAGATCGCAGAAGTGCACCTTGATCCGACGCTCCTGGAAAAAGCGCTGCGCTTTGCGCGTGTCAGCGCTTTTTTTTGTGCCGAACAGCTGAACAACGATGTCCATCAGTGACCGTCGCCGACCGTGGCCACCTGTGCTTCCGCGGCCTCACGCTTCGCATCGTCAAACGCCCCTTCACTGCGGGACACCACCAGCGTGGCCACACCGTTGCCGATGAGGTTGGTAATGGCTCGTGCTTCCGACATAAACCGATCTACACCAAGCAACAGCGCGACCCCTTCCACTGGAACCGTACGGGTGGCCGCGAGCGTACTCGCCAACACAATAAACCCGGAGCCTGTGACGCCAGCTGCCCCTTTGCTGGTGAGCATCAGAATGCCCAGCAGCGTGAGCTGCTGCGTAATGCTGAGATCGATTTTGTACACCTGCGCAATGAAGATCGTGGCCATCGATAAATAGATGCTGGTGCCGTCGAGATTAAACGAGTATCCCGTAGGAATTACCAACCCCACCACCGGCTTGGCACACCCGTATTGCTCCAACTTCTGCAACATGCGGGGGAGGGCCGCTTCGGAACTCGACGTGCCCAGCACCAGCAGAATCTCGTCCTTAATGAAGCGCAGGAATTTCCAGATGCGGAAACCATACGCGCGACAGATCAGTCCGAGCACGACAAACACAAACACCGCCATCGTGAGATACACATCCAGCATCAAGCGGGCGAGCGGTACCAGCGTTTTGAGTCCGAAGGTGCCCACGGTATACGCCATCGCACCAAAGGCGCCGATGGGAGCCAACACCATCACCATCGACACGATCTTGAAAAACACCGCCTGAAAGCGCACCAGCAAATCGGCGATATCACGTCCCGCATCACCCACCGCCGTGAGTGCGACCCCAAAGAGTACGGAGAAGAACACCACCGGGAGCAACTCGCCGCTGGCAAAGGCCGCCACCACGTTGCTGGGCACAATGTGCAAGAGAAACTCCAGCGTGCTCTGCTGCGCACCGGCCGTGGTGTACTTGCTCACATCGCCCAGTTGCATCGTGGAAATGTCCAATCCCGCGCCGGGCTTGGTGACATTCACAATGACCAGGCCAATGACCAACGCCAGCGTGGACACCAACTCGAAATACAACAGCGCCTTTCCACCAACACGTCCCAGCTTGCGCAGGTCCGCCATACTGGCGATCCCATGAACAATCGTGAGGAAGATGATGGGAGTGATCACCATCTTCACGAGATTGATGAAGGTGTCACCGATGGGCTTGAGCGACTTGGCGGTACCCGGGGCGATCACGCCCAGCAGAATGCCGAGCGAAACCGCAAGCAGAACCTGAACGGTGAGGTTCCTGAGGAGGCGCGAGATCACGTGGGAGGGGAACGGGGGGGAAGGAACCTTTCCGGACACAGTACATATTGTCTCCATGTCCGCGACTCCGCGCCCCTATCGACCAGCTTGGTGGCTCCCCGATCCACATAGCGCCACCTTATGGGGGCGCCTGGGACGGCGCGAACCCGCCATGGCGGTGCGGGTGGAGCGACGCGAAACCCCCGATGGCGACTTTCTGGAGATCGCGCGGCTGGTCGGCACCGCCGGCCCACGCGCCCCCCGACTCCTGCTCCTGCATGGGCTCGAGGGGGGGATGCACTCGCACTACGCCCGCGCCATGTTCCGCGAAGCCAGCCAGCGAGGATGGGCGGCCGATCTGCTGCTGTTCCGGAGCTGCGGGACCGAACCCAACCGGCTCCCGCGCAGCTATCACTCAGGGGAAACCACCGACCCCCTCTGGATCATCGAACAGCTGGTCCACGAGTTCCCCCACGCGCCCCTTGGCCTCATGGGCGTCTCGCTGGGAGGCAATGTGCTCTGCAAACTGCTGGGCGAGCAGAGCACCCGGTTGCCCACGCAGGTCGTGGGCGCCGTGGCCATGTCGGTCCCGTTTGACTTGGCGCGGGCGTCACGACATCTGGGACGTGGCTTTGGTGCCATCTACGAGAAGTTTTTCCTCAAGTCGCTGATTCCCAAAGCGCTGTCCAAAATCGACCGGCACCCCGAGTTGGCCCCGTTGCGCCATGTGGCGGCCGCCCGCACCCTCTGGGCATTCGATGACGCCTTTACCGCGCCCCTGCACGGCTACCGCGATGCCGCCGACTATTACGCACGCGCCAGCGCACTCCCTTTCCTCGCAAACATTCGGTTGCCAACGCTGCTCTTAAACGCCGAGGACGACCCGTTTCTCCCCGCCGACGTCCTCACGGAGGTCCGCGAGGCCGTCCGCCACAACGAGCACGTCGAAATCGAGTTTCCGGCGCGCGGCGGGCATGTGGGATTCACCGCGGGGCGCCGTCCATGGAATCCCTGGTATTACGGAGAGTGGCGGGCGGCGGAGTTTCTCGCCGCGCACATGGAACGGGCGTCGCGTGACACCGGGGCGGGCGCGTAGTGCCGGGACGTTGGAGTTGGAGCGATGCCGCGATCTTTATTGCCGTGTTCGTGGCCATCCGGTTTGCCGTGATTTGGCTGGCTACCAAGGCATTCGTGATGATGATCCCCGAAGGCGACGTCTGCCCGATCTGCGACAGCGAGACGCTGGCCGTGGAACGGGTGGGATGGTGGCGTGTCCTGGGCGAGCGCTACCGTCGCAGCTGGTGCATTAGCTGTGGCTGGGAAGGCGTGCTGCGACGGAGTGACGTGTGGCTATCGGCGGAGCGGCACCGGCGCTTGATCAATCAGATCGAAGCGTCCATGGCAAAGAGCCGAATCCATTCCGGCCAGTTACCGCTCAATTCAAAGAAGTCGTCGTAGTACACCAGGCCGGTGGCTTCCAGTCGTTCAATCAGTTCGGTGAGCGTATCCTCCCCCACCAGCGGCCCGATCGCGATCAGCGATCCCTCGATCCGGAATTCCTCGGGCGTCAGTCCCAGCGCCTCATCAACCTGCGCGCGGGTCATCTCAACCCGTTCAAACGCCGACTTCCGGATCAGCAGCGTGGGAGCAGTGTTGGGGAGGTTAAGCGGCATCGGTGTTCGGAGTGGGCAGGTGAGAACGCAGGACGGAAGTGGATGATATAGTAGCGGACGCGCCCCCAAGGGAACCGGGGGTGCGGCCAGCGGTACACCGGCTTGCCGCCACATCTAGTTTAGAGCGTCATGACTGCACCCTCACCATCCGACCGACTGCCACTGACCGCCGCCGCCATGGAGGCGTCCTTCGACGTGGTCGTGATCGGCGCCGGACACGCCGGCACGGAGGCCGCGGTGGCGGCGGCGCGCTCCGGTGCCTCGGTGGCGCTGATCACCGGAGCGTTGGAGCAAATCGGACAGCTCTCCTGCAACCCCGCCATTGGCGGTATCGCCAAAGGCACCGTGGTCCGCGAAGTGGACGCGCTGGGGGGGATCATGGCGCGCGCCACCGATATGGCCGCCGTGCAATTCCGGATGCTCAACCGCGGCAAGGGACCGGCGGTGTGGGCCCCGCGTGCACAATGTGATCGCGGGCTCTATCGGCGGGCCGTGCGTCAGTTGCTGGAGGCGCAACCCAACCTGGTCACGATACAGGGCATGGTGGCGCGGTTGCTTTTCGACCCCAACGGACGCCAGGTGTCCGGCGTGGAAACCGTGGAAGGTCGACGCTTCGGGGCGCGTGCGGTGGTGCTCACCACCGGCACCTTCGGACGCGGGACCATGCACATCGGCACCGGCACCCAAATCAGCGGTGGGCGCGCCGGCGAGGCCTCCTCGGTGTTACTCGGCCAGCAACTCGACGCCCTCGGGCTCAGCACGGAACGGTTCAAAACCGGCACACCGCCCCGCATTGATGGGCGGAGCGTCCGAACGGCCGTGTTAACCGAGCAGCACAGTGAAGTTGAGCAGTTCGACTATTCCTGGTCGCACTTCTGGGGTTCGCCGCGCTCACAGGTCGTGGCGGGGGTGCCGCAGACGCGCCATCCGGTGCAGATGCCCTGCTGGCTCACCATGCTGGATGAGGCAGGCACCGCCCTGATCGCCGCCCATCTGGCTGAGTCCGCGATGTATGGGGGGGCGATCGCGTCGCGTGGTCCGCGCTATTGCCCGAGTGTGGAAGACAAAGTGGTGAAGTTCCCCGACAAGGCGCAGCATCAGCTGTTTCTTGAACCGGAGGGGCACGACACGCAGGAGCTGTATGTGAACGGCCTCTCCACGTCGTTGCCGGCCCCGGTGCAGTTGGCCGTGCTCCGGAGCGTACGCGGACTCGAGCAGGTCCGGATGACCCGGGCGGGCTACGCCATTGAGTACGACTACTACCCCCCCACACAGCTGAGCCCGACCCTCGCCTCACGGGCGGTACAGGGGCTGTATTTCGCGGGCCAGGTGAATGGGACCACGGGGTATGAGGAAGCGGCCGGTCAGGGGGTGATCGCCGGCGTGAACGCGGCGCGGTGGGTGGGGGAACGGGAGCCGGTCATCCTTGGTCGAGAGACCAGTTATATCGGGGTGCTCATCGACGATTTAGTCACCCGCGGCGTGGACGAACCGTATCGCCTGTTCACGTCGCGCAGCGAGTTCCGGCTCACCGTTCGGCAGGACAATGCGCTCTCGCGACTGGGGCACCGGGGCGCCGCCTTGGGGTTGTTCACGCCGGAGGAAGAGCGGCTGATGGCGGTGCGTATTGGGGCGGTCCGTGAGGCCTATGCGTTGGCGATGCGCACCAGTGTGTCCCCCGCGACGGCCGACCCGGTGTTGCAGGCGGTGGGATCAGCCCCGCTGGCGCACGCCGTACGCGCCATCGAGCTCACTCGGCGTCAGGACGTATCGCTCCAGGCCGTCTTCGCCGCCGCTGGCGTAGGGGACACGTTGCCGGTGGACGCCGTGGTTGGCGCGGAGCTCGAGATCAAGTACGAGCGCTATTTCGATAAAGAGCGGAACCGGGCGAATCGGCTCAAGGCGCAGGGTGGGGTGTCGCTATCCAGCGAGCTGGACTACGCGGCGATGTTGACGCTGTCCACGGAGGCGCGCCAGAAGCTGACTCGGGTGCGGCCGGCGACGTTGGCGCAAGCGGGCCAGATTCCGGGCATCAGCCCGGCAGACTTGCAGAATCTCCTCATGGAGCTTCGCCGGAAGCCGGTTGCGGAGAACCTGCTATAGTGTTGTGATAGTGCCGCATTGGTGTCTCATACATATACACAGAACACCGACAGAGTCCATATCGTTCGTCACCAAACCGTTGTCATGCTTGGCCGAATCCCTCCCATCGGGGTAGCACCGCCCGTTACGTCCCACTTTCCATTTCACGAAGGAGCCGCACCGTGATCCGCGCTCTACCCCGTCGTGCCGTTCGCCCACTTACCATCGCAGCCCTCGCTCTCAGCGGGCTCGCGGCGCCATCCCTCGCAACACCCGCCTCCGCACAAACGCCCATGTCACAACCAGCCCCGCACATTGTGGTCACCGGACGAGGGGAGGTGCAGGTCACGCCAGACCGCGCCCAAGTCCAAGTTGGCATGGAAACCCAAGCGAAAACCGCCGCCATCGCCGCTCAGGAAAACAACCGCAAGCAGACGGCCATCTTGGCGGCAATCCGTGCCCTGGGTATTCCGGCCGCACAGATCCAAACGCTCAACTACAGCGTGATGCCGGTGCAGCGGTACGACGAGAAAACCCAGCGCACCGTGATTGATGGCTACCAGGTCAGCAACATCGTGCAGGTGGAAACCGACAAAATCGAACAGGCGGGCGCCATCATCGACGCCGCGCTCACCAACGGCGGGAACCGCGTGGCCGGCCTCGACTTTCTGGTGAAAAACCGGGCCACGGCACAAGAGACGGCGCTCACCAAAGCCGTCGAGAGCGCTCGGCGTCAGGCCGAAACCGCTGCCAAGGCGGCCGGTGGACAGATCGCCGAACTCCTCGAGCTCACCATCAACGACTACGACGCGCCGCAACCCCGGGTCATGATGGCCATGGCCCGAATGGGAGCCGCCGACGAATCCATGCCAACACCCGTGAGCCAAGGGCTTACCACCATCTCCGTGAGCGTGAGCACACGCTGGCGCTTCACCAAATAGTCAGCCCGCCACACCACAGCCAGCAGCACCAACGTAGTACCGAAGCAGGGAGCCTTGAACGTCAGGGCTCCCTGCTTCGTTGGTAACTGTTCCACGTGAAACGGTGTGATCTCGCCCCTCTCTGGTGGGGGTGCCAACACACCCGTTTCACGTGAAACCCGCGGCAACCGCACAAAAGCCCAGAAACCACGGGCCATCGAGCACATTCCACCCCAAATTCGCTGCATTGGTCTGCTCGCACGATAGTCCGAGGTGCCCGCAGCCCCTATACTATCTGTCCCCGCGCACCCTTCTCGCAGACCTCCCTTGGCACGCATCCTCGCTATCGCCAATCAAAAAGGTGGAGTCGGTAAAACCACCACCGCGGTAAATCTCGCCGCCTCCCTCGCCGTCGCTGAACAGCGCACGCTGCTTATTGATGCAGACCCGCAAGGCAACGCGACAAGCGGCTGTGGCATCTCCCGCGACGACTTCTCGCTCGACTGCTACGACGTCCTCATCGGCGGCGCCTCCGTTGATGACGCCCTCGTACGCCACGTCCACTTCCGCCACCTCGACGTCCTCCCTACCACGCCGGAGCTCTCCGGCGCTGAGGTGGAACTCGTGGACGCTGACAATCGTGGCACCAGAATGCGCGACGCCCTCGCCCCCATCCGCGACCGGTACGACTTCATTCTCATCGATTGCCCGCCGTCGCTGGGTTTGATCACCCTCAATATGCTCGTGGCCGCCGACGCCATCCTGATTCCTCTCCAATGCGAGTACTACGCCCTGGAAGGACTCACCCAGTTGCTCGGCACCGTGCAACGCGTGCAGGACTCGCTCAACCCGGCACTCTCCGTCGACAGCGTCCTCCTCACCATGTACGACTCCAGACTCAACCTCTCACGACAAGTCGCCGACGACGCTCGCGGCTACTTCGGAGACAAAGTCTTCTCCACGGTTATCCCACGAAATATCCGCCTGGCCGAAGCCCCAAGCTTCGGAAAACCGATCGTGGTGTACGACGTGGCCTCCGTTGGTGCCCAAGCGTACATGGCCGTCGCCCGCGAGTTAATCACCAAAACCCACGCGAGCCGGCCCGACCAAAACGATGCGCAAGACTAATTCCCGCAACACCTTACGTTGCAACCATGACGCCTGAACCCCCCCGTCGCCTGGGACGCGGCCTCGATGCCCTTCTGGCACGCCGAGACACACCCAAGGACACCACCACCCCGCCTCCCACGACAGGCGGAAGCACGGCCCCGAACGCAACAACCCGCGCGGCCGACACCGCCGAGCGCGACGCGTCCCCGCTGCGCACCCTCAAGCTGTCGCAGATCCGCCCCAATCCGTACCAGCCACGGCAGGAATTCCGCCCCGAAGAGCTCGCCGATCTCCAAGCCAGCCTCCGCGTTAATGGCCTGCTCCAACCCATCACGGTACGGCCCTCCCCCAACGGCTCCGGCTACGAACTGATCGCCGGCGAACGGCGCTTCCGGGCCGCCACCCAGTTGGGATGGACCGAGATCCCCGCGCTCGTCAAACCAGTCGACGACAAAACCCTGCTCGTCCTCGCCATGATCGAGAACCTCCAGCGCGCGGATCTCGACCCCATTGAAGAGGCCGACGGATATCAGCGCCTGGCCGAAGAGTTCAAGCTCAATACACAGGAAGTGGCGGACGTGGTCGGGAAAGACCGCTCCACCGTCGCCAACGCCCTCAGGCTCCGACAGCTGCCCGCCTCCGTCCGCCGGATGCTGCAGGAAAAACAGCTCACCGCCGGTCACGCCCGTGCCCTTCTTCCCCTCGCCTCCGAACGCGCCATCGTTGACATGGCCCGCGATATCGTTGAGGGAGCGCTCTCCGTACGCGAAGTCGAACGCCGAGTTCAAGCCGGACGGCCCAAGCCACCCGCCGCCGGCACCAAACAGCGCAACACCGACACCCCACTCCCCGCCGGCGCCTCCGCCGCCACCGTTCGGCAAATCGAAGAACGCCTGCGACGGAAACTTCAAACCGGTGTCTCCATTCACCTCTCAGCGAAAGACAAAGGCGAACTCCGCATCGCCTTCTTCTCCAACGATGACCTCGAACGCCTTCTCGACCTACTCGGCGTTTCGCTCGACTGAAAACATCACACTGTTTCCGCAGCACAAACGCGCCACTGTTACACCACGAACACGCCATTAACACCATACACACCCGCTATGCTCACGAATCGCCTCGCCCATACCGCCGCCATCGCCCTCATGGCACTATCCGCTGCCTGCGGGGGAGAGCAAGCTGGGGCCAACGCGGATTCGACCGGCGTGAAACCGCTGCGGGTGGCGCTGCTGACCCCGGGACCAATTTCGGATAAGTCCTGGAACGGGATTGCCCATGAAGGGCTCCTCGCCATTCGCGACTCGCTGGGAGCGGAGACGTCGCATATCCAAACCAAAACGCCGGCCGAGTTTGAGGAAAAC
>CANHTA010000110.1 GCA_947463135.1 Gemmatimonadota bacterium
AATCCGGACCGGGGCTGAAGCAGCTGTGGCGCCTGGCCGAACAGCTGTTACCCCGCACCGGCAAATCCACCTGGACGCACAATCAAGCGCTGATGGAGCTTGGGGCGTTGGTCTGCACCGCGCGAGTGCCACGCTGCGGGATCTGCCCCGTGAGCGCTGCGTGTGCCACGTTCCCTCAGCTGCAAGCGGATGAGACCAACAGTGGAGCGCCCACCGCTTACACGCCGCGGAAGCGGACGAACACGCGGCGCGCGCCCAAGTCGGTGTAACCCGTCTTCCTGCGCCGTTGGCCTTAACCTGTCGGTTTACGGTGCCGGCTTACGCCGCTGCCAACTGATCGCCGCAGCCGCTGCAGAAGCGCGATCCCACCAGCGTGACGCTCATCCCACAGGACCCGCAGGCACCGGGGAGGAATCGTCCGCAACTTGAGCAATAGGTTGCATCCGGCTCTGGGCGCGGACCACACACGCCGCACGAACGCTGATTCGCGCGCGCCCACTGGATCGCCGCCTCCGCCGGGTCGGCGTTGTCGGCGGCGCTTGGCACTGACAGAGCTCCCGCTCCCGGCGTCGCCCCCACCATTACCGCTTCACGGGCGTCCGACGCACGAAGTTCGGCCAGCGCCTCGCGCGTGTAGCGCGTCTTGAGCTCGGCATAATCGCTATCGGACAGCTTGCCGGTTTCGCGATCAAATTCAATTTCGCGCAGCGCGGCCACCGCGCCGTCCAGCGGTTGTTCAGCTCGACCCGCGCGCTTGACGCGCAACGCCTTCGCGCGCGCCACCTCGAGGGCGGCCTGCTTCTCCTCGTCGGCGCGCGCTTCCGCTTCGCCACTGAGCAGTGGCGACAGCACAAGGGTGAGCGCACCAAGGGCGAGCGCCGTGCCCAACACCAACGGAACAGCGCCATCCGGCAAAGCAACGAGCGTCACGACCGCTCCTCCCGCACCGCGGCCTGAAGCCGCGCCAATTCATCGGGCGTCGCATCGATGGCCGCGTCGAGGGCTGTAGGCTCTCCGACACGACTGGCGGCGGCGACATCCGCATTGCGACGCCAACCACGCAGCAACGCGCCAATGGCAACGGCGCCGAGGGCGATGGCGGCGAAGGGCGCAAACCAGGCCAACAGATTGAATCCCTGTTTGCGCGGCTGCATCAGAATGAAATCGCCGTACGTCTGCGTCATTGCCGCCATGATCTCATCACCACTGTATCCGCCTTCAATTAAGCGCTGAATGTCGCCGTGTACGGCTGGCGAGATACCGCAATTGAAGTCGGTGGTGCGGCAGGTGTAAATGTCGAGCGTACACGGACACGGACATGCGAGATTGCGCTCGAACGCCTCCAGCTGCTTCTCATCCATCTGCTTCACGGCGTTGGGCTTAGCCGGCCGCACAACAGGCTTGTAGGAGTCGGCCGTCATCGCCTCGCCACCGGGTGCGGTGGCTGACTGCGGCGCAGCGGCATCCTGCGCCCATGCGGTACGCGCTGCGACCAGTGAGCCCGCCACCATCACCGTGGCCGATCCTACCTGCGCGAGAAAGCGGCGACGTGATGGTGATCCCTCGGCCGAGGAAGGCGGCGTGATCCAGATCACGCGCCCGCTCCAGCCAACAGCAGCGACTCCGATGGCAGTTCGGCCACGTAGCCCCCTTCCCGTTCAGCGCGTACCGCCTGCGGCCACATGACGATCAGTCCGCCAAACGCCATGATGATGCCGCCAAACCACACCCACCACACCAGTGGATTGAAGTTGATGTGCACCGCCGCTGTTTCCCGGTCTACGGCGCCGGTAAAGACGAGGTACACATCCTGCTTGGGGGATTCGAGGATGCCAACTTCCGTAGACGGTTCGAACGTGGGCTCACCGGCGGCATTCACATGCTGTCGTTTCTCGCTCGACAGCACACCCATGTTCTTGCCATCGCGCGTCACGCTGAACGACGCCGCCACCACTTTCCGGTTGAGCTGTTTGAATGACGAAATGCCTTGGCTGGTGAAGACCCACTCGCTGCCATACGCATCCTTGGCCTTCACGGACTCACCGGCCTTGAGCGTTGCCGTGAGGTCTTTCTTAAACATCAAGCCGGCGAAGGCGCAAAAGAGGATGACGACCCCGAAGTGCACGATGTAGCCGCCGTAGCGACGACGATTGCGGCCCACCAAACGCATGGACGCGCTGAAGAGCCCCTCGCCATACATCCGCCGGCGGGCACCGATCCCCTTCACGAACTCCTGCACAATGGTGCCAATCACAAAGCCGGCCAGCAGGTATGACACCAACGCGTACATCTGGCGCATCCCCAGCCCAAACAACACGGCGAAGGTGACGACCCCGGCAATCACCGGCCACGTAAACTGGCGCTTGAGATTGGCCGTGGACGCGCGGCGCCACGCGATGAGCGGGCCGATGCCGGTGAGCGCAAGCAGGAGCAAGCCAAGTGGGCCGTTCACGGCGTTGAAGAACGGCGGACCCACCGTGATTTTGTCCCCCTTCACCCATTCGCTGAGAATGGGGAAGAGAACCCCCCACAGGGTGGCGAAGCAGATCCCCACCAGCACGAGATTGTTGTACAGAAATGCGGCCTCACGGCTCACCATGCTTTCCAGCTCGGCCTTCGCCTGCAGGTCGTTCAAGCGCGTGGAGACGAGATAGGCTGTGGCTGCCGCGGCCAGCACGAGGAAGACGAGAAACCAGTCGCCCACGGGAGACTGCGCGAAGGCGTGCACACTCTCGATAATGCCGCTGCGCGTAATGAACGTGCCGAGAATGGTGAGCAGGAACGACATGGCCACCAGCGTCACATTCCACTTGCGCAACATGCCGCGCTTTTCCTGGATCATGATGCTGTGCAGGAACGCCGTGATCGTGAGCCATGGGAGGAACGAGGAATTCTCAACGGCGTCCCACGCCCAATAGCCGGCCCAGCCCAGTTCGACGTATGCCCACCACATGCCCAGCACAATGCCGATGGTGAGGAAGAACCATGACAGGAGCGCCCAGCGACGTACGGCCCCAAGCCACTGCGCATCGAGCTGGCGGGTGACCAGCGCACCGACGGCAAAGGCGAAGGGAATGGCGGTGCCGACCAGCCCCAGGTACAACATGGGCGGATGAATGGCCATGCCCGGATTCTGCAGCTGCGGATTCATGCCGCGGCCTTCGGGGGGAATCCAGTCGAGGCGCTCGTACGGATTGGCCCCGAAGCACATCGTCATCAGGAAAAACAGGCAGATGATGCCCAGTGTCCCCGTGACGTACGGCATCATGGCGCGATTGGCATTGCGGTTGGTGAACACCGCGATCGCCGAATAGGTGGTGAGAATCAGCGCCCAGAACAGCATGGACCCTGACTGACCAGCCCAAAACGCCGTGAACGTGTAGACGGTGGGGAGGTTCGAGCTCGTGTACGAGGCCACGAACTTGATGGAAAAGTCGTGCAAGAAGAGCGCAGTCCAGAGCCCAATGGACGCCAGCAGCGTGAATCCGAACGTGGCATAGAGCGCACGCTCGCCGCTCTTCACGAGGTCGGGGCGCCCTTGCAGGCCCCCGGAGAACGACACAGTGGTCGTCCACGCCGCCATTAACAAGGCGACCCAGAGCGACAGCTCACCAACGAGAATCATGTGGCCTCGCGCTGACGCGCAGGCGCGCTTTTACTTAGGCGCGCGGGGTTGCTGGCATGCCCTGCTTATAGCCGGGCGTGTCCTTGTACTTCTCGGGAGCGTTTTCGTACCGCGACGCACATTTGGCCAGCAGTGTGGTCGCCTGAAAGACCCCGTTCGCATCAAGTCGGCCTTCCACCACCACGTCGACTCCATCGGTGAACGTATCGGGGGCAATGCCACGGTAGTGGACATCGTACGTCTTGCTGCCGTCGGTCATCTTGAACGTGAGCGACCGTCCTGACGCCTCACGCACAATCGTTCCGCTGACCACGCGGGCACCAACCTTCACACCGTTGTTCACAAAGCGCGGATTCTCCGACACTTTGCCGGCGAGTTCACCGGGCGTGAGATAGTACGTAGCCGTCTCGTCGATTGAGCTGGCCATCAGATAGCCGGCAGTGCCGAGCACCAGCACGCCACCGAGCAAAAATTTGTTTCGAGCTTTCACGGGACCCGTCCTCGTCGTCCGGATGATGTGCAGGGAAGATAGCGCGTGAACGTTGGGGCGTCACCCTAACCGGCCAGAAAGCACCGCAGTCAGGGTGCGCCGTCCATGTCACGGGCCCACGCCAGCGCCCCACGCACGGCGCGCCGCCAACCGGCATACCCCGCCGTTGCTGGCCCGCTCCCGGACGGGATGAACCGCGTGAATTGGCGCCCGGCCAAGAACTCGTCCCCGTTGGCCCACAGCCCGGCGGCTAATCCCGCCAACCCCGCGGCGCCGAGTGCGGTCGTTTCCACGATATCGGGACGCTCCACCGGTACCCCAAGCACATCGGCCTGGAACTGCATGAGCCAATCGTTGGCCGTTGCCCCGCCGTCAACCCGGAGTCGATCGAAGGGGACCCCACCCTGCTCGCGCATCGTCCCCAGCACGTCGTATGTGGCGTAGGCCATCGACTCCAGCGCCGCCCGGGCGAAGTGCGCGTGGGTGGTCCCCCGCGTAATGCCAACGATGGTACCCCGGGCATTGGGCTCCCAGTCGGGGGCCCCCAGCCCAACGAGGGCGGGCACGAAATACACGCCGTCATTGCTGGCCAGTGACGCCGCCAGGGCTTCCGTCTCCCCGCTGGCGGCGATGATCCCGAGCCCGTCTCGCAGCCACTGTACTGCGGCGCCGGCAATAAAAATGGAGGCTTCAAGCGCATACACCGGCGCGCCCTGTTCATCGCAGGCAATGGTTGTGAGCAGTCCGGCCCCACTCGGCGGACGCCGCTGCCCCGTGTTCAGGAGCAGGAACGCGCCCGTGCCGTAGGTATTCTTGCCACTCCCGGCATGCCAGCCACCCTGACCGAAGAGCGCCGCCTGCTGATCGCCAGCGATCCCCATAATCGGAATCTCGTGCCCCAGCAGGGCGGGAAGGGCCGTACCGAGCAGTCCGCTGGAGGGGACAATGCGCGGAAGCATGTCGGAGGGGACGCTGAAGAGCGAGCACAGCTCAGGCGACCAGGCGCGCGTCCCGAGGTCATACAGCATGGTGCGCGAGGCGTTCGTGTGATCGGTGACATGGGACGCACCGCCCGTGAGATGCCACACCAGCCAGCTATCGATCGTTCCCGCTGCGAGTTCGCCGCGCAGGGCCCGTTCACGAAGTCCCGGCTGCTGCAAGAGCCACTCGAGCTTCGTGGCGCTGAAGTACGGGTCGGTCACGAGTCCCGTCTTGTCGGCGATCATGGAAGCGTGCGGCGCGAGGTCGCGGCAGCGATCGGCGGTCCGACGGTCCTGCCATACTATAGGGTGATGCACCGCCCGTCCGGTGGCACGCTCCCACACCACAATCGTTTCCCGCTGGTTGGTAATACCCAGCGCGATCGGGGTAACGCCGGCATTGGCGATCGCCTCACGAGCCGCCGCCACGGTGCGATCGAGAATCTCATGGGCATCGTGCTCCACCCATCCCGGCGCCGGATAATGCTGCGTAATATCGCGGTAGGCGCGCCCTAAAATCCGGCCGGTTTTCCCGATCACGAGACAGGTCGTGCCCGTGGTGCCCTGATCAATCGCGAGGACGCACGTCATTCGTGGTTCATCCGTGGGTGACTCCGGAAAAAGGGGGCAACACCACCCCGCGATCAGTGAGGTATCCGCTCACCAGCGCTCGGGGGGTGACGTCGAAGGCAGGATTCCATACCCGCACGCCAGCGGGAAGATCGCCCAACTCGTCGGCGTGTCGATGTTCAATTTCGATATCCGCCCCGGTAGGGGTATCGGGATCGATCGTGCTCCATGGTGCCGCGACATAAAAGGGAACGCCGTGTTCGCGCGCCGCGAGCGCTACGGCGTAGGTGCCGATTTTGTTCGCCACATCGCCATTGGCTGTGATTCGATCGGCGCCCACCAGGACGAGATCAACCGCGCCCGTGCGGAGCAGCGAGGCCGCGGCCCCGTCGGGCAGTACGGTCACGGGGATCCCCGCACGTTGCAGCTCCCATGCGGTAAGCCGGGCGCCCTGCCGCAAAGGGCGGGTCTCGTCGGCAAAGACGTGGACGCGACGCCCCTCCCGGTGCGCCAAATGCACCGGGGCCAACGCGGTGCCGCTCCCCGCGGTGGCGAGCGCCCCCGCGTTGCAGTGGGTTAACAGCCGCGTGCCATCGGGAATGAGGTGGAGCCCCATGCGTCCAATCGCGTCACACATGGCCACATCCTCAGCGCGGATGGCTTCCGCGTCGGCACGCAGCGCGGTTAACAGCCGGTCATCATCCACCACGGCCGCGCGGCTCAGGAGCCGCCGCACCGCCCAAGCAAGATTGACGGCGGTCGGGCGCGACGCGATGAGCTGGTTGGCATAGTCGGTGAGCATGGCCCGGGCTCGCACGCCATGGCCCTCGCTGTCCTGCTCCAACGACACCACCAACCCGATCGCGGCCGCCACGCCAATCGCAGGCGCCCCGCGCACGGCGAGCGTGCGAATGGCGTCGATCACGGCCGCCAAGGAGACCAGGTCGCGCAACAGCTCGGCGCCCGGGAGGTGACGCTGATCGAGAATGCGGAGGGCGCGACCGTCGGGCGACCAGTCAACAGCAACGAGGGGAGGCACGCGGAGAAGCTAGCGGGCGGAAGCCTCCGCGGCAGCGTTCCGTGTAGATTTCCGGTTCCCCACGTCACCACGCAACGCCCCCTCCGCTATGACCTATCAGTTCCTGACCTTTGCGGTGTCTGACCGTATCGCCACGATCACGGTGAACCGTCCGGACAAGTTGAACGCCCTGAACGATGCCACCATCGCGGAGTTGGGGGCGGCGATTGATGAAGCCATCGGGCGCGACGATGTGGGGGCGATTGTCCTGACCGGGGCCGGCCGTGCGTTCATCGCCGGAGCCGATATTTCTGAGTTGGAGAGCCAATCGCCGTTGGAGGCGCAGCGTCGCGCGCGGGCCGGCCAGGTCATCTTCCGTCGGTTTGAGACCAGCCCCAAGCCCACCATTGCGGCGATCAATGGCTTTGCCCTTGGTGGCGGATGCGAATTGGCCATGGCGTGCCATATCCGTATTGCCAGCGACAAAGCCAAACTGGGGCAGCCCGAGGCCAAGTTGGGGATCGTGCCCGGCTACGGCGGCACCCAGCGCCTCCCCCGCCTGATCGGCCGTGGGGCGGCGCTCCGCCTGCTCCTCACCGGCGACATGATCGATGCGGCCGAAGCGCACCGGCTGGGGCTCGTGGATGAGGTGACCACGCCCGAAACACTACTCTCCACCGTGCGGGCAATGTTGACCACGATGCTGGCCAACGCTCCGCTGGCTATCGCCGGCTGCATCGAAGCGGTGAACCGTGGTCAGGATGTGCCGTTGGAAGAAGGGTGCACCATTGAATCGGACTTCTTCGGACTGCTGTCCAGCACCGCCGACATGAAGGAAGGGATGCGGGCGTTTCTCGAGAAGCGGCCTCCCCGATTCACCGGGTGCTGATCGCACCGCCATCGTGCTTTCCCGACTGATCGCCAAAGACTACCGCAACTTCACGCAGCTCGACGTCGAGATTCCCTCGAGCGGGTTGGTCGTGATTGGCGAGAACGGACAGGGAAAAACCAACCTGCTCGAAGCCGTGGCGTATCTCGCCTTGTTGCGCTCCTTCCGTGGCGGGCGGGATGCCGATGTCGTGCGCTTCGGCGCGACCGCCTTCCATGTCCGCGCTCAGCTGCGTGCCCCGTCGGCGTTCCACGTGGTAACGGTGGGGTTCGAGAAGGGTTCGCGTCGCAAGCGCGCCACGCTTGACGGGGTGGAACAGCCGCGACTTACCGGTGCCCTGGGTGCGGTGCCCTCGGTGCTGTTCTCCCCGGCCGACGTGGCGCTGGTTGCTGGCGGCCCGAGCGAGCGACGCCGCTATCTCGATGTCCTGCTTGCGTTGTCGTCGCGAGCGTACTTGCAGGCGCTCCAGTCGTACCGGAGTGCCCTGCTGCGCCGGAACGCGGCGCTACGGACGGCGCAGCGCGACGGGGCGCGCCGTAGCGACCATGAAGCCCGGGTGAGCGTGTGGGAGCCGGCGCTGGCCGAGCATGGGGGCGTTGTGGCGGCCGCGCGGCACGCGTTTGTCCGCGACCACGCCGCGCGGTTTACGGAGCTGTCGGCCGCGATTGGCGAACGGCAGACCATGCAGATGAAATATGCCGCCAGCGGCAGTGCGTGTGCGGAGGATCAGCTCGTGAGCGCGGACGCGCAAACCGAGGGGTATCGCCGGGCGTACCAGCAGCAGCGCACGCAGGAGCTGCGGCGGGGGATCACGCTGGTGGGGCCACATCGCGACGATCTGCCGCTCTTGCTGGGCGGCCGTGACTTGCGGACGTTCGGATCGGCAGGCCAACAGCGGAGTGCGGCGATTGCCCTCCGGCTGCTGGAGCTGTCAACGCTCCGTGAGGCGGTGGGCTATCCTCCGCTGCTCCTGCTGGACGATCCCTTCGCCGAGCTCGACCTCCGGCGCTCCGAGCGCGTGTTGTCGTTGCTTGCCGATGCGGGTGCGTCCCAGCTGTTGTTGGCGGTGCCACGCCGTGAGGATATTCCGGCGGCCTTTACCCGCTTGGAGCAACGATCGATGAGTGACGGGGTGTTGCAGCCGCTGGCGGGCGCGGTGGGAGCCGCGCCGTGAGTGGGGAGCCACGCAAGCGCGCCCCCGCCAAGGTGGGCGATGTCCTCGCCTCCGTGTTGCAGCAGGCCGGGCTCACAGGGCGCGTGGCGCAGGCGGCCGTGATCCCCGAGTGGCCCACCTTAGTAGGCGCACAGATCGCCACCGTTACCGAACCCTTGTTGCTGCAACAGGATGGCACGCTGGTGGTGATGGTGAAGACACACGCCTGGATGCAGGAACTCACCTTGCTGGAGCCCGAACTGCTCCGCTCACTGAACCGAGACCCGTCGCGCCCCCCCGTGACCCGGCTCCGGTGGATGCTGCGCCGCTAGGGCAGCCTGCTGGGAAGATGTTGATTTACAACAACTTGCGATCTACCCGCCGATTTGCCTGCCGCGGCCGGCTTAGGTATATTTCGAGGTTGTGATTGCAGGCCAGTCCCATGGCTGCCGCGGTTCATTTTTTCGGGATATCCCCACCTCATGGCGAATAGCAGCGAACAACCCGAGAACGGGTACGGCGCGAACAGCATCACCGTTCTCAAGGGGCTCGAAGCGGTCCGCAAGCGCCCCGGCATGTACATCGGGTCCACGTCGGCTCGCGGCCTGCACCACCTCGTGTACGAAGTGGTGGACAACTCCATTGACGAAGCGTTGGCCGGCCACGCCGACCGCGTCTTCGTTACGATTCATCCCGACGACTCCATTTCCGTGGAGGACAACGGCCGCGGCATTCCGGTGGACATGCACCCGGTGGAGAAGATGCCGGGTGTGGAACTCGCCATGACGGTGCTGCATGCCGGCGGCAAGTTTGACAAGGACACCTACAAGGTGTCCGGCGGTCTGCATGGAGTGGGTGTGTCGGTGGTGAACGCGCTGTCCAAGCAGCTCAAGGTGTGGATCAAGCGCGACGGCAAGGAGCATTACATGGACTTCGAGCGTGGGATCACGCAAACGAAGCTCAAAGTGATGCGAAGCGTGGCGGCGAAGGAGACGGGCACGAAGGTGTGGTTCAAGCCCGACGGCGAAATCTTTCAGGAAACGCTGCGCTACGAGTGGACCACGCTCGCCAGCCGTCTCCGCGAACTCGCGTATCTGAACAAGGGGATTCAGATCACCCTGCGCGATGAGCGCCCCGACGAAATGAAGGACGGGCAGGCCCGCGAAGAGGTGTTCTTCGCGCGGGGGGGGCTCAAAGAGTTTGTGACCTATCTCATCGGCAACAAGAAGCCGTTGCATCAGGATGTGGTGTACATCGATACCACGCGCGATGACATCGGCATCGAGATGGCGCTGCAATACAACGACAGCTACGCCGAAAACGTGTTCTCCTTCGTGAACAACATCAACACGCACGAAGGCGGGACGCACCTCACCGGTTTCAAGAGCGCGCTCACGTCGGTCATCAACAAGTACATTCAGGACAAGTCGACGCTCAACAAGAAGGACAAGGAAACCCGCCTGTCCGGCGACGACGTGCGTGAAGGGCTCACGGCCGTACTGTCGGTGAAGGTGCTGGAGCCGCAGTTCGAAGGGCAGACGAAAACCAAGCTGGGCAACTCCGAAGTGGAAGGGGCGGTACGCAGCGTCATGAACGAGCTGCTCACGCAGTACCTCGACGAGCATCCGAAGTCCGCCAACATCATCATCGACAAGGCGATGTCGGCGGCGCGGGCCCGTGA
>CANHTA010000111.1 GCA_947463135.1 Gemmatimonadota bacterium
CGTACAGCACCGAGTCGTTGCGCACGATGGCGAGGCCGAGGCCGGGGACCTTCCAGTCGGCGAGTGCTTTGGTGACGTAGGCGTCGAGCCCGGCGAAGGGCTCACGGGGCTGCGCAGCGGCACTGGCGGCCAGGAGCGGAAGCAGGGCGGCCGCGTGGCCGGTGCGACGGAGGCGATTGAGGCGGGCGGTCATGGCGATCGGGGTTGGAACGGCGGTCGGTGTTTCCGTGGAATTGGTATGACCATCGGGATGCGCTGAGCACGGACCACGGGTGCCCCGTGTCGCGAGCACCGCGTGGTCGGGGCTGGGGGAAGCCGTTGCCACCGCCGGCTCCGCTACCGGTGGGCGCGCCGGCGCCAGAGCACGTAGGCCGGTGCGCCCAGCAGTACCGCCCCGATGCCAATCACCGCCTGCCCGGGCCGCGAAAGGACGGTGTTGAGCACAATGACGGCCGCTGCAAGAATGAACACGATGGGCGTGATGGGATAACCCGGCACGCGAAACGGCCGAACCGCATGTGGCCGTTTGATGCGCAACGCGATGACGGCCGCCGCGCCCAGCCCGTAGAAGATCCACCCGATGAACACCACGTACGTGAGCAACTGCTCGAACGTCCCGCTCAGCGCGAGGATGGCCGCCCACGCACAGCTGGTGATGATGGCGAATGCGGGCGTGCCGAAGGTAGGATGAATGCGCATCATCTGCGGAAAGAACACGCCGTCCCTGGCCATCGCGAAGTACACGCGCGGAACCGTGATCACGGCCGAATGCGCCGCGCTGTACATCGACACGATGATCGCCGAAGCGATGAGGTAGCCCGCCGCAGACCCCATCACCTGCGCGATCGCCTCGCCGGCGACGCGATCGGAGGCCGCCATGCGTGACGCGCCAAGGGCGGCGAGATAGCCAACGTTGGCAATCAGGTAGATGAGGATCAGCGCCACGGTACCCCAGACGATCGCGCGCGGAATGGATCGCTGCGGATCCTTCGCCTCGCCGGCCACGAAGGTGACGTATTGCCACCCTTCGTACGCCCACAACACCGAGATGATCGAAAGACCAACACCCGAGGCGGTGAGCGGCTGCACCACGTGCGAGACGGGCGGGAGGGTGCTGCCGTGGCCCAGCGTGAACATGATTGCGCTCATGCTGAGAATGGCGAGCACCTTGAAGCCGGTGGCCACATTTTGCACAGCGGCACTTTCACGTGTGCCGCGCACATTAATCACGGCCATGAGCAGAATCAGCGAGAGCGCGAACATGCGCTTCGCCATCGGTGAAAGCGGAGCGAACTGCGTGAGATAGTCGCCCGCGGCCACACACAGTGCCGCGATCGTGCCTGACCCGATCACGAAGAAGAGCGTCCATCCGTAGAGGAATGCCGGGAAGGAACCGAACGCATCGCGGATGTAGGCATAGAGACCACCCGCACCGGGGTCCATGCCGCCCAACTCGGCGTACGACAAGGCTCCCAGCAGCGAGAGGAGTCCACCCACCAGCCAGACGGACATTGCCACCGGCACCGACTCTCCACTCTGCGCCAGCACGGCGGCCGGTACGAGAAAGATGCCGGAGCCAATGACGTTGCCGATGACAAGCAACGTCAGGTTGCGTACGCCGAGTGTGCGTTCAAGCGTGTCAGACATGTGATGTCGTGGAGGTGGGTGCCCGGGCCGATCGTGATGCCATCCACCCCGAGCTTCTTCATGGCCTGCTCCCGCGCGCGCGCTTCGACCGGCGTGTGAATGCGCGCAGAGCAATCGAACAACGGGTCGATGCACATGCGCGACGTGCCTCATCAGGGCGGCAACACCTTGCCGGGATTCATGATGCCCAGCGGGTCGAGCGCTTGCTTAATTGCACGCATGACCTCGAGCGCCTCGCCGTGCTCGGCGGCGAGGAAGCGCAGTTTCCCCGTGCCTACGCCATGCTCCCCCGTGCAGGTGCCGTCCATCGCCAGCGCGCGCAACACGAGCCGGTCGTGCAGCCGTTCCGCCTCGGCCACCTCGCGTGGATCATCGCGCCGGACGAGAAATCCGAGATGAAAGTTGCCGTCGCCGACGTGCCCGATGAGCGGCGCCACGAGGAAACTCTCGCGCAGGTCACGCTTGGTTTCGAGGATGCACTCCGCCAGGCGCGAGATCGGGACGCAGACATCGGTTGCCCACATGCCGCACCCGGGGCGCAGCGCCTTGTTGGCATAGGCCGCGTTGTGGCGCGCCGCCCAGAGGTGCCGACGCTCCTCGTGGCCGGCGGCCCACGCGAACGCGCCCCCACCAAGCTCCGAGGCGATCTGCTGCACGAGCGCGGCGTCCTCGCGCACCGACGACTCAGACCCGTGGAACTCGAGGAAGAGCGTGTCCTGCACCGGGTGCGACAGCCCCGAGTACCGGTTCACGGCGTCCATCTGGACATCGTCGAGCAGCTCGACGCGTGCGATGGGGACGCCGAGCTGGATCGTCCGGATGACGGTGTTGACGGCACCGGCGAGCGAATCGAACGAACACACCGCCGCCGCAATGGATTCCGGCACGCCGGCCAGGCGCACGGTGACCTCGGTGATGATGCCGAGCGTCCCCTCGCTGCCCACGAACAGCCGGGTGAGGTCATAGCCGGCGGAGGACTTCCGGGCGCGACGGGCGGTGCGCACGATGCGGCCATCGGCGAGCACCACCGTGAGACCGAGGACGTTTTCGCGCATCGTGCCGTAGCGCACCGCATTCGTGCCGGACGCGCGCGTCGCGGCCATACCGCCGAGTGAGCAGTCGGCACCGGGATCGATCGGGAAGAAGAGACCGAGGTCACGCAGCTGCGCGTTCAACGTGCCATGCGTGACGCCGGCCTGCACGGTGGCGTCGAGGTCTTCCGCGCTCACCCGCAGCACCTGATCGAGTCGCTGGAGATTGACGATCACCCCGCCGTGCTCCGGAATCGCGCCGCCTTCGAGCGCCGTGCCGGTGCCGTACGCGACCACGGGAATGCGGTGTGCGGCACACACGCGCACCACCGACGCCACCTCTTCCGTGGACACCGGGAAGGCCACCGCGTCCGGCCGGTGGGGCGCGTGCCACGACTCGTCATGGCTGTGGAGATCGCGCACGGAGTCGCTGGTGGAGAGCCGATCGCCAAGCTGGCGACGCAGGTCGGCGATCGCAGCATCGATCAGCGCGGGGGCGACGCTCATGAAGGAGGAGTCCGGGACAGGTGGCTGGTTATTATGACAGCTGTTATGATAACGCGCCGGCGCAACGGGCCGTAACCCTCCCGCCTCCCACCCGCCATCAGGCCGACATGACTCCCCCCTCCGCATCCTCGGCCGGCCGCTGGCCGGCGTACCAAACGGTGGTGCTCCTCTGCTTCGCCGCGGTGTTCATTTCCTACCTCGACCGCAGCAACCTGTCGGTGGCGGCCATCCCCATGCAGCAGGAGTTGGGGTGGACCGAGTCCGTGAAGGGGCTGGTGCTGTCGTCATTCTTTGTGGGGTACCTGCTCCTGCAGGTCGGCGCCGGCTGGCTGACCAACCGCTACGGCGGGCGTCGCGTGCTGGGGGCGGCGGTGATCTGGTGGTCGCTGTTCACCCTGCTCACCCCCGTCGCGGCGCAGCTGTCGCTCCCCGCGCTCATCGCGGCGCGCATTGCGCTGGGGATCGGTGAGGCCGCGGTGTTCCCGGGCTCCTTCAACATGCTGGGGCGGTGGGTGCACCCCGACCACCGCACCCGCGCCGTCGCGCTGGTGAGCAGTGGGGTGGCCATGGGCACGGTGTTCGCGCTGCCGGTTACCGGGTGGATCATCCGCGACCATGGCTGGCCCATGGCGTTCTACGCATTCGGTGCGCTGGGGTTTGTGTGGGGGGCGGGGTGGTACGGGCTGGTACGCGAGGGGCGCGACGTGGCGCTCCCGGATGCTGCCGACGAGACCCCGCGCAGCGTCCCATGGGGGCGCATTCTGCGCGCCCCTGCCGTGTGGGCCATCATCATCAACCACTTCTGCCACAACTGGTCGCTGTACGTGCTGCTGGCGTGGCTGCCGTCGTACTTCAAGACCACGTTCAACGTGTCGCTGGCCAACGCCGGGCTGCTGTCGGCGGCCCCGTGGCTGGCGTCGTTTCTCATGGCCAACACGGCCGGTGCCTGGGCCGACCGCCGGCTGAAGGCCGGGGTGTCCGCCACCCTGGTGCGCAAGCAACTGCAGTGCACCGGGCTGTTGGGCGGGGCCGCCTGCCTGTCGATGATGCCGCTGGTCCAGTCCGCCGGACTGGCCGCCGTGCTCATGTGCGCAGCGGCGGCGGCGTTGGCCTGCTGCATGGCGGGATTTGGCGCCAACGGTCTCGACATTGCCCCGCGCTACGCCGACGTTATCTGGGGGATCAGCAATACCGCGGGGACGATCCCCGGCATTGTTGGCGTGTACGTCACCGGATGGCTGGTGGAGCGCACCGGCGCCTACACCGCCCCTTTTCTTGTCACGGCGGCCATCTCGGTGGTAGGCGCCGTGGTCTACCTGTTCATGGGGTCAGGGGAGCGGCAGATCGACTGACCCTCCCTACCCCACCTGTCCCGCCCCCATGGAAACGCCACTCTCCCCTCTCGAGTTCGCTCGGCGCGCGCGCGCCATTCACGCGCACCGCGAGGCGGTGGTCGACGGCGACCGCCGCTTCACGTACGCGCAGTTCTTCAACCGCGTCGATCGCTGGTCGCACGCGCTGCAGCGTCTGGGTGTGGGCCCCGGCGACCGGGTGGCGTACATCGCCCCCAACACGCACGCGCACTTGGAGGGGTACTACGCAGTGCCCCAAATCGGCGCCGTCATCGTGCCCCTCAACTACCGCCTGCTCCCCTCCGACTGGGCGTACATGATCACCCACAGCGGCAGCCGCGTGGTGTGCGTGCACGAGGACTACGTGGCACAGGTGGCGGCCATCCGCCACGAACTCCCGCACGTGGAGCACGTGGTGGCGCTGGAGGGGACCGCGCCGGGGTGCCTGGACTACGAGGCGCTGCTGGCGGCGGCCGACACCACCGTGGCCCTCCCCGCCGTTGCCGAGGGCGACCTCATTGCCATTAACTACACCAGCGGCACCACCTCGCGCCCCAAGGGGGTCATGGTCACGCACCGCAACGTGTGGGTGAACGCCGTCGGCACGCTGGTCCACCACCCTATGACGAGCGCCGACCGGTACCTGTGGACGCTCCCGATGTTCCACGCCAACGGCTGGACCTTCACGTGGATCGTGACCGCCGTGGGGGGAACGCACGTGTGCCTGCGCAAGGTGGACGCGGCCGGAGTGTTTGGCACCGGGGCGCGGGAGCGCATTACCGTACTGTGTGCGGCCCCCACGGTGCTCATCACCGTGGCCAACGCCCCCGCTGAGCTGCGCGCGGAGGCCCCGCGCGGCGTGCGGGTGCTCACCGCCGGCGCGCCCCCCGCCGCCGCCACCATCGAGCGGGTGGAGGAGGAGCTGGGGTGGACCATCACGCACGTGTACGGCCTTACCGAGACCTCCCCGCTGATCACGGTGTGCGAGCCGCGTCCTGAAGACCACGGGCTCGGGCCCGCCGAGCGCGCACGGCGCAAGGCACGGCAGGGGGTGGAGCTGGTGACGTCGGGCGAGGTGCAGGTGGTGGATGACACCGGCGCGGCTGTACCGCACGACGGCGCCACCGTGGGGGAAATCGTGGTGCGCGGCAACGTGGTGATGGCGGGCTATTACAACGACCCCGAGGCCACCGCCCGCGCCTTTGCCGGCGGGTGGTTCCACTCCGGCGACGCCGCGGTGGTACACCCCGACGGCTACATCGAGATCCGTGACCGCCTCAAGGACGTCATCATCAGTGGCGGCGAGAACATCTCCTCCATCGAGGTGGAGGGGGCGCTACTCCGCCACCCCGCGGTGCTGGAGGTGGCCGTGGTGGGGATGCCGCACGACCACTGGGGCGAGGTACCGCACGCCTTCGTGGTGCTACGCCCCGGCGTTGCCACCACCGACGAGGCGCTCCGCGCGTTCGCCCGCGAGCAGCTGGCAGGGTTCAAGGTCCCGAAGGGGTTCACCCTGATGGCCGAGCTCCCCAAGACAGCCACCGGCAAGATCCAGAAGTACATCCTGCGCGGCGGGCGCGGTGCCATTGGGGGCGTCACGCGCTAGGGACCCTCCGGTGCCCCACCCCTTACACCCAGCGCCGCACCCGCGTCCGGTAGGCCTCGTAGGAGGCCCCGAAGCGCGCGGCGAGCGCTCGCTCCTCCGGTAGCACCTGGAAGCGGTGCAGCCACCCCCACGCGACGGCCACCCCCGCCAGCGCCACGCCACCCCCCAGCCAGACGCCCCACCCAGCCAGCGCCAGCAGCATCCCCACGTACATGGGGTTGCGCGTCCACCGGTTGGGGCCGGCGATCACCAGCGTGGAGGCCTTGTCGGGGTGCATCGGGTGCACGGTGGTGGACGCACGGCGGAAGGCCAGCACCCCCCAGAGCGCCAACGCCGCCCCCGCCACCGCCAGCACCGGCCCCGCCACGCGGGCGCCGGCCGGCACGGTGCCCGGCCACGTGCCGGCCACCCGCCACATGCCCGCGGCGGTCACGAGTGTCACCACGGGCGGGGGGACGCGGCACTCCAGCAGGCGCCACAGGGGGCCCGGCTGTGCGCCGCGTGTGATCAGCGCCCGCCGCACCCGCCACTCCACGGTGCCCAGCGCGGCCACGTAGATCCCCTCCCCCAGCAGGTGGGCCACCCCGAGGCCGCTGGCCGCCGCCCCGTGGCGCACCAGCAGCACCAGGCACACCGCCAGCCACCCCCAGTTCGCGATGATCAGCAGCCACACCGCCGGCTCACGCCGCCACCGCGGCGTGATCGCCAGCGCGAAGCTGACGCAGCCGTAGCCCAGGTTGGCCCACGCGAGTCCCGTCACCACCGCCAACGGTATCCGGTACCACGCGGCCAGCAGGTGATTCAGCAGGAGCACGAGCGTGCCGGCCCCCAGCGCCCCCAGCGCGTCCACCCAGAGGATGCGACGCGCCACGAGCGATGGTGCCGGGGAGGCGCTCACAGCACCTCCCTGCCCCTCACGGCGCCCGCCCACGCGCCAGGAACGCGCCCGGGAGCGCCCCGGTCATGGCGTCCCCCTCAAACACCACCGTGCCGTTTACCGCCACCATCAAAACACCAACGGGCCACAGATGCGGCACCACGTAGGTGGCGCGGTCGGCTATGGTGGTGGCGTTAAATACCACCACGTCGGCGTGCTGCCCCGCCGCCAGCGTGCCGCGGTCGCGGACGCCGAGCCAGGCGGCCGGCACCGACGTCATACGCTGCACCGCTGCCTCCAGCGACAGCACGCCGCGCTCGCGCACATGGCGCGCCAATACGCGCGGGAATGATCCGTAGCTGCGCGGGTGCGGGTGCCCCTTCCCGAAGGTCACCAAGTCGCCATCGGTTTCCACCATCGTGCCGGGGGCGCGCAGGAACGCCTCCACGTCACGCTCGTCCATGCCGTGGAAAATGCCGATGAAGCCACCGGCGAGTTGCAGCGTAATCAGCGCCTCCACCGCGGCCTCAATGGTGAGGGGACGGCCGCGGGCGGTGAGGTAGTCGGCCAGCGTCTTCCCCCCCAGCGAGGGATCTGATGCGACCTCGCGGAACTGGACGCTGGCCGGCGTGTCCCCCGCCTGCTGCGGGAATCGCACGCGCATCTCCTGCACCAACCGCGCGCGGGTGGCGGGGTCGGCCACGCGCCGCGCCAAGGCTTCGGCGCCGTCGGCCAGCACCCACGGCGGAAACATGAGATCGGAGTAGGTGCTGTAGGCAGTGTAGGGGTACACGTCCACGGCCACCGCCTGCCCGGCGGCGCGCGCCGAGTCCAGCAGGGCGAGGATGCGTCCACTCCACCCCCACTGCGCGGCGCCGGTGACCTTGAGGTGGTTCACCTGAACCGGCATCCGCGCACGACGCCCCACCTCCAGCGTCTCACGGATGGCGTCCAGCACCCCGGGCCCCTCGTCGCGCAGGTGCGTCACGTAGATCCCGCCGTACCGCGCCGCCACCTCGGCCAGCGCCGCCACTTCGTCCAGCGAGGCGTAAGCGGCCGGCACGTACTCCAGCCCCGTGGACAGCCCCAACGCCCCCTGCGCCATACTGGAATCCACCAGCGCGCGCATCCAGGCCAGCTCGGCGGCGGTGGGGGCGCGGTTTTCCAGCCCCATCACGCGCGTGCGAATCCATGTGTGCCCGGCAAAGAGTCCCACGTTGGGCGCCATCCGCACCCGCGCGCGGTACGCGTCCATGGGGAAGGGCTGCGCCTGCGAGTGGAGCGGCGCCAGGATGGTGGTGATCCCCTGCCGCACGAAGTTCTCCGCCAACGGGTGCTCGGGGAGGGTGACCAGGTGCGCGTGGCTGTCCCAGAACCCCGGTGCCACCACTTGGCCCGTCACGTCCACCACGCGCTTGGCACGGGCGCGCGAGAGCCCCGGCGCCACCGCCACAATGCGATCGCCCACGATGGCCACGTCGGCCACCCGGCGCGGGGCGCCGGTGCCGTCCACTACCGTCCCCCCGGCCAGCAGCAGGTCGTAGGCGGGAGGCTGGCCGCGGGCGTCGCGCGGGGCGAGCACCAGCACGGACAGCAGCGAACTCCACAGGGCGGCCGCCAGCGGCGCCCCGCGCCGGATCGCCGCGCGCGCGTGACTCATGGCTGCTCCGGCGCGATGCGCAGCGCGGTGAGCTTCCCCTGCGGCCCCAGCGCCACCACCACGCGAAGTCGTTCGGCGCCGTACCACGCGAAATACTGCCGCTCCACGTCGTCCCCGACCTCGCGGCGCGCCAGCAGCTCGAGGCGCGTGGGCGCGCCCTTGCCGCGTACGGCGGCGGTGAGCGCCGTGCGCATCCGCGGGAACAGCGTCTGGCGCACCACCTCGAAGTCGGCCAACTCCAGCTGCCCCGCCGCCAGCCGCTCCAGGATGGCCCGCACCGCCGCCGTAGCCGCCGGCTCACGGTCGGGAATCGGCGTGACGGGCGTGGGGGCCGGCGTGAGCGCCGGGTCCACCAGCGCCGCCAGCTCCATGGCCAGCGCGGGGGGCGCCATGGCGCGCGCGTTGGCGAGCACCACCACCTCCAGCTCCTGATCGGGGAAGGTGGAATACTGCGTCACGAACCCTTGCCACGTCCCGCCGTGCTGCAACATGGGGTGTCCACCCGCCTCTTCCACGAACCAGCCGAAGCCGTACGGGTAAGGGCGTCCGCTGTTTAAACGGGTGGCCGAACGTATCAGCGCCCAGCTGTCCGGGCGCAGCACGCGCCGAAGCCGCACGGTCTCGTTCCACGCCAGCATGTCACGCAGCGACAGGAGCATCGAGCCGTCGGCGGTGGTGTTGAGGCGCGGTGCCACCCACGCCGCGTGCTGCCAGCCGCCGGCCACGGGGAGGTAGCCGCGCGCGCGATGCGGCACCACGTCGGCCTCGGTGATGACGCGAATGGTGGGCATCCCCGCCGGGGTGAAGATCCGCTCCCGCAGGAATTCGTGGTACGGGCGCCCCGTGACGCGGGTGATGATGACGCCCAGCAGCACGTAGCCGGTGTTGGAGTAGTTCCACCGCGCGCCGGCGGGGAACTCCAGCGGCAGCGCCGCGGCCATCGCCACCAGCTCGTCGTCGGTGTAGTCCTTGCGATAGTCGAAGCCGTCGCTGGTGTAGTCGGGGACGCCACCGGTGTGGCTGAGCAGGTGCCGGAGCGTGATAGGCTGCCAGCTGGTGGGGACCTGAGGGAGGTAGTGGCGCACCGAGCTGTCCAGCGCGAGGCGACCGTCCTCCACCAGCGCCAGCACCCCGGCGGCGGTGAACTGCTTCCCCAGCGACCCCGACTGGAACATCGTTTCGTCGGTCACCGGCGTGCGATGTTCCAGCTCCGCCACCCCGTAGCCACGCGCCGCCAGCAACTCACCGCGTCGCACCACCGCCACGGCCATCCCCGGCACGCGGTGCGTGTCCATGGCGCGGCGCACGGCGGTATCAATGGCAGCGGCGAGCGGCAACGCCTCGCGCCGCAGCGACCACGGCAGCCGGAGCGGCGCCGGCGACGGCCACACGCGGTCCAGCGTCCCCCCGCGATAGAGCATGCCGCCCTTCATCACGTACGCCACCTGTTCGGCGGCGCGGATGTCCGCCAGCGGATTGGCGTCGAGCACCACCAGATCGGCCACCTTTCCGGGCTCAATCGACCCCAAATCGCGCTCCAGCCCCAACGCGCGAGCGCCGTTGAGGGTGGCCGCCTGCAGCACCTCGTGCGGGCGCATCCCGCCGTCGGTCAGAAGGCGCATCTCCCAGTGCACCGAGAGCCCCTGCAGCTCGCCGTGGCCGCCCACGCCCACCGCC
>CANHTA010000112.1 GCA_947463135.1 Gemmatimonadota bacterium
ACGGCGTCACGGACCGAAATGGGATCGCTGCGTGATGCCACGAGTGTGATCGATGAGTTTGTGCGTGTGATTTCCGAAATCGCCACGCAAACAAATCTGCTGGCGCTCAACGCCGCCATTGAAGCAGCGCGGGCGGGGAGTGCGGGGCGTGGCTTTGCCGTAGTGGCCCAAGAGGTCCGGACGCTGGCCGAGCAGAGTGCCAGCGCGGCCAACGAGGTCACGGAGAACGTCAATCGGTTCCGGGCACGGATTGCGAGCGCCTCAAGTGCCGTGGAATCAGGGGCCACACGGCTCAAAGACGTGGAGGTGGTGGCCGAAGGGGTCACCGTGGCGCTGTCGCGCATTGAACACGCCGTTGGCCAGGTGGAAGGGGCCGCCGCGCGGGTAACCAGCGCCGTTCACGCCAACCGTCAATCACTCAGCGCCGTGCACGCGTCCCTGACGAGTGCACGCGATACGGCGGAAGGACACGCGAAGGCGGCAGGTCAGGTGGCAGCCAGTACCGCGCAGACATCGGCCTCCGCGCACGAGGTATCGGCCACCACCGAACGGTTGCAAACCGCATCACTTCGCGTGCGCGGGCTGATCGGCGAATTCAGAACCTGACGCAACGCTCCGGCGCGACGCGCGCCGGAGCGTCGCCGTCATGGCGTGGCAGGAAGTTCCGTCACCTGAATACCGCGTGCACCGAGCATGGCGAAGTAACGCGCCGCCGGGATACACTCGTCGGGCGTATGCACGCCGGAGGGGATGGCCCCGCTGGCTTGCAGCTGACCGGTAATGGACAGCGTGTAGCCGGTGGTGCGCATCATGGCGGAAATCCCATGCACCGCATCCGAACGATCGAGCACTTCCCACGCCCGCGTCTGGACGGCACCGTGCGTGGTCCCGCGCACGGTCACGCGGAGCGCCACGAGGTCGGGTTTCCCCTTGCGCAGGATGTCGCCGGCGACCTGCACAAAGACATCCCGCGGCACCACCTGCTGCCCCTTCACCTGCACCGGCACCGTGCTGAGTAAACCGAGGTCGCGGATGGCGGCCATGATGCGCGCGTGCCCCGGATAGCGCAGTGTCTTGTATTCCATGCTGGGAATCTTGCCGGCGTAGCGATAGACCATGGTGGAGAGCCCCCCCGCCGTATGGAACGCCTCAAGTTCCCCCACCGGCTCCGCGAAGTGGACCGATTCGAGTTCGGAGAGCGCGGTGACGTGCGTAGGTTGCCCGTTGCGCACGATCAACGAGGTGGTGGTGTAGTAGTCCACCATCCCCTCAATCGAGTAGGCAATTTGATAGCCCAGCGGCGGCTCCGGCGTTTGAGGGAGCCCCCCCACGAAGAGCTTCACGCTCTCAACCGTGTCAAATTGGTCAATGCCATGCTGCGCAATCACGTTCACCATCCCCGGAGCCAGCCCCGTATCCGGGATGACGCTCACCCCTTTGGCCTTCGCCGCCGCGTCGAGCTGCTTCTGCTCCTGCACGATTTCGGTGTTGCCGCCCAGGTCGGTAAAGTGCACCCCCATCTCGACCGCCAACGCGGCCAGCGGGGCATTGAAGTAGTATGGAATGGCGCTCATGACGGCGTCGCAGCGGGCATAGAGAGCGCGCACCGCGTCGGCATTCCGTACATCGAGCGTGAGCACCTCCAGGCGCGGACCGTGGAACGGGGCCAGGAAGGCGGGCAAATGGTCAATGCGGAGATCGGCCAGCAGGACCTGCGTGACCGAGGGATTGTTCAGCAGATCAAAGGTGCAGGCGGTGCCTTGTAGCCCCGCGCCAAGTACCAGCATACGCATATGAGGAACTCCATCCATTTCGAGACAGGAGAGGGTGTGCACGACAAGCTAACGCGTCCGGAGCACGAATGGCGTTCGCGTCTGGTCACGCACGCAGCGGCCCTCGATGAGGTGCTCGCCTCCGTCCACCGGATCGCGGTGCTGGGGATCAAGCCGGAAGAGGTGGGTGGGCCGGCCTATGAGGTCCCGGCCTACCTCCAGCGCGCAGGCTACGACGTGGTCCCGGTGCCCGTGTACTACCCGGAGGTGACCGCAATCCTCGGGGTCGCCGTACACCGTTCGCTGCATACCGTGACCCCGCCAGCCGACATGGTGCTGCTGTTCCGGCGATCACGCGACATCGCCACGCATCTGGACGAGTTGCTGGCCGTCGCCCCTCGCGTGGTATGGATGCAGCAGGGGATAGAGCACCACGAGGTGGCAGAGGCGCTCGCGCGGGCTGGTGCGACCGTGGTGCAGGACCGGTGCGCGATGGTGGAACACCGCCGCACGCACCGGTAGCACTTATTGCCGGACGCGATTCCGGCCGTCGGCCTTCGCACGGTAGAGCGCCGAATCAGCACGCGCGAATAAGTCTTCCACGGTGTCCACCCGCGCGGCCGGAAACACGGCCACACCGATACTGGCCGTGAGCTTGAGCGCCGGCTGGTCATCCCCGCGATCAAACTCGTACGCCTCCACGGCCGTGCGAATCCGTTCGGCGAAGGACACCGCACCGACTTCATCGGTTTCGGGGAGGAGCAAGACAAACTCTTCGCCGCCATAGCGCGCGACGATGTCACTGCCACGAATGGTATTCAGCAGCAGGCGACCGATATCGCGCAGGACATCGTCGCCCACGAGGTGACCGTAGCTGTCGTTCACCTTTTTGAAATGATCGAGATCGATCATCAGCAGCGCTAACGAGGCATCGTGCCGGGTGGCACGCTCCATTTCCGTGGCGATCCGCTCGGTGAGAGCCCGCCGGTTGAGCAACTGCGTTAAGGGATCGGTTTGCGCGAGCTGCTCCAGTCGGGCGTTATCGGCCATGGTATCTTCCACCATGCGCGCCCGCTGGATCACCACCACGGCCGCCGTGATCACGGCCTGTGCAAATTCGAGATCCTGCGGGGCAAACCGATCCTGATCGCGCGTGCGACGCACAAGAAAGACGCCGTGCTGCACGTCGTCTACGGTAAAGGGCAACGCAATCACGGAGCGGATGGGCACTTCAATGCCCTCGATCCCCCACGCGTGCCGCACCCCCTCGTACAGGGGATGCGAATCGAGATCCTCCACCAGCACCGCCTGCCCCGAGTTCAGTGCCGCCTGCAGTTCGGGGTAGCGATCGAGCTGAATGGTGAGATTCTGCAGCGCCGGATTTTCGAACGCCGCCACCACGACCGCCTGTTCGTCACCCGGTCGCGCAAGCACCACGGAACAATGCGACACCCCAAGGGCACGCGCGGCGCGGCGGACGAGGAGGTGGAAGAGCTCCGTGACCGAGAGGTCGCCGGTGACTTCGTGCAGAATATCCACCAGCGTGCGCCGACTGTCCGCATCCTGCTGCGCGCGTACCAATGCCTCCTCGGTGCGGGCCAGCGCGCTGCGGGTGGAGCGCAACATCGCCCCCGACCGGAGCTGCACCTGCACCCGCGCCAGCAACTCTTTCGGGCGATACGGCTTGCGGATGAAGTCCGCGGCCCCCAACCCCAAGGAGCGCACCGAGGCCTCTTCCGGCGGCTGCGCCGACAGCATCAGCACCGGCACGTCACGCCAGCGCTCCTCACTCTTGATGCGTTCGAGCAGCTGACAGCCGTCGGCATCCGGCATGAGGATGTCGAGCAGCAGGAGGTCAGGCGTCCGATGCTCCAGCTGTTCGAGACAGGCCACCCCCCCGTTGGTCGGGATGACCTCATATCCGTTTTCCTGCAGCAACCAGGTCACAGATTCAAGAACCGCCACGTCATCGTCGGCGACGAGGATTCGGGCGCCGGCCATCAGCCGCGACGACAGGTCACGCGTCACGGCCACCATCAAGGGCCAGCTCACCCGAAGCCGCATCGCCGTCCGTGCCGTCACTGCCGTCGGGACCGTCGGGACCGTCCTTGTCATCAGGAATCACGCGGGCAACGGCCTGCACGACATCGTGGTCGTCCAGCGCCACCAGCTTCACTCCTTGAGCAACACGGCCGGTCACGCTGATCTCACTCACCCGCGAGCGAATCGCCACGCCCTGCCGCGTCATGAGCATCAGCTCATCTTCCGGCACGACTTCCATGAGCGCCACCACGTCGCCGGTTCTGGCCGTGCGGTTGAGCGTCAGAATCCCCTTGCCACCGCGTTTCTGGACGCGGTATTCGCTCACTTCGCTGCACTTGCCCAGCCCCTTCTCGGTGACCACCAACAGCGTGGCCTCCCGCCGGATCACCACCATCCCCACCAGCTGATCGCCGGGACGCAGCTCAATCCCCTTCACGCCCGTGGTGTCACGACCCATCTCGCGCACATCACTCTCGTGGAAGCGCACGGAGAGCCCGTGGCGCGTGGCGAGCACCACATCGTTGCTCCCCGACGTCACCTGCACGTCCATCAACTCGTCGCCCTCTTCAACCTTGATGGCCTTGATCCCGTTGGCGCGCGGATTGCCGTACTGCGACAGCGCCGTCTTCTTCACCGTGCCGTTACGTGTGCAGAAGAGCAGGAATTCGGTGTCGCTGAATTCGCGCGTCAGCACAATGGCGCGGATATGGGTATCGGGGGTGACGTTGATCAGGTTGACAATGGGCTTGCCGCGCGTGTTGCGCCCCGCCTGCGGCAGCTCGTGCACCTTGAGCCAGAAGCACCGGCCATCATCGGTGAAGATGAGCATGTACGTGTGCGTACTCGCCACGTAAAACCGCTCAATGAAGTCGTTTTCCTTGAGGTCGGCGCTGGACTTGCCGCGACCGCCGCGCCCCTGCCGGTTGTACAGCGACAGCGGGGTACGCTTGATGTAGCCGTTGTGCGAGATGGTCACCACCATCTCTTCTTCGGCAATCAGATCCTCAATGGAGAACTCACCCTCGTCGCTCACAATCTCCGTGCGGCGTTCGTCGCCGTAGGTCTCCATCAGCGTGAGCAGCTCGCCCTTCATGATCTCCATACGGCGCGGACGCGACTCCAGAATGCCACGCATCTCCAAAATGAAGGCGCGGACCTCCGCGAGCTCTTCCTCAAGCTTATCGCGCTCAAGCCCTGTGAGCTTGGCCAGGCGCATGTTGAGGATGGCTTCCGCCTGACGCTCCGAGAGCCCGAAGCGCGCTTGCAGCTGCAGGCTGGCCGTGGGGGTATCGTCGGCCGCGCGGATCATGCGGATCACTTCGTCGATGTTATCAACGGCGATCTTGAGACCTTCAAGGATGTGCTCGCGCTCGAGCGCCTTGTCGAGGTCAAACTGCGTGCGCCGCACAATCACTTCGTGGCGGTGCTCGATGTAGTGCCCCAGGCACTGCCGCAGCGTGAGCACCTTCGGCACCAGCTGCCGCGTGTTCACGTCGGGCACCAGCGCCAGCATGATCACGCCGAACGTGCTCTGCATGGCGGTGTGCTTGTACAGCTGATTCAACACCACACGCGGAATGGCGTCGCGCTTGAGCTCGATCACCACGCGGATGCCGTCACGGTCGGATTCGTCACGCAGGGCACTGATGCCCGTGAGCTTCTGATCACGCACCAGTTCGGCGATGTCGATCACCAGCTTCGCTTTGTTCACCTGATACGGCACTTCGGTCACCACAATCTGCGACCGGCCGCTCGATTCCTTCTCCTCGATCACCGCCTTCGCCCGCATGACAATGCGCCCGCGGCCGGTGTCCTGATAATCAGCAATGCCGGCGCGGCCGTAGATGTAGCCGCCCGTTGGGAAGTCAGGGCCCCGCACGAACGCGCGCAACGCGGCGCCTTCAAGCTCGGGGTTGTCGATCATCGCGATCACGGCCGTCACCACTTCGCGCAGGTTGTGCGGCGGAATGTTCGTGGCCATGCCCACCGCGATCCCCGACGAGCCGTTCACCAGCAGGTTCGGCACGCCCGAGGGCAGCACGCGCGGCTCTTCCAGACGGTCATCAAAGTTCGGCGCAAAATCGACGGTGTTCTTGTCGATGTCTTCCAGCATCTCCACCGACATGCGCGTGAGCCGCGCCTCGGTGTAGCGGTACGCGGCCGCGTTGTCGCCGTCCATGGAGCCGAAGTTGCCCTGGCCGTCCACCAGCGGATAGCGCAACGAGAACGTCTGCACCATACGCACGAGCGCGTCGTACACGCTGCTGTCGCCGTGCGGGTGGTACTTACCCAGCACGTCACCGACCACCGTGGCCGACTTCTTGAACGGACGCCCCGGCAACAGCCCCAGCTCGTTCATGGCGTACAGCACGCGGCGATGCACCGGCTTGAGGCCATCGCGCACGTCCGGCAGTGCACGCGAGACAATCACGCTCATCGAATAGTTGATGAACGATTCCTTCACTTCCTCATCGATGAGGCGCGGCAGGATGCGTTCGCGAGCGTTCGGTGCAGTCATGTGACGACGGGCAGGAGAGACGAAAGGCGGACGGAATCAACGGCGGACTCGACGGGTCGTCGCACGACCGGCGCGGCGCGGCACCCCTCTACCGAGCCGACCACCGCCTAGCCTCATAATATAGCCGCCCCGAGGCGGAAATACAACGCCGCTTGGATTCAGTAAACCACTACCATACAACGACTTAGAAACACACTCGCACAACCGCGCACGCCAGCGGCGCTCACAATCCCCAGCTGCGCACGATCGACAGCAGCCGCCATTCCCCACCAACCCGGCGCATGAGATACGCCGCGCCGCCGTTGCTCTCCGTCCCCAGCGCAAAACCACCACGCTCCCGGGGACGTGACACCCCGACCACCGCGTAGTCCTGCCAGATCACCATCGGCGCCACCACGATGTACGACAATTCCGCGTCCGGCTTGGTACGGCCCACCGACGTGAAAAAGTCATCCCGGACCTGCTGCTGCCCCGCGGGACCGAAATAGCCCCTCACCCGCGGTCGCGCCGCCTTCGGGAACTCCATGTCCATGACCCCGGGCACCACGAAGGTGACGGTGTCACGCATCACGGGCGACGGCAGACACCCCGGCGTGGCAGGATCGGGCACCTCGCCGGTGAGCCCCGTGGCCACCGCGCGGTGCACACCAGCGCCATCCTCATCCCAGCGCGGCCGGTCGATCCCCGCTTCCCACCCCACGATCACGCGCAACAAGGGCCGCACGTCGGCCGCCGCCAACGGCTGGCCAACGCCGTGCAGCAGAATGGTCTCCTCCATGCGCTCCACCAACGCCTGCACCGCTCGCTGCCCGGCCGGGGTGGTGTCCGCGCTGAACACCCGCAAGGCGCCCGGATTGCACCGGTCGCCCAGCTCGGCCCACGACGCCCGCGCCAGGTACTCGCCACGCCATGCCGCGAGCCGCTGCCGGGCCGTGCGCGCTTCCGCGGCAAGCAGTGCCCGGGTCACCGCGGCACTATCACCCGGTGCCGTTTGCGCCCCCGCCTGCCCCCACGGGGCGCCACTCCACAGCGCCAGCAGCAGGGCGGCGCCGCCTCGCAACGCCCGCCGGGTCATGGCGTGGGCGCATCGGGTGGACCCGCGTCACCCGGCTCTTCCGTGGACGGACGGTCGTTGTCGTCGTCCGAACGCTCCTCCGCCAACTCCTCCGCTTCGTCGGCGGCGGCCTCGGCATCAATGGCGCGGCGTTCGGCCTGATAGCGCGAATACCACTCCCGTGTCACTTCACCGGCGAGTTCGCGATTCCCCAAACCGAACGACAACGCGAGTGCCAGCGCCACCGCACCAAACAGAATCGCAAAGGCCGTGGTGACGATGTCCGTGGCAATGCCCAACTCCTGCAAGGCCATGAACACCGCGAGCACAATCACCCCCGCACGTCCCGTGCGCGCGAGCCATGGACCACCATGCAGTCCGCCCGCCGAGGCCATGATCAATCCGCCCACGAAGCCGCCAAGCACAATCCCAAGAATGATGATCACAATGGCTGCGATCACACTCGGGATGTAGCTCACCAGTTCGGAGAACACATTGGCCAGCGACTCCAGTCCGATCGCATTCGCGGCCACCAGCAGCACGGCGAACATCACACACCAAAACAGCAGGTTCGCGATAACCTTTGCCGGATTGAGGTGCGACCCCGAGCGCTCGACGGCATGCATCACGCCGCCGCGCTCCAGCAGCTGATTGAAGTGCATGCGGCGCAAGACCTTGGCCGTTCCCTTTTCGAGCACCTTCGCCACCAGATAGCCGGCGAAGAGAATGACCAGCGCCCCAAAGAGCGCCGGCACAAACTCGCCAAGCAACGAGAAGCTTTGCTCAAGCCGTTCCGTAAACGTAGACATCAGTGCGGTCGGACCCGAATCCGCCTGCGTGGTTGCGAACGCGAGCTGGACCGAGTCTGCAAATTGTGGCTGCAACACAGAGGAAGAGAGAGGGAGTACCAACAAACCTGTGTGTAAAGTAGCGGAAGACTCGCCACGAAGGGGAAACACCCTCCTACAGACGAGTTCCCCGCTTGGTGTCGAAGATGGCGCTTCGTCGGCACTGCGGGCACAACAGCCACTCGCGCTGCCGATGATAGCCGAGCCCGAAGGATCCGCCACCAATGGCCCGTTGGGTCATGAGCACCGCACAACGCGGACAACAGGGCATCTCTCCGCTCCGGACCGCTTCGCGGAGTGCCTGCTCCTCGGCCGACGTAAAGCGCGCCGTCCCGGTCACAGCTGAATCACCACCTTGCCGAACTGCATCCCCGACGCGAGGCGCGCGTAGGCCTTGGGAGCGTCCTCAAGCGGCCAGACCGAATCAACCGGCGGCATGAGGGCCCCGTCGCAGAAGGCGGCGGTCATCGCGTCAAACTCCGCATCGCTCCCCATGGTGGAGCCCATCAGGGTCCACTGATTCCAGAACATGCGACGCACATCCAGCTGCACCACCGGGCCGCTGGTGCCACCACAGGTCACGAGACGGCCGCGCTTGCCCAGGGCAATCAGCGATTGGGGCCACGTGGCTTCCCCGACGGAGTCGATGACCACATCCACCCCGCGCTTACCGGTGTGCGCACGGATTTCGCGCCCAAGCTCGGGGCGCCGATGATCCAACAGATGGTCGGCCCCGAGCGCCTGGGCGCGCGCGAGCTTGTCCGGACTGCTGGAGGTGACCCACACCGTGGCACCCACCCGCTTCGCGATCTGCAGCGCCGCCAGCGCCACGCCGCCCCCAATCCCCCAGATCAGCACGTGGTCGTGCGGCTGCACCTTGGCGCGCGTCATAATCATGCGCCACGCCGTCAGCGTGGCCAGCGGAAACGCGGCCGCCTCCGCGAAGGGGATGTGGCGCGGGATCACCCGCACATTGGCCGACGGCACCACGACGTACTCCGCAATGGTGCCATGACGATGCTCCCCCATGATCCCGTACGTCAGACAGAGGGGCTGGTCGTTTTCGGCGCAGTACACGCAGCCACACTGGCGGTCGACAAGCCCCGGGTTGAGGATCACGTGATCGCCCGGCGAGATGCCCGTGACGGCACTCCCCACCGACTCCACGATGCCGGCGCCATCGGAGCCGACCACCCACCCCGGTTGAATCGTGACGCCCGGGATGCCACCCAGCACCCAGAGATCGAGGCGATTCAACGCGGCCGCTTTCATGCGGACCCGCACCGCATCGGCGCCGTCACACACCGGCACCGGGAGGTCGTCACGAACACGAAGTTGGTCGAGCCCGCCGTGGGCATCAATGGTGAGCGCGCGCATAGACCGTGATTCAGAGGAGGGGAGAGCTCCGCACAGGGAGGAGGCTCAGCATGTCGGAATCTCAGTGACCTCCACCCCAAATGGGAGGGCGCCCGCCCCCGACGGCCCGCGCACCACTCGCGC
>CANHTA010000113.1 GCA_947463135.1 Gemmatimonadota bacterium
CCTGGAGCACTTCTTCCGCGGCGGCTCCGCGCTGCATCCGCAGCCGTTGTTGCATCCGCTTTGCCGCAGGGGCCATCTCGCGTGTGACGGCGCTTGGGAGATCCAGCGCCAACACGCGGTCACAGTGCTGTTCGGCCTGCAGGAGGCGCCCGCTGAGTTCAGCAATCTGCGCCAGTTTCCATTCACAGGATACGAGGGCACCCACGTCTGGCGCGTGACGGCGCGCCATCTCGTAAAACGTGTAGGCCGATTGATAGGCATACACCGCCTGTGCCTGCGCGCCTGCCTCGAGGGCGGTACGGTAGGCATCCGCGGCGTTGCCCGCCCACTCGTAATGCATGCACAGGGCCGCCGCGTCGCGGAGGGGCAGCGCCTCTTTCGCTCGCGCCACCCGCTCGTGCATCGCACGCAGCCGGAGTGGATTCACGTCGCGCAGTAGCACGCGCGTGAGCAAGGCATGGGTGAACATGAGCGACGCGCGTGCCTGCGCCCCCGGCGCCAGCACGGCTGCCGCCAGCGCTTCGTCGAGCGCTTCATGGACACTGGCCTCATCCCCGTGATGCGCCGCCGCCAGCACCGTGGGGTCGAACTCACGCCCGAGCACGGCCGCCAGCGCGAGAATCTCCCGACGATGCCGGCCCAAGCGTTCCACGCGGCGCGCCAACAGGTCGTCGATGGCGCGTGGAACCGGGGTCGCCTCCTGCATGGTGAAATGCCAACCGTCCGCGTCCACCCGCAGCGATCCGTCTTCAACGAGTGCGCGCAACGTGTGCACTACGAAAAACGGATTGCCCTCGCTTTGTGTCGCGATGTACTGCAGCAGCCCCGGGTCGGGGGCGCGTCCGCCAAGGGTGGCGCGGAGGAGGAGCTCGAGATCGTCTGGCGTAAGACGCTGGAGCGTGAGGTCAGCAAACCGCTCCGAGCGGGACAGACGGCGGAGCCGGGACTCGCACGCGTCGTCCATATCTTCTGGCCGTACCGTGAGACAGAGCACGAGGCGCTGCCCCTGCAGGCGCGACAGCAGGTACTCGAACACGTCCCATGACGCGCTGTCGGCCCACTGCATGTCCTCGATCACCGCCAGGACAGGTCCCGTGGTGGACGCGATCTGCAGGAACTGCCTGATTTCCTCAAGGAGCACGCGCTGTGCCCGCCCGGCGGTGGCGACCTCCTGTCCGAGCGGCTCAACCGTGACGCCCGGGGCGCGCGCATCGAGTGCGAGTTCGGGCACGAGTCGCGTGAGTTCGCGCCACGGCTGAGGCGGAACGAGGCCGGTCCGATGGGCTGTCAGTAGGATGTCCGCCCACGGGCCATACGGGCCTCCCAAACGGGCCTCAATGCACTGGCCTTGGAGCATGGCCCCCCCGCGTACGGCGAGATCCGGACCAAGCTGCCGGAGCAGGGCCGACTTCCCGCCGCCGGCCTCACCGTAGAGCACCACGGCGCGAGCCTCCCCCGCGTCTGCCGCCGCCACCATGTGCCGCAACCGCTGCTGTTCCGTGCTCCGACCAACGAAACAGTCGTGCATCAGCTCCAGCTGCCGCTCCCCGGGGCGGGCCGCCGAGCTGACCGCATTGCGCCCACTGCGCTTGGCGATAAATAGCGCGTGGTCTGCCGCCCCGAACAGCGTTTCGAAGCAGTCCCCATGCGACGGCGCACTGGCGGCGCCAACCGAAATGGTGACGCGCAGCGGAGGCATGGCGCCATCGGTGCGGAGAAAGGTGGCCGCCTGTACGGCGTCACGGATCCGTTCACCAACGGCGCGCGCATCTTCGAGCCGCGTGCCGGGCAGGAGGATCACGAACTCGTCACCGGCATAGCGGGCGGCGTAGTCAGTCGGACGCAGGTGAAGGCGGATCTGCTCGGTCACGCCGCGCAACACCGCATCGCCCTGCAGGTGGCCGTACGAATCGTTCACGGTTTTGAACGCGTCGATATCGATGACCAACAACGACGCCGGTCGCCCGGTTGTCCGACGCGCCTCCAGCACCTGCTCCGTGACGTCGCGCAGGGCACGACGTAGGGGGAGCCCGGTGAGATCGTCGAGCTCAGCTGCCGGCGCCGGTGCCGCCGTCGCCGACGGCCACGCGAGTGGCGTGCCCGTGGACTCGGCGCTGAACGCCGCCGTGGTGATGGCAGGAACGCTCGCGTGGTCGGCGACTGGTGCAACCACCGCGGGCTGCGTCAAATGTGAGATGCGTGACGGCCAGTCGCTCGCCACCTCCTCAAACCACGCAAAGACGGTTGGATCAAAGAACGTCCCGACATCCTGCCGCAGAATGGCCACCGCTTCCTCATGCGAGTGCGCGCGCTTGTAGCTGCGCACCGAGGTGAGGGCATCGTACACGTCGGCAATGCTGAGGATGCGCGCGATGAGCGGAATCTCCTCGCCGGCGAGCCCGTGGGGATATCCCTTGCCGTCCCAGCGCTCGTGGTGTGACTCCACCAGCGGTCGGATATCCCACGGGAATTCGATATCCGCGAGCATCTCCACGCCGGCCGTGGGGTGGCTGCGCATGAGGGCCCATTCATCGGCATCAAGCTTGCCGGGCTTGTTCAGCACCTCTTCCGGGATGACCAGTTTGCCCACGTCGTGCAGGAGCGCGCCAATCCGAAACCAGAACATGGCGTGGCTGTCCAAACCGCTGCGCTGGGCGATGGCACAGCCCAGTTCCGCCACCCGCTCACAGTGGCCTTGCGTGTAGCGGTCTTTCGCTTCAATCGACTCGCCCCAGCGCCGTGCCACGTGCAGGAATTCCTGCTCGAGGTCGGCCACCCGACCGTCCACGTCGGCCAGGTCGGGCTGGGCGCGCAAAATGGTAAAGAGACGGTGCGACCGATTGAGCTGTTGCAGGACCTTCCGGTTCTCGCCCGTACGCCGTGCCAGATCGGCCCGTTCGCGGGCGATTTCCGCCTGCAGGAAAAGCTCGCCCCGTGCGATTGCCAATTCCTCGGCGCGCTGAAAGTGCTGGTCGGCTTCCTCGAAACTTCCCGTTTCGCGCGCAATCACCCCAAGTAGCTTGGTGGACTTCCCGATGGCGGATGCGTCGCCCGTTTGACTGGCGGCCTCAAGTGCCCCCCGTACCACGCCTTGCGCCCGCGTGAATTCGCCGCGCTTCACCCACAGTTCGGCCAAGTTGATATCGAGCTGCGTCCGCGCAATCAGGTCGCCACTGAGGCCACTGATCTGCACACCTTCCAACAGGTAGCGTTCGGCCTCCTCCCAGCGCTGTTGGGCCATAAACAGGAGCCCGAGATTGTTGAGCGCCACGCACACGTCGGCGGTGAGGCCGAGCGACCGGTACTCGCGCAAACTGGCGGTGTACTGCCGTTCGGCCACCACAAAGTCGCCCCGCATGTTGGCCAAGACGCCAAGGTTGAGGGCGGTCATGGCCGCAAGCTTGGCATCGCTGGCATGCACAGCACGACCACGGGCCAACAGGTACAGACGTTCCGCCTCATCGAGCTCGCCGCGCTGCCAGCAGACGATGGCTTGAAAGTTCATCGCATGGCCAGCGGCGGCATCGTCCTTCCAGAGCTCCGCGAGCGCGAGCGCCGCTTCGAGGCAGTCCCGGGCCGCATCAATGTTGCCGTCCATATGATGCGTGCGGGCGATCCAGCGAATGACATTGGAGACGCGCGCTGCCTCTGCTTCGGTACGGACCTGCTGAATGGCCTGTTCAAAGAGCACACGCGCCGCCACGCGGCGACCGGCGCGCTCCTCCTGTTGTGCCTCGTCCACCAAGGCATCAAAGGTGCTCTCCGGGGCACGGACGTTCCCGTCGTTCACCGCGAGGGCGGTGGACGCACGTGGCGTTGTGTCGGCTGCGGAGGCGTCCATAAAACGAGAGCGGGGGGCAACGGGGAAGAGGGTGCGGGAATGCGTCGCCGTTAGGAGTATCGGCTCGCGGGTGCCAAAGCATGACTCCGCGCGCCCACGTGGGTGGCCACCGCCGACGCGCTCCCAACCGTGGCCATGATGAGCAGGCAGGGAATGGCGGCGAGCCATCCGGCCGATTGCAGGAACGGCACGGCGTCCTGCACCATGTTGCCCCAGCTTGGCATGGGCGCTTTTACGCCCAGCCCGAGAAAGGAGAGTCCGCTCTCGATGGCCAGGAGGTCTGCCAGCAGCAGGGTTCCGGCGGCTCCAAGGGGCGCCAGCAGGTGGGGCGCCAGGTGTCGGCGCAGGATGACGGGTCGGGACAGCCCCAGCGCGCGAGCCGCCTCAACGAAGGCCCGGGTATCGAGCTCCCGGATTTTGGTGAAAACAAGGCGGCTGATGCTGGTCCAGGAGGTGAGGCCGAGCACGACTGAGAGGAGGGTGGGACTCATCACGCCGAAGGCCACGATGGCGCCGAGCAGGAGCAGGAGCCGCGGGATGCTGCGAAGCACATCCACCGCGCCCATCATGACCTGCGTCCATCTGGGGGACACCGACGCCGCCAGCGCGCCCCAGGCTACCCCGGTGATCATGGCAATGGCGGTGGAGAGCGCGGCAACCCAGAGCGACGTTCGTGCGCCGAAGAGCACGCGGCTGAGGACATCGCGCGCAAACGCATCAGTGCCAAGCCAGTGACGCCATGATGGCGTTTGATTTTTTAGCGTGAGCAGGTCGAGTTGCGCCGTGGGATCGTACGGCGCCAACCACGGCGCCCCAATGGCGCCGATGCCAACGAGGGACATCGTGAGCAGGGCCGCCACAACGGCCCACCGGTGCCGCCGTGCGGCGTGGTGCGTGGGAGCTGGAGCGGTCACCGGGTGTGCTCGCGCTGGCGCGGGTCGAGGCGGTGGACCGCGAGGTCGATGCACAGGCTACTGAGGGTCACTGCGGTGGTGATCACCACGATCGCGCCCCCGACCATGGGGACGTCGCGCGCGGCGGTGGCGCGCACCAGCAGTGACCCCATTCCCGGCCAGCCGAAGACCATCTCCACCACCACGGCACCGCCGGCCAGTACCGGGAGCATGAGGCCAATCACCGCGGCCACGGCGGGCAGGGCGGGGCGCAGCCCGTGGCGGAGCAGGAGGCTGAACGGTGACACACCTTTGGCGACGGCGGTGCGCATGAAATCGGCGCCCACGGTTTCGAGCAGGGCCACCCGTTGGTGGCGGCTCACCGCGGCCCCCCAGCCAAGGGCGAGCGTCACCGCCGGCACCACGAGGTGATGTCCGGTATCCAGCAGGCGCTCCATGGACGTTCCGGTGACCGCGACGAGGGGGTCATACATGCCACCCATGGGGAACCAGCCGGTGCCGTAGGCCAGCACCGTGAGGAGAAGCAGGGCGAGGACGAACTCGGGCATGGCATAGACGGCCGTGAGGGCGGCACCGAGCGCGCGACTGAGCCACCAGTCGCTGCGCCAGCCTTGCAGAATGCCCACCAGCAGGCCGCAGGCGATGGCTCCCAGGAGCCCCGTGCCGGTGAGCACAAGGGTGCGGGCCAGCGCTTCCATGACAGCCTCGCGCACGGATCGTTGGTCGGTGTACGACCGGCCCAGATCGCCGCGTCCGATTCGGCCGAGGTACTGGGTCAACTGCACCGCTGTGGGCTGATCGAGCCCCCGTTGGCGGCGGAGTTCGGCACGCGCGGCGGCGCTCCGTCCCCCCTGGCCGGTGTCAGCGGCGAGGGCGTCACCAGGCGCGGCGTGGAGGAGGGCGAAGCTGAGGATGAGGGTGGTGGCGATCACGGCGCACGCATGCCCCAACCGGTAGCCTACCCGCCAGCCCCCGGTCACGGCGGTGTGGTGGGCTCGACCCGCCACGCGGAGAGCGACGCCCACCAGGCATCGCCGCGCAGATCGGTGGGGGTCACCCGTCGGTTCACCGCAGCCACATTCCGCGGTTCGTACAGCCACACCGCCGCCGCGTCGTCCACGATGGTTTGCCACGCCCGCCGGAACAGGGCCCGCCGCGTGGTGGGATTGACGTCCCGGGCCGCGCTGTCGATGCGCGCGTCGAAGGTCGCGTTGCGGTATCGGCTGAAGTTGGCGCCGATGCCCGCCCCGTTGGAGCCGCCGCGCGGCGAGCCCCAGACCTGCCGAATGGTTGCCGGGCTGGGATCGGTGCGCCACACGTTGAGGGCGGCGTCAAAGTTGCCTTCCTCGAGACGGGCGCCGAAGACGGCCGGCTCAACGGCGGTGACGGTGATTGTGACCCCGATGCGCTTGAACTGCTCTTGGAGCAGCACGGCCATCCGCTGCCGCGTACTGCTGGTGGACGGGAACAACACGTCAAACGCCAGCACGCGCCCGCCCTTCCGGCGCAGCCCGTCGGCACCACGGCGCCAGCCCTGTGCGTCCAGTGCCTGCGCCGCGGCGGCCGTGTCAAACGCCAACTGCTGCAGCGTGGTATCGGCCCCCACGGTGGCATGGGTAAACGGCCCCATCGCCACGCTGCCAAGCGAGTCGAGGGCGTTGGCCACCACCGCCTTGCGGTCAACGGCCTGCGTGAGCGCCACCCGCACCGTGCGGTCGGCGAAGAGGCGCGGCACGCCGCTTACGGCGCGGTCGTAGTTAAACAGCAGGTAGCCGTAGTCGAGCGACGGATACTCCACGGTGCGCACGCGCGACGACTGGCGGGCCTGCACGTAGGCGTCGCCACGTACCGATTCGAGCACGTCCGCTTCTCCGGCCAGCAGGCGCAGATTGGCCGCGGCGGGATCGGGGGCCACGACCCAAATCAGGCGCTGCACTTGTGGTGCCCCGCGGTAATTGGCCCGGTCGGCGGTGAGCACCAGCGCCTGCTGTCGCGCCCAGCGCTCAAAGCGATAGCGCCCGGACCCCACGGGACGATCGGCAAAGGCGGAGGAGCCCAGCGAGTCCCGTGCGATGGACGCGAGCAGGTGCTCGGGCATCACCAACAGATTGTACGCCAGCTGAAAGAACTGCTCCGGGTGCCTGGCATGCCACCACACCACGGCGGTGAGCGAATCGCGCACCGTGACGGAGTCAATGCCCTCGAAGACATCACGCTGCGGCGACCCAACCGCCGGGTCGGTGTGGAGCGCAAAGGAAAAGCGCACGTCCCCCGCGCGAACCGGGGTGCCGTCGTGCCAACGCGCCTTGGGGTTGATCGCGAAGTCGATGGAGAGCGAGTCGGGGCTCCAGCTCCATCCAGTGGCAAGCTGCGGACGAAAGCCGCCGTCACCAACGGTCTCCACGGGAGAGACGGGTTCCGCCAGGCGATCAAAAAGTTGGTCGACCACCTGTTTTCCCTGCGTCGTACTCACCAGTGGCGGAATTAACGCATCGGCATCGGCCGCACTCACCATGGTGAGGGTCGTGGCGGCCGCGCGGTCGTCATCCCCCTCCTTCGCCTCGGGTGAGGAGCACCCCGCGGCGGCGGCGAGGGCCAGCACCGTCACACAGCGGGGCGTGGCGGTAAGGAAACGAACGCGGCGCATGAGTCGTCGACCGAAGGAGGCGAGGGGAGCTGACAAGAAAACCGGCCTAGGCAGACGATTGCCACGGTGTGCGCGTCACGCGTGTGGCCATGGGTGTTTGGGTGGAACAGTGGAGGCGTGCGGTGTGACGGTGCACGCTGACGTCAACACGTATGGTGCGCCCTACGGTATGTCGGCCATCTTCTCATTAATGGTCCGATAGGTCACAGTATGCTCACCATCTGCACGGACGGGTTTGATGAACAATGAAGATCAGGCAGGAATATTCCGGTTTCCCGCTGTCCGCTTAACGCGGCTGGCCCGTGTGCTCGGTGCGGTCGCCGTGGCGGCGGCGGGGGCGGCCTGTTCGATGGAAACCGCGACGTCGCCAGTGTCTGATGTTGGGGGCGAACGCGCCGCCAATATCCTGCCAGGCACGGAACGGTTGGCGTGGGGACTTGCGCGCACCAAGGCGACTACCGGCCCCCTCACGGCGAGCGCCAGGTTTACCGCCAAGGGCGGCACGCTTGTCATCAGGGAACTGGGGGTCACCCTCACGGTGCCCGCGAATGCCCTTCCGCGCGACACGATGACGATTACGATGACGGCCCTCCCAGGGGCGATGGTCGTCTACGAGTTTGCGCCCCACGGCACGGTGTTCCGCAAGCCGCTCGTTCTCTCGCACAAACTCAAAGGGACCAAGTACGACCCCACGAAGGACGGCTTATTCGGTGGCTACTTCACCGACAGCAAGAAGGTGGATCACCTGAAGAAGCAGGTGCGCATCAGTGAAATGATGACGCCGTTCATCGCTAACGGCAGTTTCAATTTCAATATCGGCCACTTCTCCGGCTGGATGGTGTCCAGCGGTTTCGCCGATGAAATGTAACGCTGGCTCGTTCACCACCGCCGAGCTTCCCCCACCCGCGGATACGCTGCCTGGAACGGCCGTGTTACAGGGCTACAACGTGGTGGTGGATTAAGAGTGGAGGAGTCCGGACGGATGAACGCCGCGAATCGGGAGTGTCCGATTCGCGGCGTTCGTTTATCTGGTCACCTGGTGGTCGGTTTACTGACGGCGATAAATCGAGGTGCCGTCTTTGATCGTTTCCAGAATGGTGATGTCTTTAATGGTGGAAGGCTCCACCGTGAGCGGATTCCGATCCAGAATCACGAGATCGGCGCGCTTCCCCACTTCGAGCGAACCCTTCGTGTCTTCTTCGAAGTGTTGATAGGCCGACCACAGCGTCATGGCCTTGAGTGCTTGTAGTGGGGTGATCCGATGCTCGGCGCCGAGCACATAGCCGCTGCGCGTGGTGCGATTCACGGCGCTGTCGAAGATGCGCATGGAGTTCGGGAATGTGACCGGGGCATCGGACTGGATGGTGAACATCATATTCTTCGCGAGCAACCAGCCCGTGGGGGAGATGTGCTCGGCGCGTGCCGGACCCGCGACCGATTCGCGATGGTAGTCGCCCCAGTAAAACGTGTGCATGGGATAGAGCGCCGGAAAGATCCCCAACTCCTGGAGCGCGGACACCTGGTCGTTGCGCAGGAACTGCCCGTGAATGAGGACGGTGCGGCGATCGGTGCCGGGCACGGCGGCTTGCGCGGCACGCACGGTGGTGATGAGCTGATCGATGGCCGCATCGCCGTTGGCATGCGTCAACATCTGCCAGTTGTTCTGATAGGCCAACGTGTACCACTTCAACGCCTCGGCATCGGTAAACGCCGGATAGCCGGCATACGACGCCTTCTCGCCGGGAGGGGCCTTGACGTAGGGCTGGGTAAACCACGCCGTCTTGCCTTGCGGCGACCCATCAAAGGTGAGCTTGACGCCGCCCAAGCGCACATGGTTGGTGTAGCGGCGGGACATCAGCGGACTATGCAGGATGGGATCATCCCCCATCGTCATGATGTCCGCATACGCCACGATATCCACCTTGAATGCGCCCGCTGCCGCAAACTCCGGTAACGCCTTGAGGGTGGCGAGATCGGTTTTCCCTTCCTGCACGGTGGTAAAGCCGTTCGCGATGTAGCTCGCCTCCCCTGCCTGGAATTGCGCTTTGACTTCCTCAGGGCTGAACTTCGGCGCCAATTTGTACATCGGTCCGAAGTGCGCATTTTCCTGC
>CANHTA010000114.1 GCA_947463135.1 Gemmatimonadota bacterium
CAATGGCGGGGACCCCCGCTAATTGGGCGGCGCGGAGGACGCCGAACCCTTCCATGGCTTCCACGTCGCAGTGCACGGTACCACCGACGCGCGCACTGGTGCCAATGGTGAGCGAGATCGCGTCGGGGCGTGCGTGTTGTACGGCGTGCAGTAATGCGGCGGAGGCCGGTACCGAGCTTGGTGCCCACTCGGCCGGGACGTTGCTATCGCAGTAGCGCGCCTCGGTGCCGATCACGAGCGATGCGGGGGCCAAGGCGCGGGCGCGTCGCGCGCCGGCGATGCCGACGTGCAGAATGGCGGTGGGACGCAGTGCGGCGATGGCTGCGGCCGTTCGCGCCGCCGCTTCCACGGGGCCCACGCCGCAGAGGAGCGTGAGCCACCCGTCGGGCGTCGCCAGTTCCCGGGCGGTGGCCGCGACCACCAGAATACGGGCGCGCTCGGTCATGACGTCCTCATACGTACCAAGTCTAAGGCGTTGCCGCGCGCGCCACGAGATTGCCGCCGTTGGCCGGGTGCCAGGGCGGCCGCCCAGGGGCTGTCTGATTAGCTGCGGGGATCGCGTACCAGGCCGGTGAAGAGGATGGTATTGGCGAACCGCTCCCGGATGAAGAACACGAAGGGACGGTTTATCCGATAGCTCATGGGCATGGAGGTGGGGCCGATGCCGCCCGCCGTGACCGCCGCCGCCCGCGTGCCGCGCTCGGTGACCTCCAGCGTGACCGCGTGTTTCACAAACTGCAGCCGTGCCCCCAGCGCGGGGGTGAACAGCCGCGGGAACTCGGCCCGGTCGCTGAAGGCGCGCGCCATGCCCAGCGTCTCCAGCACCGGCTTGAGCTCCACGTTCCCCTTGACGGTGAAGCGCGGCAGCGCCAAGGGGGTGGAGGCGGACACCGGGCCCAGCGCGCGCACCATCGCGCTCAGTTGTGTGGTGTCCAGCCCCGCCACCAGCGCGTCCACCGACCGCCCGTCGGGGAGTACCACCAGCAAACTGTAGGCGCTGTTGCCGTAGGGCAGGTCGATGGCCGTGTACCCGTCGCGCACCGCCACCTGGAAGTTGCCGGTCCGGTTCATCATAGGAACTGGGACGGTGGAGCCGCTGCCCAGGGTGAAGGGCTCGGTGGTGGTTTTGGCCGGATCGAACTGGTCCCGCCACCGGCCGGAGAAGAGCAGCGCATTGGCCAGCAGCATCATGAGGTCGTCCGGCGGCGCCTGGTCGAGGACCTGAGGGACGAGCCCGTCGGTTTGCTGGCGTCCCCACTCATTCACCGCGGCGAACATCGCCGCCGGTGTGGTGCCCGGTGACACCGTCGCGCCGAAGTGGCGTTGTACCGCCCCGGCAAAGCCGGTATCGGCCGACAGGGGTTGCCGCACCCAGACGCCGCTGGCCATGCGGATTTTGACGGTGGTGTCCAGCGCGGGGAGCAGGGCTCGCATGGACTGATACGCCGCATTGATCTCGTCGCGGCCGCGCGTGCCCCACCCCAGCCCCTGTTGCAGCTGCGTCTGCGTCTCCCCTGCGGCGCCGTTGGCGGTCATCCCCAGCATCATGGATACGCTCAGCGGTGAGAGGAGGACATTCTTCCCCGGCTGCGCCGCCACCGTGCCACGCAGGAGCTGCACGGCGAAGCCGTTGCTCCCCTGAACCCCCTGCTGCTCCACCACCGTGAGCGGGCGCGGGAGCGCCGTCAGCGAGTCCACGCGGTTCCCCGCGGGATCGGGGACGGGGGCCACGGCATCGCCGCCACAGGCGGTGGCCACCACCAGCAGCGCGCCGGCCGCCCACGTGGAGGCTGTTCGGGCGGAGGCTCGAGGGGTACCTGGAGACGGGGAGAGCAGGGTGGGCATGGCAACTCCGGCAGGTGAAAGTCGGGGCGTTTTCGGGTGTCCGGGAACGACGGCGGGCGACGTTGTGGGGGGAGACACGCCACGCAACGGTGTCCCTACCCCGCCGGTACCCCCGCCCCGGATCGCGCCAATGAGTGACGCACGCTGGCCCTTCGCGGTTCCCAGTATAGTTTGTGACCATCCTGGTACGCGTCCGTTCAACATGACAGGGCTGTCCTGTCGAGGCCTTGCGAGCGCTGTCCGTACCGTGATGCATCGCATTCGGATTCGTATGCCTTGGTCGTGTCGGCCGAGGCGAGTTCCCCGATTTCCTCCTTCGGAGAGTCCATGGGTAGGTTTTTCACACTTGTGACCGCGGCTGCCGTGGTTGCCTTCCTGCCGTTCCGTGCGGACGCGCAGACCCGTGATATCACGGGTAAGGTAACAATGGCCGGCTCCAGTCAGCCCCTCGCCGACGTGACCATCAGTGTGGTCGGTCAGCAGCTCGGCGTCCGTACCAACGAGCGCGGCGAGTATCGCCTGCGTGTCCCCAGCGGCGAGGTGTCGGTGCTGGCGCGTCAGCTCGGGTACAAGCGCCAGACGCTTCGCCTGAGCGCCACCGAGAGCGTCGGCAATTTTGTCCTGGAAAAGGACGTGCTGCAGCTGGAAGGCGTGACGGTCACCGGTGCCGCAACCACGGTGGATCGCCGCGTGGCAGCCACGGCCGTGGCCTCCGTGAGCTCGGTGGAACTCAATCGCGTCCCCGCCCGCTCCATTGAGAGCAACCTGGCTGGTAAGGTGGCAGGCGCGCGCATCTTTGAAAACAGCGGCGCGCCGGGCGGTGGTGCTCAGGTGCAGATCCGCGGCGCCACCTCCGTGCTGGGTCAGGGTGACCCGCTGTACGTGGTGGACGGTGTGATCGTCTCCAACGCGGGTGTTTCGTCGGGTGCCTCCGCGATCTCGCGCGCCAGTGGTTCCACTGGCTCGAGCCAGGACCAGGTGGTGAACCGTTTGGCCGATCTCAACCCGAACGACATTGAGAGCGTTGAAGTGCTGAAGTCGGCTGCGGCGACGGCCATTTACGGGTCGCGCGCCACCAACGGCGTGGTGGTGATCACCACGAAGAAGGGTTCCGCCGGTCAGCCCAAGTGGAATGTGACGCAGCGCGTTGGCACCCAGCAGCTCATGCGCTCGCTGGGCCATCGCCAGTACGCCACGCTCAATGACGTGCTGCCGTTTGTCGGTGGCCCGGTGGGTGAAGCGGCGGCGCGTGCGGCGTGCACGCCCAATTGCACCAACTACGACTGGCAGGGAGAGCTGTACGGCCGCACCGATCCGTCGTATGAGACGCTCATTTCGACGTCGGGCGGTTCGGGGAACACCCGCTACTTCGCCTCGCTGAACGACCGGCAGGAGTCGGGGATCATGATCAACACCGGCGCCCGGCGCACCGGTGGCCGTATCAACCTCGACCAGACGCTCGGCAGCAAGCTCACCGCCAGCATGGGCCTCGACGTTACGCGCAACTTCCTGCAGCGCGGCCTCGGCAATAACAACAATGCCGGTGTCAGCCCCACGTACGTGTTCGGCTACACGCCGGCGATCATCGACCTGAACACCAAGCTTGCGAACGGCCGCTACCCCAACATGCCCTTCTATGGCGGCGGCGTGGGGATCGCGAATCCGTTTGAAGTGATCCGTGACATTCAGAGCGATGAATCGGTGTTCCGTCAGGCCGGCAACATCCGCCTGAACTACTCGGCGCTGAGCACGGCCCGCCACAGCGTTCAGATCTCGACGCTCACCGGCGTGGACCGCTTCCAGCAGGAAGGCGTGCAGTACTCGCCCAACTATCTCCAGTTTGAACCCGCCGACGGCTTCCTGGGCACGGCCGGCCAGAACAACGTGTCCAGCCTCCAGACCAACGCCGGGTTGAATGCGGTGTGGACCTGGACCCCCGCCAACAAGCTGGTGACGTCGTTCACCACCTCGGTGGGTGGTACCTATGAGCGGCAGAAGCAGGAGATCTACCGCATCCGTGGCCGTGGTCTGCTCCCCACGCGCCGGATTGCCGCCAACGCGCAGGACATCGCGACGGAAGACACGCGTACCGAGTTCCGCGACCAGTCGTATTACGTGAACGAGCAGGTGCTGTTGCTGGACGAAAAGTTGGCCCTCAACGTGGGCTTCCGTGCCGACCGCTCGAGCGCCAACGGCGACCGGGAGAAGTTCTACCTGTTCCCGAAGTACTCGGGCTCGTACCGCTTCGTGAAGCCGCTCACGGACAAGATCGACGAGGTCAAGTTCCGCGGCGCGTGGGGACAGTCGGGCAATCGTCCGCGCTTCGGTGACCGCGACATCCTGTACGCCGACGGTGGTCTGATCGGTGGCCAGAATTCGCTCGTCTCCGCCGGGTTGCTTGGCAACACGGGCATCAAGCCGGAAGTTATGAACGAGTTGGAGTTCGGTATGGACGCCCAGCTCTTCGGTTCGCGCGTTGGTGTTGAAGTCACGCGCTACCAGCGGAAGATCACCGACCTGCTGCTCACCTTCCCGCTGCCGCCGTCGTCGGGGCTTGGGAACCAGATCATCAACGGTGGTCAGCTGTCGGTGCTGGGTACTGAAGGCGTGCTCTCGCTGGTGCCGATCCGTCGTGGCAACTTCGAGTGGACCAGCCGCATCATCTACAACGCCAACGTCCAGTACACCAACGACATCCCGGTTCCGGCCTTCCCGGTGCCCGGCTCGTTCGGCGCGGCGTACGGCCGGAATCGCATCACGCCCAACCTCCGCTCCACGTACATCTGGTCGAATGCGCCGCTGGGTGCGAACGGCGCGGTGCGTGACACGATCACGGGGGACGCGAACCCGATTCACACCACCACGTTCAACAACGACTTCACGTGGAAGCGCTTCACGTTCTCGGCGTTGCTCGACTGGCGTGCGGGCGGTACGGTGTCGAACATGACGAACAACCTGTGGGACGAGGGCAAGCAGGCTCGCGATTACGATGACGCGGCGCCGACCTCCATGCTCCCGGGCTCGCGTCCGTGCGCCGCAGGCGAGACGTTGGGATTGTGCCGCTACAACACCTTCAACGCCGGTGACACGCGTGTCTACATGCAGAACGCGTCGTACGTGAAGCTGCGTGAAGTCACGATCAACTATCAGGCGCCGGATTCGTGGGCCCAGAAGATCCCCGGTGGCAAGTCGCTGCGCTTCAACCTCAGCGGCCGTAACCTCGCGCTCTTCTCGAAGTACTGGGGCTTCGATCCGGAGTTCAACAACTTCGGTAACACGAATTTCAACCGGTTCATCGACCTCGCGCCGTTCCCGCCGAGCCGTCAGTTCTTCTTCAGCGTCGACGTGGGGTTCTGATCCATGACGACCACTCATAATTCCGGCGTCTCGCGGATGACCAAGCAGACCACGCGCACCCTGGGTGCGCTGTCCCTCGCGTCGCTGTCGCTTGCTGCGTGCAGCAAGGACACGCTCAACATCACCAACCCCAACACGCCCACGGTTGCCGGTGCCAGCGCCGACCCGCAGGCGCTGCAGCTGCTGGCTACCGGCCTGCTCCGGCAGAACCGCAACAGCCGCGGCGGCTTCATCACCGAGACCGGCCGGTTCGGGCGAGAAGCCTACGTGTATACGCCGTCGGAAGGGCGTAACACGTCGGCGTACCTCATCGGGATCTCCGGACAGAACCGGCTCGATCCGGCCGGCTTTGCCGTGGGCAGCTGGAGCGGCCCGTACGGCAACCTGCGCGACGTGTTCAACTTCAAGAACACGGTGGCTGCGTCAACGCTCACGGCGGAACAGAAGCGCGCCGCCCTGGGTTTCGCCAAAACCATCGAGGGCATCGAGCTGCTCACGGTGATCGCCACGCGCGACACCATTGGCGCGGTGGTGCAGATCAACAAGGACGCAACGGACCTCGCGCCGTTTGTGTCGCGTGACTCCGTCTACCGCTTCCTCCAGAACATGCTGGATGAAGGGGCGGCCGATCTGGCGGCGGGCGGCGCGGCGTTCCCGTTCAACCTGAACTCGGGATTCACCGGCTTTAACACGCCGGCCACGTTCCGCCAGTTCAATCGCGCGATGGCGGCGCGGGCGGCGGCGTATCATGCCACGGCTGGTGGCGGCGCCGCAGCGTGGACGCGGGCCCGTACGGCGCTTGATGCCTCGTTCATTAACGTGAACGCGAACTCGGCGACGGCCTACAATGTGGGCGTATACCACCCGTACGCGGCGGCTCCCGACGTCACGAATCCGCTGGCGACGGCCACCAACACGGACCTGTACGCGCACATGTCCATCGATGCCGACGCGCCCCTCAAGGCCGACGGCACCAAGGACAACCGCTTCCTGGCCAAGATCGGATCGCGGCCAGTGCGGAATGCCCCGCAGGGGCTCGGCGCCCCGTCGTCGCTGGGCTTCCAGATCTATCCGGCCATCACCACGTCCATCCCGATCATCCGCAACGAGGAGCTCATGCTTCTCCGCGCTGAGATTCTGTTGGCGACCGGTGATAAGGCGGGGGCCCTCGCGATGATCAACAACATCCGCGTGAACTCGGGCGGTCTTGCGGCGAGCACGCTTACCGCATCATCACCGGACGCGGACATCGTCACCGAAATCCTCGTGCAGAAGCGCTACTCGCTGCTGCTTGAAGGACACCGGTGGGTTGACATGCGCCGCTATGGCCGCCTCAACCAGCTGCCGTTGGACCTCACCTCGGGGGTGAACGCGCACTTTGTGGCGCGGGTGCAGCCGTTGCCGCAGAGCGAGTGCTTGGTGCGTGCGGGTAAGACCGGTGCGCTGGCCGGACCGGGATGCTAAGGGAGTAGGGAGTATGGAGTAGGGAGTACAAGGAAACGCCCTCGTGAGAATCTCACGGGGGCGTTTTTCCTTTGTGGGTGGCTCGGGGACTGGGGCGCTTCCTCTCCTCAAGACTCGAGACTCACGTGAGTGGTGGGTTTTGCGTTGAAGTTGGGAGTGATGCGTACTCCCTACCCCATACTCCCTACCCCGCTTCAGTATCCGTCGCGCGTCCAGAACGCTACCACCCCACACCGTCGGTCGACTCCGCCAAACTGCGGTGGCACCGTGGCCGCGCCTGAATACACCTCAATGCCCGCGATCTGCTTGGGTGGTGGCAGCAGGTCCAGGTTGAAGTTGCGCGGCAAAATGATGCCGTCGAGGATGACCTGCATGGCGCAGGATTGCTGCTGCTGGGAGTCGGTGAAGCCACCGCCCTCACGTCGCGAGTATACCTGCGTGCCTGCAAAGGCTTGCGTCGTGACCTGCGACACCTCAACCCCGCGCATGTAGCGCAGAAAGTCGGAGGTTTGGATGGACCCGCGCCGCTCGATCTCTTCTTGCGTGATGAATTGCCCTTGCCCCTGCTGCCGCCGCCGCTCGAAGTCGAGCATGCGCATGGTGATGCGACTCCCGCGCACGCGCACAGTATCAAGCAGATTGTTGGAGCGCACCAGGGTATAGGCGAGTCGGAGCGTGTCCCGTTCCGGCACATCGATGATGCCGGAGGTGGGCGCATAGCCGATGCGGCGTACCACCAGCAAGTACTGGCCGGGCGGCACCTGCAGCATGCGGAAACGCCCGTTCTCGCCGGTGACAACCCGAGCCCCGGTGCCAATAACGGATACGTCTGCCGAGCCTAAGGGCCGCAGGAGCGTATCGGTGACCACCCCATCAAGCACGGCAAAGCGATCTGCGTCCCGCACGGCATCACGGGCCTTTTCCTGCTCAATGCGATCACGCAAGGTGGTGCGCGCCTGTGCGCTGGCGCCGTCTGCTCCCAGAGTGACCGCGGCAGCCAAGAGCAAATGGACGCCGCTGCCGAACGTGCGTCGGGAGGGTACCGATGGGGGCCGAAAGAAAGAGAATCGAGACATAACCTGTAAGCTACCGGGTTGGCCGGACAACAACACGTGGGGCGCCCACGCCAGGCGTGGGATCACCCCTGCGGCTCACCATACCCGCCGTCTGTGCAGGTAGATCCGAGCGGTGGGGCGCCCACGCCCGTTACCAGCATCAGCGCAGAAACGACCGCCCCTCCATCTCCCGCGCCACGGCGGGGGGCGCCACGATGTGCATGTGCTGCAGGATGGAGGGCATGATGTCCACGATGGCCAGCTGTCCGCTGGTAAAGAGGGCGCCGAGGCGGGGCGTGTTGGTGGCAATCCAGGTGGCGCGCTCCCGCGGCGACTGACCGCCGTGGCCCTTGCCGGTGCGGGCATCACGACCATGATCGGTGGTGACCACAACCATCCAGTCCTCGCCCAGCGCCTGGCGCCGCTTCACCGCCTCCCAGATGCGTCCCACCCGCGCATCGGCCTGTTGCACGGCCGCATAGAACGGCGCACCGTCACCGTGTGCGTGGCCCATGTCGTCGGTGTGTTGCAGGTACACCCACGACAGCGCCGGCCCCTTCGCAGCGATGAACGCTGCGGCGTCCGCGGTGACCCGGTCGTCGATGGCCCGGATGTACTCGGACTTGGGGTCGTGCGGGAAGGCCACGGTGTCCCGCTCGAAGCCGTCAACGGCATGATCGATGGTGAAGACGCCCGCGCCGGGACGTCCTTCACCAATGAGGACGGTGCGGTTGTCCAGCCAGGTCGAGAAGACCGCCGTGACCCGCGAGGCGTCAAAGCTCTCCACCACGCGGAAGATGTTCCAGTAGCGGTAATTCGGCGACTGATTGCTGTTGCCCCGCACGTTGTGCTTGTCGGCCCACGTGGCCGTGAGCAAACTCATGTAGCCGGGCGCGGAGATGGTTGGTGTCTCCGTACGACCGCCAAGCGCCCCGCCCACTGAGGCCCGCGCGTAGCCGCCGGCGGCGGCAATCTCATCCAACGCCGGTGTGTCAACCTGCTCAATCACATCGGCCGGGATCCCGTCGAGCAGAATAAATACGGCGTTGTGCGGCACGTTGGCGGGATGCGCACGGGGAGACCGGCAGGCCAGGAGCAGGACCAGGCCAAGCGCGAGGTGCGACAGGTGGCGCATGGGGCGCGGCGTTGTTTCGCGTTGCCTAGCGCCGCGTTGCTACGCAGCTACCCGCCACCACATCGCCTACCGCGTATTTCACCACCACCAGCGCGTCGCGCACTTCAAGGAGTCCGTTGCAGTCGGCGTCGCCGGCCGGAAACAGGGTAACGGCCGCCGAAATCTGCACGCCGGTGAGCCCTTGCTGGATAAGCAATGCGTCGGCGGCATCCACGCGATTGTCGCCGTTCACATCGCCGCGGAGTACGGCGGCTGCGGTGGTGAAGTCAAAGGCCCAGATGCCGCGTCCATAGGTTGCTGCCACCAGACGGTTGGTGCGCGCGTTGTACACGAGATCCGTAATACGGATGGTTGGCAGCCCCTCGTTGCGCGTCCACGTGACGCCGCGATCCCGGCTTTCGTACACGCCCAGCATGTTGCCAACGAACAGACGACCACCGGGTCCCCATGCGGCGGCCTGCGTGGTCACGTCGGGGAGCGTCCCGTTGATATCGGTCCAGGTTACTCCGCCATCGTCCGAGCGGAACGCATGGGAGGTCCCCGAACTTCCGAAGGTTACCACCACGCGATTCGCGTCGG
>CANHTA010000115.1 GCA_947463135.1 Gemmatimonadota bacterium
ACCGTGGCGCTATCGATACGCTGCCGTCGTTCCGTCCGGTGGCAGCCAATCGGGCCAATCGCGCGCGCATTGCGGGCGGTGCCGGTGGCGCGGGTGGTCCGGGCGAATTGCCCGGGGCGTTTGTGGTACCACGGGACATTGACTCCGCTTCGAAGGCGGTTCCACCCGGTATCGGGGTCTACCCCATTCATGCGGTGGCCGGGGTGGGCTACGGCAACGGCTTCGCCGGGAATTCTCATCGCCATGCCGCCGACGGCTGGATGCCGGCCATGAAGTACGTGGTTGAAGTACTCCATGGCGACGTGAATCAGCGCGACCTGAACGGCTACACGCCGCTGCATCATGCCGCCGCGCGCGGCGATAACGAGATGATCAAGTATCTCGTGAGCAAAGGGGCCGATCCGAAGGCGGTGGCCCGTAACGGCATGACCACGGTGGACATGGCCAACGGACCGGTGCAGCGGTTGCGCCCATTCCCGGAAACCATTCAGCTGCTTGAGAAGCTGGGCGCCAAGAACAGCCATCGCTGCGTGGCCTGCTGATTTCCGGTCGCAGCGACGACCACCGCACGGGGCGCCGTCATTCGTGACGGCGCCCCGTTGTCATTCAGGGCTTCTTCTCACCGGCCAGCAGCAACCCCATGTGATCCTGCGCCTGCTGCAACGCCCCTTCCCCGTCGCCCCAGCCGATGCGGCCGTCGGCGTTGTTGTCCGAGCCCGCAATGAGCTGTTCGCAGAGTGACACCAGCTGCGAGACGAGCGATGCCGCCGCGGCCGCTGTGGTGGCGGCCTGGATCTGCTTCGCGATGGCGATCGCTTGGTCACCGCGTGACATCGCGCTCCGCGCGGCGGTGGCCACATGCACCGCGTGGCTCTTCACATTGGCCGACGCCGCGGGCTCCTTGGCCGCGAGCTCCACATGCTGCGCAATGCCACCCGCCGCGCGCTTGAGGCCGAAACCCTTGCCCGGACCACTGGGCGCCTGCGTGGGATCGATGGCGTGGATCACATGACCGGCGTGTGTCTGCATGGACGCCAGATTGTCGGGGGTGCGCATGGCAAAGGCGGCATGCTGCGCCGCGATCTTCGCTTCGGCGAGCGCCATGGGGAGGAAGCCGGACTTATCGGGGGTGTCCATGAAGCTCGACACCACATGGCCGAGGTGCGTGCCTACCAGCCCCGGTGGCAGTGATGAGGCGGCCACCGCACCCGGTGCCAGCGGTGCGGCCGCGACCACGCCCGGCAACGGCGCGCCGGTGACATCGGCCAGGATGCTGTCAAACTGCGCGCGCAGTGTCGCGTTGCTGCTCACGAGAAAGCGCCGCTTGGAGAACACCGAGTCGGCCATCCCCTTTTTGGCGAGGGCTTCGGTGATCATCTCGCGCTTCTTCTGCTGCAGCTCGAGTTGCGCTTCCTTCGTTTTGTTTTTCTGCTGGGCCGCCTTGTTGTCGCTCGAATCGTGAATGGCGGACACCACCAGGTGTGCCTCAACCAACATCCGCACTTCGGCGAGTGTCAGCGTGGGTGCCGGCGAGGGAGCCCCTTGTGCCGCCAGCGGCGTCGCTCCGGTGGAGAGCGAGGCGAGGGACGCCGTCAGGGTGAGCGCCAGCAACGTGGACGGGCGGACAGGGTGGGCCATGGTGTCCGGATGGTTGGAGTCAAAGCTGGACGCGTCGTTCACGCGCCCCACGCAACTATACGCATTTCACCCGCACTCTGCTCTGGCGAATTGCCGGTTTCGGCGTCATCGTCTCGCATCGGCTTCCTCTGCACCCTGAGTGCTCCCACCGTATACCAGTATCGAGGCCTCGTCATGACCCGCTTCACTCGTACGCGCACCGCCTGTCCCCCTGCGCTCCAGCGCGCCGTGTTGGCCGGCATGATGGCGTCTGCTGCCCTGGCCAGTACTGCTGGCGCGCAGGCCGGTGCCGCCGCGCGGGACCCGCGCAACATGGGCGGCGGAAACTGTGCGGCCAATCCGTACAACTGCGTGGACGCCGTCAATCCACTCCCCGCCCCCAACACGGTGTGGATGGAAGAGATGACCTGGATGGATGTGCGCGATGCGCTGAAGGCCGGGAAAACGACGGCCATCATTGCAACCGGTGGCATGGAGCCCAACGGACCGTGGCTGGTTACCGGCAAGCACAACTATGTCCTGCACACCAACTGCGAAGCCATCGCCCGTAAGCTGGGCAACGCCCTGTGCGCCCCGATTGTGAAGTTCGTACCGGAGGGCGCGATCAGTCCCGCCAGCGGGCATATGACCTCCCCCGGTACGATCAGTATGCGGGAAGAAACCTTCCGTATGCTGCTCACCGATCTCGTGCACAGCCTCAAGGCGCACGGCTTCACCCGGATCATCCTCATTGGTGACAGCGGCGGCAATCAGTCGGGCCAGCGTTGGGTGGCCGACTCCGTCACCAAGCTGTGGCAGGGCGCTCCGATCGTGGCGCACATCCAGGAGTACTACGACTACGCGAGCGTGGCCAAGCACATGGAAGCGTTCGGCATTCACCAAACGGTGGCTGACGGCCTGCACGACGATCCGGAAATCTCGCTGAACATGTTCATTGATGATCCGAAATCCATCCGGTACGACGAACGCGCCAAGGCGAAGCTGCTCACCATCAATGGCGTCTCGCTGGCCGACCGGAAGAAGGCCACGGCATGGGCCAAAGAGATTGTGGAGTTCCGCACCAAGGTGACCGTGGAGGCCATCGAGAAGGCCACGGCCAACAAGGGCACGCTCCCGGCGCCGCCGCGCCGCACCGGCGGCAACTGAACCCGCTAGCTTGCGGGTATGTGGATTTTTGGCGCTCCCCACCGGCACCGCTTGCGTGGCCTGACCATGCTTGGTTTGGCCGCGCTGGCCTTGGCCGCGTGTGCCGGTGATAGGGCACCGGTGGCAAAATCGGCGTCACCGGCCGGCGCATCGGTTGTGTCGGCGCTACCATCGCTGCCCACACTTGCCCCTGATCTGCGCCCGGTGGTCGCTCCGGATCTCGAGCTCGCCTTCGGCACAGACTCTGTGCGACTCACCATCTCCGTGGAACCGGGGGCCCGCGTGAACGCGCTGTTGCCCCCGGTTCTTCAGGGAACTGATGGCCGACGTTTTTTGCTGCGGGCCCCCACCGTGAGCGCCGACAGCGCCTATTTCGTGGAGCCCGCATCGGTCACGATTGCGCGCTCCGCCTTACCCATCCGCGGCACGCTGCGCACCAGCTTCTGTCGCAGCGATGAACAGTTGTGTCGTAGCGCCGAACGTGAAGTGGTAGTTCAGAATCGGTAACGGCGGAACGGGTTCAACGAGGAGCTACTTGACCCGCGCACGCTCCAGCTTCGTGGTCATTCCTTCACGCGCGGCGAGAATGACGACGCCGCCTGGGCCGAAGCCGACAATGGTGCGATTGACGGGGATCTGTACCCGGTCCACCACCTCCCCCGCAGGATTGATCACGTCGTAGACTACGCCACCGGCCACGGGCTTGGTGGGGATCGTCTGCACCCAGATGTTGCCGTCGTTGTCGGCCTTCGCACTGTTGGCAAAGAACGCGGGCTGATAGTCCGGGAGTTCGGTGGGGGACACGTAGTTGATCTGCGGCGCCATGATCTGTGGGGCTGCGCCACCGCCCGGCGGACCACCGGGTGCACCGCGCGCTTCAAAGCGCATCACCATCGTGGGAGCCGCGCTGCTTGCCATCCCACTCGCCGCGCCGCCCATGCCAAGGGCGGCGCCGAATGCCGCCGCCATGGCGTTGCCCTGTCCCGGGTTGGCCGCCGCCGCCCGATCGCGAATGGCTTTCACCGAATCAATCAGCGCCACCTTTTGCTCATCGGTGATGCGCTTCCAATCGAAGGCCACCTTGGGCGACGAGCGATGCGTGCCGTCGGGGGACATCCAATCGATGTGATAATCCCGACCGCGCAGCAGGGCGATCTCCCCGGTGGAGGTCACCACCCAGTCGTCTACCACCGGCAACGGATTCACCTCAATGGCAATGCTGATCTTGCCGTCGTCGCTGCGTGTCATGTTGGTGTTCGTCTTCGGGATCTTGATAAATCCCACCGTATCCACCGCACGCGACTGCAGGTTCACCCGCACGATGGCCATGGTATCCGCCACCGACGGCATGGTGGGCGCGCCGGTGGGACCCATCTGCATGCGGAACCCCGGCATGCCGCGATACACGAGATAGCCGTTGCTGTAGTACGCCCCGGTGCCGAGTCCGCCGGCGGCCAACATCATCGCGTCTTGTGAGCGTGGGACGGACATGACCCGGCCGATCTTTCCCGCCGGATCGATGACCAGCATGGACAGCGATGCGGCATCCACGAACAGGGTGGAGTCGCCGCGGAAGGCAATCAAGCTGCCCGAGCGTGGTCCATAAGCGTTGGCGGTACTGCTGGTGGAATCCGCCACGATACCGATGACCGCCAAGGTGGAGTCCACGAGCAGCACCCGACGGCTCGTGGCATCGTTGATGAGCAGTCGGCCGCCGGGCAGCGCCCGCACGTTATTCACTAGCCCAAGCGAATCGGTGGTGGTGGCGTGTACCGGGCCGAGGGTACGGATGGGGGGCCGGGTCTGGGCCGCGAGGGACGTTGGTGGTGACCATGCGCCAAGCAGCATGGTGGCCAGTGCGAAACGGATACCGCGGTATGCAGTCATGAGAAAAGAACCGGAGGGAAGGAAGACGCGAACCGAGAAGGGAGCGGGTGCCGCTTACTGGCGCATGATGATGGTTTGTGCGCCGCCACTGAGCCCACCGCCCATGATCATGGCGCCGCCCGGCAGCATCATGCCGCCGCCGCCACCCGATGTGGCCGAACGAATGGATCGCAGATACCGGTCGTCCAGCGCACTCGCGACAAAGGGCGGGAGCAAACGCCACTGCTGATTGGTCAGCAGCTTCTTCACCGCGGGGGCATAGCCGCGCAGCATATCGATGCTGGCTTCACGCGCCTTCACGTACTGCGCATAAATGGCCTCGCGGTCGTAGCGCTCAGGGAGCTCGGCAAAGCGCTTGGACACCGGCGCCCAGATGGAGTCGAGTCGCACCGTGTAGCGACGGTTCATGGTGGCCAGACTGTCGGCCTGATCGGACGACAGCTTGAGCGTATCCTGATCGCGAAGCAGCGTGGCTAACGGATTGGGTACTCCGCCGTTGCCGAATTGCGCTTTAATCATTGCCTCACCCGCCTTGGTGCCTGTGGTGCGGCGGCCGCGGTCGAGAGCCTGCGTGAGCACCTGCCGTTCGCGCGTGGGGCCGATGTCGTAGCGCAGCTGGGCCGTGATGGTAACCGGAACGCGGAAGCTGTTGAACTGCGGGTTGGTGGCGCCGAACCGCTGGTTCACTTCGTAGCTGTACCGCTTGGTGGTGGGGTTGAAACCGCGCACGTACAACAGCGACTGATCGAGAAACGGCTGCTGTCCCCAGCCGCGCAGCTTGTTTTCGCCGTGCAGCAGCAAGTCCGCGGCACCGAGCGGGTTTGATACGTTAAACGAGAGGTTGGCGCGTTGCGGCAACCGGAGCTTGAGGGGGTTGAAGGACACCGACAAGTTGGCCGAACTCACCCATGGCCCTTGGCAACTGTTGCGCGCGGCGAGCGTACCGAGTTGCGACGTGAGGCATGCGCGAGCTACCGGTGATCCGGTGGTGAGCAGCGCCTGCATCCCCGCTGCGGTGGCCGCGTCGCTGGCGGCCACCGCTGATGCCGGGTTGAACACAAACGCCCGATCGTTGCCAAAACCGTCACCGTTTACGTCACCACCAATGTTTGGTGTGAATGGCGTACCGGAGCGGAACTGCCCGAACCAGCCAAGCCGGATGAAGTCGAAGGCGTTGTAGCTCAGGTTGTAGGTGATCTGGTGCCGGGAATCAAAGGGCGAGCGTGACCATTCCACGGCATGGGGATCGCCCGCGGTACTGGTAAAGCCGCGGAATTGCTCACGTACGTTGGAGTAGGTGTAACTCATACTCCAGCTGAAATTGGTGCTGAAGTTGGTGGGCGACAGGCGCACACTGCCCTGTGCACTGCGTGAGGTTAAATCACTCCGCTGCTCGGTGACGCGCTGGAACGCCGTGACCACTCGACCGTCACCGGCGGCGATGGCGCCGGTGACCGGCACGATGCTGGTGGGCAACACATACACCGGCCGTCCTGCTTCGTTGTCGAGCGAAAAACGTTGCACGCCGGCGAAGTTGCGATCGACAAAGCTGGTTTGCCGGCTGTTAAACGAATACGTGGCGTCAAAGCTGGCATTGAAGCGATTCCGGAAAATCGGCCCCGACCAGCTGACATTTGACCGGAGGCTGCTTGGCGCCGCGTAGTCTTTGGCCAACAGCGTCACGTTGGGTGCTCCGTTGGAGAACAACGTCCCGGTGCTTCCGTCGGTGCAGCGTGACGGAATACGCGCCGGATCGGTGTAGGCGTTCCAGTCGGGCACTGGTGTGGCGGGCCCCACACAGGCGAGCTGCTGAATGGCGCTGGCCAACCCGGTGTTGTCGATTGCCGAGCCGATGAGCGTGGCTTGTGGCGTGCTCTGAAACACGCCGATGCCGCCGCGCACCACGGCGCGCGGACCACGGAAGGCGCCGTCGAAGGCACCGATTTGCGGACCGGTGCCGTATTGCCACGAGAATCCCAGACGCGGGCTCACGAACACGCCATTGGGCACGAGATCGTTGCGCACGCCAAGACGTTGCTCCACGTCGGCGTTGCGCGCCGGGGTGTTGAGATACTGGTTGGCATCCACGCGAACGCCGTACTGAAATTGCAAACGGTTGGTGCGGCGATATGAATCCCCGAGCGAGATGGCACCCACCATCATGCTGGCGTCGCGTTCACGCGGGGCCAGTGTACGGGTGAACGCCACGGGTACTCCCGCCTGCAGGTCGGCCAGCGAATTGTAGGCGAAGGTCCCCAGGCGATTGATCGTCTGGTCCTGCGCTGAGCCATCGCGTCGCAGCTCGGTGGCCAGTTTGAGCCGGTGCTTGTTGTTGGCGCTGAACCACGACAGCGTGTTCATGGCGGACATGCTGTTGGTGCTTTGCGACGTGCCCAGAAACTGATTGCCGCCAAAGGCCAGATTCTGAACGCCGTTCGTGCCATCGGTGAAATTGGAGTTGACGCGCACGCGGCCACCGGGCAGGTCGGTGTATGGTACTCCGGCATTGTGGGAGGCACTGATCCCGCCCGAGGTTTCGGTTAAAATGCCGACGCCGCGCAGCGTGAAGTAGCCACTGTGCCGCCCTTGGATGCCGCCGCTGGTGGAGGTGCGCTCACCGCTGGTGGTGGGGAGGCCCGTGGTGAGCGGTGTGGCGGGATTCTGATTGTTCCAGTTTCCGTTGAACGTGAGATTGTACGCCGAGCCACTGGTGCTGGATGGCGGTGTGAAATCGATGGCGCCGAACACGGAGCCCTGATCGCCGAGGCGATGCGCCGGCAACCCGCTGAAGCCAATGGGTACGCGCGCGTTTTGCAGAATCCCCACAAAGCGCTGTACGGAGTCGGCGGCAACGCCCGATGCCTGTAACCCCGTTCCTGAGGTGTTCAGCAGGGTTTGCAGGTCATTGCTTCGACGGCCCAGCTGGAAGGACACGTTGTAGAAGGCTTTGTCGAACACGAGTGGGCCGGACACCGAGCCGCCCAGTGATCCGTTGGTGTACTCCTGTCCCGTGGCCCGTGCCGCGGCATCACTCCACTGCAACGGTGGAGCATCCCCCACGAAGCTCAGCCCACGACCGATAAAGTTCGATCCGGGGCGGGTCCGCAGGCTGAACTGTCCCCCCGAAAATCCGCCGCGCGACACGTCATACGGTGAGGTGGTGAGCGCGCTCAGCACACTGGCGTCCCTCGGCAGGCCGGCGCCGCCAAACATCATGCCATTGAGCGTGGTGTTGTTCTGATCCGCACCAAGCCCCAGCACCGAGAAGCCGTTGGCGCCGCCATCCTGTCCCGGCACGAGCTGCACCCCCGGCAGGGTGGCGGCCATGGCGGCGAGATCCCCCATCTGGTCGGGGGGGAGCGCATTGTTGTTGGCAATGACACGCTCGGTCCCGCCGACATCCTGCTGGATGTCGTTGCGTGACACCTTCTCGCGTGCCGCGGTGACTTTGACGGCGTCGAGTACGGCACCGACTTTCGACAGCTTGGCGTCGGCAATGAGGATGTCCTCGTCGGCGCCGCGCTTGAGTTGGAAGCGCTTTACGGTGTAGCCGAGGGCGGTTACGGTGACCAGATAGTCGCCGTCGCCGCCGGGGAAGGTGACGGTAAAGCGGCCGCTCCGGTCGGTGCGTGCGGTGCGATTCACGTTGCCGGAGATCGACGTGACCACAACGGCCACGTTGTCGAGCGGCTCATTCTCGGTGCCGGTGATCCGGCCACGGATCACGTCCACCTGCTGGGCGGCGGCGGACTGCGGCCACAGTGGGAAGCCGAGGCAGATGAGGGCAGCGAATTGGAGAAAACGACGGCGCACGTCGGGGGGATCAGAGGGGAGGGAAACGGAGGCTGCACACGCTACGCGCGGCACTGCCTACGCGTTTCGACACCGTGTACCCCTGAATACCCCTTATAAGGTTCCCCCGCGGCTAGAACTCGCCGATAAAACCGACTTCCGGTTGCAGTTCGTAGCCGAACCGTTCCTTCACCGCCCCCTGCGCATGCGCTACCAGCGCCAGCACGTCGGCCGCCGTAGCCTGCCCCAGGTTCACGAGGATGTTGGCATGAATGTGCGAAATCTGGGCGTCGCCCACCCGGAAGCCTTTGAGGCCGCACTGGTCGATGAGCCGACCGGCACCCACCCCTTCGATTTTCTTGAAGATGGACCCGGCGCTGGGGTGCACCTGGAGCCAGGGGTGCCGCGAGCCACGCCACGCGAGGTTTTCCTGGAGGATCTGGTGCAGCCGAGCCGGGTCGCCCTTGGTGAGCTGGAAGGTGGCGCGTAACACCACATCACGGCGGTGGTGAAAGATGGTGTCGTCGTAGCCGAACTGGATGTAGTCGGCGCGAACGGTGCGGCGCTCCCCCTCTTCGGTGAGGATCTCGCACGATTCAAAGACATCGGCGATGAACATGGTGCGCTCGCGCTCGGGGGCTGGCGAGAGAAAGTGCAGATTCTGCCACAGTGCCCCGCCCACGGTACTGGGAATGCCGATGTAGTGCTCCAAACCCGACCAGCCGGCGCGGACCGTGTCCAGCACCAAATCCTGTACGATGGCCCCACTTTCCGCGACCAGCACCCCGTCGGGCGACATGCTGTGGGCGGCCGCCGTATTGCGGATCACCAGGCCGCGGATGCCCCGGTCGCCGATCACCACGTTGGCGCCCAGCCCCATGACAAACCATGGGATCCCAGCCCGCGTGGCCGCCACAATCGCCAGCGCCA
>CANHTA010000116.1 GCA_947463135.1 Gemmatimonadota bacterium
CGCGCGGAGCGCGGTGACATCGACGTGTGCGTCGAGGTCTTGCGTCCGGCTCTTGATCTCGACGCCGTCCACCCACACCGAGGGCTCACAACTCCTGATCCCGAAGCGGGTGTAAAACTTGGCGCTGAACGACTTGACAGGGGATACCGATACGCCTGGCAGCGACCTCATGATGTCCGCGAAGATGAATGGATTTCGCTGCGTGATGGCGGCCTCGTCAAGGAACAGTCCAACGCCGGACGTGCGGCGCACCTCGAAACCCGCGTACGAGCGCATCGCCCGCACCGTCATCGCGCGAAGTGTCGTTGGTGGGCGCTGTAGCACGATACGGGCCGGATTCGCTCCGGCGTCAACAACATCGACCACGACGCGACGGGGGAGGTACCCGAGTGCCCGCACGTCAATCGACTGCGTTCCCAGCTTGAGTCGCCTCAGCACGAATCGTCCGCTCGAATCCGTGACCGTTGCGACGTCCTTCTCGGCATTCGCGACCTGCGCCTGCACCAAACCGCCCCCGGCAGAATCCCGTACGAAGCCGAGCAGCTGCCCGCGCCGCGCCGCGGCGGACACGAACAGATCTCGTCGCACGATGCCATCCTCAGGGACCTCAAGCTCGCTCACGCCAGAGGAATCAACCCCGAGCCATGCCTGCGTGGTAAACGGACCCTCGTGCGGCAGTCCGCACAGCACAAAGTCGGCGGATGCGCGCAACGCATACGTTGCCGAATCCAGGCGCGGGCGCACCCCGGTGTCGTCAACGTGCAGTTGGCGCCATTGCGCGCGCACCCCGCCGTGTTCCGGGTCAACCGGTGATCCATCCGATGTTCGCACGCGGCCGAGCATCAGACCAACGAGTGCACCGCTGGTGGGGGCCGCTTGACCACAAAATAACGCCCTGATTGACATCGCCGACGGTATGCTGAGCGGTACCGTGGTCACGAGTTGATCGCGCGCGACCTCAACTGCGGTTCTGGGCGGCTGCAACAACAGCGAATCGAGTTTGGGATGGAGAAACTCGATGAGATATCGACCGGGCGAAACGGAATCGAATGCAAAACGACCATCGAGACCAGCGCGAACCGATCGTACCTGTGCGAGGTTCTCCGTCGCGACGAATTGGACGAGGGCGTTTGCAAGTGGCTGATTGGCGAGACTATCGAAAACCGTTCCGCTGATGGTCGCGTGCGCCGGCAAAGCGTGACGAGGCGCGACCACATGCGCTGAGTCACTGAGAACAGACGGTCGACAAAGAAGCGCAATGCCAAGCAACGCCATGGTGTGAGACACGTTGGCCTGATACATCAATCGCGAATCCGCACCGCGCGCTGCCGCTCCCGGTTCACCTCCAACTGGAGCACATCGGGGCGCGCGTAGTGCCCCATGGCATCAAAGTTCTGCCGCTCCTCGCGCACCCGCACATGGTGGATATCCGCAGCAATGATGCGCTCCTCGTGTGCCACCGGCGCCACCAGCCAGGTCGCATCGGGGCCCGCAATACAGGTGCCGCCTTCCCCCATCACCTCGGGGAGCACCCGCTGCAGCAGCTCGAAGTGCGGCGTCTGCTCCGGCACTTGATCGCGCCGCAGCAGCCCCGCCACCGACATCACATACGAACGCCCCTCGCGCGCCATGAACCGCGTGATCTCCTCGGTGTTGCGCACACTCCCCGGCCACACCGCCACATGCAGATCCTCCCCCTGTCCATACAGACTCGCGCGCGCCAGCGGCATCCAGTTCTCCCAGCAGTTGAGCGCCCCCAGCGTGAACGCACCCACGCGGTGGGTGCGCAGTCCATGGCCGTCGCCAGGTGACCAAGTGAGTCGCTCTTCGTACGTGGGCATCAGCTTGCGATGCACCGTCACCACGTGACCCGTCGAGTCAATCGTGACCACGCTGGCGTACACGCTGTGCCCGCCGCGGTCGAGCGGTCGCTCGATGATACCCAGCACCACCGTGATGGCGCGCGCCTTCGCAGCCGCACATACGCTCGATAAATGCCCCGCCTCGATCTGCACCGCTTGATCGAGATAATGCGCGTGCAGCGCCTTCTGCACCGACGAATCGAAGCGCGCGCCATCGGTCCACTCAATCCACCACGGGTAGCCGGGCACAAACGCCTCGGGGAAGGCCAGCAGCTGCACCCCGTCGTCGGCCGCGGCATGAATCGCCGCGATCACCTTGGCCAGCGTGCCCTCACGGTCCAGCCAAACGGGCGCCATCTGCGCGCCGGCAATACGGAGAGAGTCGGAGAGCATGACGAAGTCGGTTGGAAAAAAAAGGGGGCCGAACGCGGGCTTCTGCCGCGCGCTTCCGATGATGCCCGACTGCAGCAACCATCGTGATGGCCGGCGCCACGCAGATGGTGCGGCGGTGGGACATTGTCGGCGAGCTGACGACGGACACGCTGGAGCCGTTCGACGAGGTGCTGCGGCAGATCGGCAAGGCGCGGCGGGGCAGCTACCGCGGGCTGATGGCGAAGTCGATCAGCACGTCATTGACGAAGCTGGTGGTGACCTTCATGCCGCCCGCCGAGTAGCCGCGCGTGAGGACGGTGAGGGTGCCCTGCCGCGCTTCGGCGGCGGTGTCGGCGGGGCCAAGGAGGGCTTCCACCTCGCGAATGGAGAGCCCCTTGCGCAGCCCGGCCAGCCCGCTGCCGCCGGCGGGCGGCTTGGGATCCACGCGCATGAGTGTCTCGCCCGCCACGGAGGCCGCAGACGCGCCCTTGGCGCCGGTGGCCGCGAAGTCGACGTAGTCGGCCAGCGCCGCCATCACGCCGGCGGGGGTGAGTGCCTCGGGGGGGATTCCCCCTTGGTAGCGGATGTTGAAGCGGCTCCCCCCTTCCTTGCGGCGCGACCGGAGGTTGGCCTCGCGCGCCGCGTTGGCCTGCGCGGCCTCCGCCTCGGCCTTGGCGTTCTCCCGCTGGCGGGTGGCGCGCGCCGTCTGCAGTTCGCGCTCCAGCCGCGCACGCTGCGCGGTGGTGGGGGCCGTCTTGATGGAGTCGCGCAGCGCCCGTTCGCGGGCCGACTCCCCTTCGACGCCCGTGAACACGCGCTGGGTGCCGGCGTCGTCGCCGAAGGTGCCGTAGCCACCGCCGCCCAGCTGGAACTCGATGTGCGAATCCTTCTTGACCACCATCTTGGTGACCATCACCTGCTGGCCCACCTCGAGGGCGGTGCCGAAGTCCTTGATGCGGTCGGCCACCAGGCGGAAGTTCACCGCCGGCTGCTGCATCGGGGACACGTCCACGCCGCGGCTGGTGCCAGGCATGGCGATACGGACGGAGACGCTCTTGCCCTCGAAGGCCTGCCGGAGGGCGGCCTCGTTCTGGGCGAGGGCCACGGCGGGGGTGAGGGCGAGGGCCAGGAGGAGGGAGCGCATGGCGGGCATCGGAAGGGAAGCTGGCGGGGATGGGGTGCGGCTCGCACGTATAGTACTCCGGAACCGCTCGCCTTGCCGCCCCATGGATGCCTCTCCGTCCGTTGCCGCCCAGTCCGAGCCTGTTCCCCTGATGTCCGTCCCTCCGGCGCCCGCTCCGTCGGAGCTGGCCATGGTGCTGGGGGGCGGCGGCGCGCGCGGCGCCTACCAGGTGGGGGTGCTGCGGGCCATTGCGGCGCGCTTCCCGCAGCTGCGCGTCCCCATTCTGGTGTGGGTGTCGGCGGGGGCGGTCAATGCCATGCACCTGGCGGCACACCGCGGGAGCTTTGGGTAGGCGATGGAGGCACTGGTGCAGCACCGGCTGTCGCTCACGCCCGACCAGGTGTTCCGGGTGGACGCGTCGTCCTTGACCGCCAATGTGATGCGCAGCGGCGTCCGGCTGGTGGCCGGGGGGCAGGGGCACCCCGAGCAGTTCCGCGGCATGGTGGACACGGCGCCGTTGCGCGGCTTCCTGGAGCGGGTGCTGGCGCGCAACCCCGACGGCACGCTGCCGGGGGTGGCGGAGAACCTGGCGGAGGGGCGGCTGCGCGCGGTGGCGCTGTGCGGCACCAGCTACACCACGTCGCAGAGCGTGACGTGGGTGGAGGGGCGCGACTTCACCGGGTGGGAGCGCCCGCAGCGGCGCGGCGAGCACACGCGGCTCACGGTGGACCATGTGCTGGCCTCCACGGCGTTGCCGCTGCTGTTTCCCGCGGCGCGCGTGGGGAACGAGTGGTTTGGCGACGGGGGGATCCGGCTTACGGCGCCGCTCTCTCCTGCGCTGCACCTGGGGGCGTCGCGCATCATCACCATCGCCACGCGCTATGACCGCAACGTGCGAGAGGCGTCGCGCCCGCAGGTGCCCGACTACCCGCCGCCGGCGCAGGTGCTGGGGGTGCTGTACAACGCAGTGTTCCTGGACCTGATCGACCAGGACGAGCTGCGGTTGCAGCGCACCAACCGCTTGGTGGCGCGGCTGCCCGAGGAGCAGCGGCACGGGTTGCGGGTGGTGGACATGCTGGTGCGGCGGCTGATCGCGCTGGGGGAGGAGGATGCGGAGCGGCAGTGGGAGCGGATCGCCGCGTTCGTGGAGGGGGAGATGGCGGCATGCTGACGTACGACCGCACCGCCTAGGCGGTGACGTTTATGTCCGCCGAGTACGGCACCGGCAGCGGTTTTCAAGTCGAGCGCATCACACCGCTCTTCGCACTTCCGGACGACATTCGCATCAATCCATCTGGCCAACGGTTCGCCGTCGCGCCCGACGGGCGGTTTCTCATGATTCGGGAGCGCGACGTCGTGGACCGCGGACACAGGCGTCGCCGGCTCACCTCTTGTGCTGTGTAATGCTTAAGCACTATACTGCTTAAGCGATACACTGCACGTATAGTGTTCGGCTTCTGCGATCGACCACGAACGACTCCCCTCTCCACCGACCGATGGCAGCAGACCGCGCCACCCCCAACCCGCCACTCTTCGTGGATCGCGAGCGTGAGCGGGCGCAGCTGCGTGAGCTCCTTGATCGTCCGGGCCCAACTCTCGCGCTGGTCACCGGTCGGCGGCGCGTGGGGAAGACGTATCTGCTCACGAACACGTGGCCGGACGCGCAGACCTTCTACTTTGTGGCGGCAGAGGGGAGCAGCCCCATCAATCGTCGAGAGCTCGTGCAATCCGTCGCACGGCACTTCGACCTGCGGCTCGACCCGGCAGACTACCCCACCTGGCGCACCGTCTTCCGGCTCCTCTACGAGCTCCGGACGCCCGAGCCGCTGGTCATCGTGCTCGATGAATTCCAGTACCTCATGGGGACGCGCGAGGGCGTGCCATCGCAGCTCAACGCGATTCACGATGTGCACCGTGATGACCGGCCGTTTGTCCTGGTGCTCTGCGGCTCCGCCGTGCGAACGATGGAGCAACTGAACGCCGGCGACGCACCGCTGTACGGCCGCTTTGCCCGGACCATCCGCGTCGAGCCGTTCGACTACTTCGACGCCGCCGCCCTCGTCCCGGCGTCCACGCACCGGGAGCGTGCGATGGCATATGGCATCGTGGGCGGCACCCCACGCTATCTGCGCGCCCTCCGCGACGACCGCAGTCTCCGTGACAACGTGGCGGCCGAAGTCCTGTCACCGGGCGGACAAATCCGGATGCAGGTCGAAACGCTCATCGACCAGGAACGAGGTCTCCGCAAGCCCGAAGACTACAAGGCTCTTCTTCGCGCGATCGGGGCTGGACGCACGAGCGCGCAGGAGATCGCCGCGTACGCCGCGCTGGCCGACGACATCAGCTCGACCAAGCGGATGCTCGCCAAGCTCGTCGAGCTCGGCTACGTTCGCGCTGAGCGCAATTTCGGCGCGACCGGCACGGCCCCTTTTCGCTTCCGACTCGCCGACCCCGCGCTGCAGTTTCATGCGAAGATCGTGTCGCGGTTCCGCTCCGAGCTCGCGACCTACGATCCGCGGGAGGTGTGGGCGGAGGAGATTGCGCCTGCCCGACTCGACACCTATATGGGCGGCATTTTCGAGCGCATGGCGGCCGAGGGATACCAGCGGCATCGCCAGCGACTCGGTCTGCCGATGATCGACACCTGGTCTCGCTGGGAGGGAACGGTGAGCACCGAACGCGGGTCCGGGGAGCCGCGCTCGGTCGAGGTCGACATCGTCGCATCCCTCACGAACGGCCGCATGCTCACCGGCGCGATCAAGTGGGGAAACCTGGGGATCGACGTGCACGCCAAACACCTGCGTGAACTCGCCATGCTCGCCGACGCCGGGCACGCGTGGGCCAAGAAGGCGCTACACCCGGACTCGCCGCTGCTGTACGTCACGGGCGGCGTACTCTCGCCGGACTTCACGGCGCGAGCGGAGCAGGATGGACATCCGGTGACGACGCTCACCCTCGATGACCTGTACCATGGATTGACGCCCGCCGTCGTGCCGCGGGCTCTGCGGTGGCCGGATGCGGGCTGAGCGGGCAATTTACGCCGCGTAACTTCTCCTCTCCAGCGCCTCACCACGGCCCGTCGCTCGCCGAGACATATCCAATCGGATATATTCAACGGCATGAACCCCACCCGATTGATTCGTGATGCCGCCGGCCTCACCCAGCAGGAGTTGGCGGAGCGTGCGGAAACATCGCAGGCCACCATTGCCGCGTATGAGGGGGGGCACAAGAGTCCCACATGGCGAACCGTCGAACGTCTCGCGCAGGCGGCCGACGTCGAGCTGGTCGTGCAGTGCGTGCCACCGCTCACGCGGGAGGATCGACGGAGCCTGGCGTTGCATCAGGCCATCGTTGAACGCCTCGAGCAGGATCCGGAGGCGGTGCTTGCGCGCGCCCGCGCGTCCGTCCTGCGGATGCATACGTTGCACCCGGCCGCCCGGCCGCTGCTTGACGAATGGCGACTCTTTCTCCGCCGACCGTTGGCCTCGCTGATTGCGGTCATGCTTGATCCGAGCCAACGAGGGCGTGATCTGCGCCAGGTGACGCCGTTTACCGGCGTGCTCAGCGCCCGTGAGCGGGCACACGTCTATCGCCGGTTCGGCGAGGCGTGGCGCGAGCGCGTCGCGACGACGCAGGAGGCCTCATGACGCGCGCACAGTTCGAACACGCGATTCGCGCAGCGGGCGCGGTGCTGGGCGTATCCGAGGTGCTCGTGATCGGAAGCCAGGCGGTGCATGGCAGCATGAACGAACCATTGCCCGACGAGGCAGCGCGCTCCACGGAGGTGGATGTCGCGGTTCGCGGGGACGTGGGCGGACAGATGGCCGACCTGATCGATGGTGCAATCGGTGAGGCGTCGATGTTCCATGATACGTTCGGGTATTACGCTCAGGGTGTCGTCGAAACGACGGCGGTGCTCCCGGAAGGATGGCAGCAGCGACTCGTGCGCTTCGAGTCGCCCGGGACACGCGGTGTCGTCGCGTGGTGTCTCGAGCTCCACGACCTGTGGATCTCCAAGGCCGTGGCGGGTCGGGAGAAGGATCGTGAGTTTTGCAGCGCGCTCCTGCATCTGGGGGCGGTGCGACCCCAACAACTTGGTGAGCGCTTGGAGCGCGTGGCGGCTCTCGACCCCGTCGTGAGGAACGCGGTTCGGTCCCGGATTCCGACATGAGTACACCTTCGACCTTGTAGCGCCGCATCACCGCCCTTGGCCGTAGCGACCGCGTGGAGCGCGAACCCGGTGCCGCCGGCACACGCCCCCCACGGTGACCGCCGTTCTCACGGCCCACAAGGCGCATGAACCAGTCAGCGGGCACGCGGCCACCCGCCAGTCGGTGCGCACGCGGTCGGCGGTCGCGTCGTATACTCGACGGATAGACGATCCACCCCGAAGGGGGGCAGGCAATTGGACGCGGACCATCATGGCCCCAGCGCACCAATGGGGATCACCATGATGCCATCCTCGCGTCGGTAGGCCCCACCCGTCCCTACGATCACGCCGAGCACACTCGGCGCACCGAGCACGCGCGTATCGACCTTGGCGGCAAACCGGCGTAGCGACTTCACGGCGTCGTCGATGGCGAAGGTCCCCAATTTGATTTCGAAGGCGCCCCATCGCCCATCACTGAGCGTCACAATCGCGTCCACCTCCAGCCCCGTGTTGTCACGGTATTGCTCAACCGTGCCGCGCGCGGCGTCCGCATAGACGCGCAAATCGCGGATGACGAGTGATTCAAAGAGTAATCCTGCCAATCGCAGGTCCTGCAGCAGCGCGTGCGGGGTCGCGCCGATGGCCGCGGCGGCTAACGCCGGATCCGTGAAGTGCACGACCGGTGCGGAGCGTTGTCGCGACCGCGATCGCAAGTGGGTCCCCCACGACTGGAGCGGCTCGATCAGGTGGATGCGAGTCAACGTGTCGAGATACAGCGCGACCGTATCGGGATCGATTGGCCGACCCGGTGTCACAGCATCGGCCGCAATGGCGGTCGCCGTCATCGGCCCACCGCTGTGGCGTGCCAAGGCTCTGATCACGGCTTCCAGTCGCGCCGGTCGTGGTGTGCGACCGAGGAGCCGTGGAATATCCGCGTGCGCCACCGAGGCGAGGTACTCGCGATGGACGTCGAGCGTGTCGGCGGCCGTGCCTTGCACGCCCGGGAATCCACCCACGGTCACATGCGACAGCAACTGCGGAACGGTGAGCCCGGTGTCAGCCGCTGTCATTACGTCGGCGTTGAGCAATGCTGCGAGCGACACCGCACCGGAACTGACCCCGAGTTCGGCAAGGGTGCAGGGACGCATCTTGATGCGAATGAAGCGGGCAGCACCGGTATGGCGCGTGTCGTTGTCGACGGGCACCGCCGAACCGGTGAGAATGAACTGGCCAGGCTGCGCGCGATCGTCGATGGCGCCGCGCACACTCCCCCAGATCTCTGGTACCAGTTGCCACTCGTCCAGCAGTCGTGGTATCGGCCCGCTAAGGAGGGCGTCGGGGGCGGTCTGCGCCAGCAATCGCGCGTTCGGGTCTCGGTCGAACGAGACACTGCTTGCCGCGTGCTCCAACGCCGTGCGTGTTTTGCCGCAGCCGCGCGGACCGTCGAGGACCACGCCACCGGCGCTTCGGAGCGCGCTGTCGAGGCGCGCGTCAACGATTCTGGGGCGATAGGTCACGTGAATGGGCGTACCGGGGGCGCGTGGCTGAATATTAAGCGGCTGACGGTAAAAGAAAGCCAGCTATACCGGTTTTTGCAAGTATGCTATACGGTATTTTATATGCTTATTGTACGGTTTTTTGCAATGAATTATCACCGGTTTTTGCAATAAGTAGCGGCCTGCGGCGCCAATGCGGCTCGATGATACCCAGCACCACCGCAATCACCTTCACAAGGGTGC
>CANHTA010000117.1 GCA_947463135.1 Gemmatimonadota bacterium
GCACCGCGGCGGCGTGCATGCTCCAACACGTTGGCGCCGTATTGCATGGTGCGGGCGCGAACGATGTCGGTGGAGAGCCCCTCGTGGGTGGCGCTCCCAAGGATCGTGAGGGTCTCTTCCACCGACGTGGTATGCCAGGCCGTTTCCTGAGAGCGAGAATGGTCTGACATGGGATACGCCGGATGCGTGCGGTGTTACGGCGCCGGTTTACGGCGTGCGCTTCTTGCCGACTTCGCCTTTCCGATAGGTGACGTAGACGTACACGGGAATTGGAAGATCGCCCAGATGGTGTTCGATGAGCGGCTTCACCTCGCTCCACGGTAAGCCGCCGGCACCGGTGGCGAGTCGTGGCAGCGCAACGCTGCTCATGCCGTTGATATGGAGTTCATGGCGCAGCTGCTTCAGCGCGTGATTGACATTGGGGAGCGACGCCCGTCCGGAAGACGCCGAGGCATACGCACCGTCTTGTGTCATCAGGTTGTAGATGGTTCGGCCATCGATGGTGCGATAGCTCCAGAGCTCACCCGGCTTGGGGTGTGCCTCGTGTGCGTAATGCCGGAAATCCTTCGCCATACTCGGCCACATTTCGCGCAGCGCCAACGCCAAGCCGGCGTCGAAGTGATCATTGGGTGAAATGCCATGTGCGATGGACTGCGCCGTGGTGAGCAGGATGTCGCCTTCCATTTCGTGGATCATGAATACGCCTCTGCACGGAGGTTGCGGTCGTATGGTGCGTGACAGGCAATGTCCCGACGTGCGGAGGGGAACGGAGTCGGTGAAACCCTGACCGGAAGGTCGTAATGCCCTACTCCGTGGCTGTCGATCGGCCATGACATATGCAGGAGGAGGGTGCCGGGGCGGAGGACGCAGGTACACCACAACGGGTTTCCGCGCCCTCTCGTCCGACACCCTCCTCTGGCCTTCCATGCGGTGGGCCGTTCCCTGGTCAGGTCACGGCACCACCACGTGCTACTGCCCCGATACGTTCACGCATCCCTTTGGCTGAGCCGCCAAACGCTGGTTGCACTCATCCACCGGGATGGGAACCAGCGGAAAGACACGATGCGTGGAGAGCTGCTTTCGGAGTTCGCCAAGGCGGCCGTAGCGGCGTGCATCTACCCAACGATGGCCGTACTCAAAGAACAGCGAGTAGCGGCGATCGTAGAGGACCTCGGTGACGAGGTCGCCGGAAAAGTCAGACGCGAGGGCTGGGAGCCCGCCAGCGTTCGTGCGTACGACATTGAGGTCCGCGATAGCCGCTGCGCGATTGCCGAGTCCGATATTCGCTTCGGCCCGAAGCAGAATGAGCTCTTCGTTACGGATGATCGGGATTGGCGCGACGTTGGTGGGATATACCGTGGGCCGCACGTTCGAGCTGATACTCTGCGTGGCCAGGTTCACCGTGCCGACGACCGCTTTACTCGTCGCGCGCAAATCCCGCGAGCCGTCGGTGCGAAGACGTGCTTCGGTGAGAAACTCCGGAACCGCAACGATGGCGCGTGGTGCGGGATCGAAGAGCGGGTTGGTGGCATCGCCCGATGCCGTGCTGTACACGTGGTAGACACCGGTTGCGAATCCAGCTGCCGTGTTGGCTGACGTGCTGATGAACGATTCGTTCAGCGCAGTGAGGGCATCGGCCCACCGACCACGGTACACGTCAAGTCGCGCCTTGAGACCACGGTTCACGCGGAGGAACGTTACCGGCGTGTTGAAGCCGGTGAATCCGCTGGTCAGAGTAAAGGGGAACGCGGTTCCTGCGGCCGCGAGGTCGGTTCTGGCCTCATCAAAGAGCGCCGCAGTTTTGGTATATGCTTCGTCGCGCGAAATGAAGGCACCCTGAATCGTTGGATCCTTCGAGACGTCGAAGACCAAGCCAAACGTGTCGCGCACGCGGAGTTGGTTCATGTACTCAAGCGCCATGAACGTTTTCACAAATCCCTTTACGCCGCTCTTTTGCGCCGCCGTGTAATCGGGGACCACATCGACGACATCAAGAATCGTGTACGCTGTGCGGAGATTCCGATACGAGTTGGACCATCCTGCATCGGTGCCAAAGCCCCCTGGCTCGAGTGGCCCAATGAGCAGGGCGAGCACGTTCCGTGGTTCCGCGCCGTCGAGATTCATAATCTCGCGACCAAAGATGCCGAGGGTGCTGGCCCAGGTGCCGGCTCCGGCCCGTGCGCCACCGAGCACGCCGGCGACGGTGGTATTCACGGTGGCGGCGTTCGGGGAGCCTTCCAGCTGTGACGTATTGGGGCTGTTGAAGTTCGCAATGTCAGCTGAATTACAGGCGACGATACCGGCACAGGCGGCCGCAAACAACAGCGTGCGCGCCTGGCGATGACGGAATGTGGTCATGGTCAGAAGTCCAGGCTGAAGTTGAGCCAGTAGCTACGGCTGGCAGGATACGCGGCGAGTTCGCGGTTACGCTGAATGGCATCGGGCACACCACCCGCGCCAAAGTTCTGTGCTTCCGGATCGCCACCGCGGAATTTCGTCCACCAGTACAGGTTGCGCCCACTGAGCGAGAGCTTGGCCCCACTGGCTCCCGACCACGTCTTGGCGACCCACTTTTGCGGAATGTCCCATGTGAGGGTGACTTCGCGCAGCTTCACGTACGACGCGTTTTGATAGAAGATGCGGGTGACTTGCAAGTACGACGTCCGGCGTACGTCGCCGAGCTTCCGGCCTGAGGCCGGATCGATCTCGTCGTAGTCGCGCGAATTCTGTCCCAAGTCGTAGTGTCGCCACGTACCATTGGCGAGCATGCCGCCTTTCTGCTGATCGAGGAGGGCGTACAGGGAGACGCTCTTGAAGCGGACTTCGTTGCTCAGTCCTGCGCTCCAGAGCGGGTTGCCGTCTCCCATGAGTGTCGGCACCACGACTCGGCCACCGCTCTGCGGGAGCGTGTCATTGCCGAAGAGCTGTGTGGCAGACTTGCCCTGTTCGATACGGACCGCACCGGTTTGCAGTGTCCCCAGCAGGAAGGCGGGGACGGGCAGGCTTGTCACCTTGGAGCGGCTCGTGCCCCAGTTCAGGCGGGCGTTCCAGCCCCAGGTTGGGGTCTGTACCGGGAACGCATTGATGGAGACTTCCGCGCCCGTAACCTGCATGGCGGCGCCGTTTGATGTTTCGCTGCTAAAGCCGGTGGTAGGCGCCAACGTGCGGGTAATGAGCAAATCGGAGATGTTGCGACGGAATCCGGTAATGGCGAAGGTTCCGCGGTTCCGCAGTACGTTCAGGTCGAGCCCGGCCTCGAACTCGCGCTGACGCTCCGGGCGCAGATCGGACGAGGCACGCACGCTGCCGACACGGAATGCTCCCACACCGCCAACGCTGGACAGGTCGAGATTGGTGAACTTTTGCCCGTAGAGTGGCTGGTTACCCGTTTCACCGTATGCCACGCGGAGTTTCGCTTCATCGACGATCCCCGGCGCGAGGTCGGCAAAGCGGTAGGAGGTCGCCGCTTTGGGAAAGAGGAAGAACTTCGCGACATCGCCGTTGTTGCTGCTGCGGTCAGCGCGTGCGCCAGCGGTGAAGAGGAGCTTGTCGCGCCAGAGCATTTCGGTTTGGGCGAAGACACCGAAGTCCTCCACGCGGAGGCGTGACTCATCCACGTCGCGAACGGTACCGGAGGTCACGACTTCGAGGCCGCCTAACAGATTTTGTGCGGAGGCACGCGTTTGATTGAGGTCGCGTTCCTCGAACTGGGTCCCGATTTGTGAGGTGATCTTCAGCGAGGAGGCCGGCGTCCAGCCATGCACAAGGTTCAGGTTGAGGTTGCGCTGAATGTTGGTGGTTTTTGAATTGGCGGAGGTACCCGGGAGACCGTCCACCGGCTCGAACTGCAACGTGGGCGGCGAGTAGATCAGGTTTGACTGATTCAGCAGGTCCACGCCACCGTAAGCAATGAACTGCATCGTGTGCCGGTCGCTGGCGAGCAGGTCGGCGGTCAGGCGCGAGGTTGTGATATTGCGCCAGACGTTTTCACCATTCTTGAATTGATCAATCGTCTGCAGCGGATTTGAGGGATAGAACGGATTGACCGGCCATGATCCATCGGCATTGCGACGCAGATCGAGGAAGCTTGGAATTTTGGTGAGTGTGTAGGCGATGGAGTTGCCGGCGTTATCGTTACCAAAAAGGCCACGATCGTTGGCGTTGTTCAGGATTTCGTTGCCCACCTGCAGATTGACGCGCTTGGAAATGCGCTGATCAAGATTGATGCGGGCGCTGGTTTTCCGGGCAAAGGTATTGGCAACGATCCCTTCTTCGTTACGACGGCTCACCGACATGAAGTACTTCGTGTCGTCGCTGCCCCCACTGACGTTGAGGGAGACATCGGAGTTCATGGGCCTGTTCCCGTACGCCAGCGACTCGTAGTCGAGGGAACGGGTGGCGTCATAGAACGGGGTGATGCCAGCGCCGAACACCGTCACCGCGTCGGCCAGCGAGGTGAACTGTCGTGAGCCGTTGCGGTACGCGAGTTCCGATGTTCCACCACCCAGACGGAGGGAGAACTTCGGCTTGCCGGCCTGGCCACGCTTCGTGGTGATAATGATGACACCGCCTGACGCCTTCGACCCGTAGATCGCAGCGGCCGCCGAGCCCTTCAGGATATCGACATTTTCAATGTCGTTCGGGTTGAGGTCGGCGATGCGATTGACGGGATTTTCCTGATTGCCGACGGAGATACCTGTGCCGGCCGCACGTGTGACTTTGTTTGTGCCGGAGCCGATGGACACATCGGACACGATCACCCCATCAATCACGTACAGGGGCTGGGCGGATCCGAGGATGGAGGAGATGCCGCGGATGCGAATGCGATTGCCACCGCCAGGCGCACCGGTGGACTGCGAAATCTGCGCACCGGCAATTTTCCCCTGGAAGGCATTTTCGATGGATTGCGCCGACACTTTGTTCACGTCGGCCCCGCTGACGGTGGCCACATCGTTGGCGAGGTTGCGCCGTGAAATACCGGTGGCCTGTCCGGTCACGACAACCTGATCGAGATTCAACACATCTTTTTTGAGTACGATCTCGATGGTGTTTCGTGAGGCGTCGACGGTGAGCCGCGTCATTGGATAGCCAAGGCGACGCACGATGAGGATGACGTCGCGGGCGGGGACGTTCACCAACGTGAACGCCCCATCGTCACGCGAGAGCGCACTGATGGTGGTGCCGGTCACCTGCAGCTGCGCCGCGGCGATCGGTGCTCGTGAACCTTCTTCGAGCACTTTGCCGCTGATCGTTCGCGTTTGCGCGGCGAGCGGGGTGGCGAAGAGCGCGACGGCTGCCGCAAGCAGCCCGCCGCGCACGAATACTCCGGTCATCAGGAACTCCTTCATCATGTGGTGATGGGTACGGGACTAACCGGTGCGAAGCTACCGGTTTGACTGCCGTGGGGCCAGCGCGCGCATACGGCACGCTGGCGTGAACAACGTGGGGGTTAGTCGTACCACCCCTGGAGATACCACTGCGCTCCGGCTTCGCAGTATACGAGGAGTTCGCCATCGTGCTCAGCGGTACAGCGCCAGTAGTCGCGTGCGTACGCATCGGCGCGCCACCAGTCGCCGCTCAGGCGTTCGGGACCATCAACGGCAATGAGGGCTCTTCGCTGTCCGCGCCACCACACGGCATCAGGGCGGCCATGCGGGGCCTCCACGTCAATTGATTCGGGGCAGTTGAGCAGCCGTAAGACTGCCGTGGTCGCCAGTGTGCGTGGCGTGACAGGTGGTGTGGTGATGGGTGGTGATGCGGGTGGCCGTGCGGCGAGCTGCATGGCGTCTGCGCTGCTCCAACGGCCGGTTTCTTCGGGGCGATGACTGTCGCCGCCTTCGGGGTGCACCACCACGGTGCCGGTATTGTCGGGGTCGAGTACGGCACGCAAGCGCGCAAACACCGCGTCAACTTGCATCGCGGCATCGCGCCACGACGGGATGAGGAGGTCGCCTTGATCGGCGGTCAGCGGGGCCGTTGCCGGGATGCTGACGGTGACACCGATGATCGGCGCCGGGATATTCCACCGTTCCAGCAGGCTGCGGCATTGATCGAACAACGGCTCGAGCCGCGCGAGCGGACGCGCGGGGCGTACTTCGCGCGTGATGGAGCGTTGGGGGATGCTGAGGAAGTCTGTGACTGCCGAAGGCTCCGTACCGGCCAACGGCTTAGGAGGCAGGGAGGAGGGTGTCAGGGAGGAGGGGGCAGGGGGCGACTCCGTCCTCCGTCCTGATTCCCTCCTTCCTGCTTCCTTCGTTGTCGTGTCGTCGGATGTTTCGGGCACGTGGACATGCCCGCGCATTTCGCTGCCGATGTCGTCAATGGGATACTGACGGCCGGCATCGAGCACGAGCGTGATGGCCACAGCGGCCGCCGCACGTCCGTCGTGTAGGCATTCACGCAACAATCGGTGGAGTTGCGCGCGTACCACGAAGAGCAGTGGCTCGGCGCTTTCCACGGCCGCCGGGAGCTCCACGCTGGTGCTGCGCACGGCGTCCACGCGCACGAGCCCCGGTCGTCGCGGATCGTCGCCGTGGGCGAGTCGCCACGCGGTGAGGCCGTGCTTCCCCCAGCGTTGCTCGATATCCCCGGGATCGAGGGCCGCGAGCGCACCAACGGTGCGCAGACCAAGTGACTGGAGGCCCTCGCGGAGGTCGTGGTCCATCGGCACGAGACCGAGCGGTGCGGTGGCGAGATACGCGGCGCACTGTGCGGGCGGAATGATGGTGATGGCGGGTGCGCGCGGGGCCCAGGTGGCGGCGCGCGCCGCGACGCAGGAATCGGCGATGGCCACGCGGGCATCGGGGTGCCACTGCTGCGCGATGGCGAGCAGGGTGTGCGCAAGCTGCGCTTCCCCACCAACGGCATCGAAGCCGTTGGCCCCAACCCACCACATGCCGGGCGCACCGGCCACCGGGGTGACCTGCGGACTGGCGGCCAGCAGCGCGGTGCTGGCCGCCAGCACGGCGTCGCGGATGGCGTGATCGTCCCAGGCGCGCACGTCGAGATCGGCGCAGCAGGCACGGGCTTCGGCGAGCCGCATCCCGGCACGGACCCCGGCACGGCCGGCGGCGAGGGAGACAGCGCGGAGTGTGGTGTTGAGGAGGAGGGCGCGGGGGGCGTTGTCCCAGTGCTGTGGGGTGTGGGCTGTGGGGGCTTTGGGCTGGGGGCTTTGGGCTTGGGGTTTTGGGTGGTGGGTGGTGGGTGGTGGGTGGGGGGTGGGCTGTGGGCGGTGGGCCTTGGGCTGTGGGCTAGTGGTGGTGGGGGGCGCGTTTGGGGCGGCGGGGGGAGCTGGGGTCGGCGGTACGGCGGCGGCTGCGGGAGCGGGTCCCGTCGCGGGTACGCTGGTCGGTTTCGCGGTCGCTGCGCGGCGGGAACGGGCGGTCGCCGCTGAGGGGGATGGCGCTGTTGGCAAACCCAGCGGCAAGGCGAGCTGGGTGTCCGGGAAGGTTAATTCCGTACAGATCGCTGCCGGACACGCCGAGGCCACCCCAGGTGACGGGATGTTCGATGTGCTGGCCGGGGTGGTCCGCGTCGCGGCTGTTGCTGCGGGCGGTCCAGGGACGACGCGCGCTTCGCGCCACCCCGCGCCGATCGGGAATCTCGGAATCCGCACACACGCGACGCGCCACGACGACTGCACTGTTCACCTCGATGGACGGACTGCGACTCTGACTGTTCCCCCCTTTCTCCACGGTGACCACAAAGCGCCGTGACGCATCGGCTCCGGTAATCGCGGCGTCGAGCGGGACCTCGTGGACGCTCGAGTCCGGTGCGGCGCGCGGTGGTCGTCGGGGTGGGGCGACACGTGAGGACACCCGCAGGGATGGCGGCAGACTGGCGGTGGACACCGGCATGGCCGCAATCCGCAGGCGTACCGTGCCGGCCAATCGACTGGGGCGCTCTTCGCGCCCGCGTTCGTGATGCGTGAGCACCACGCACGCGGCATCGCGTTCACGCGCCAGCTGTGTCAAGCGTATGCCATGTGCGCGCGAAACGGGCGGGGCGCCATCGATGACCACGACGGCAAACACCCCGCTCCGCAGCAGTTGATCGGCCGTCCATGCACTGCGGGTGGCATCAGGCGGACGGATGACGACGAAGCGTGCTCCCAGTGCCGCCCAGGGGGCGGGAGCCAGCGTTCGCTGGGCGTCGATCCATGCCACCCACGCACCCGATTGCAGCACCTGCGCCACCAGCTGCCGCAACAGCGCTGTTTTCCCGATGGCCAAGGGGCCACTGATCTCGGTGACACGTCCCCGCGGAATACCCCCTCCCAGCGCCCAGTCCAGTCGCACGATCCCCGTGCGCCATGGGTCGCTGGCGTGCCGGCCACCAGCGACCACGCGTTGCAGGTCGTCGCGCAGGCGCGCGAGGTCGGGGCGGGGCGACGTGCTGGCGGTGTCGCAGTGCGCGGGGACGGGGACGGGGGCGAGCAGGGCAGCCATACCGAAAATATACCGAAGATCGGCGCCGGCGGAAAGCGCGTGTTCGGGCGATGGGGCGAGAAAGGTGTGCCCGGACCCATACCGCTATTGTCCACCGGCACGGCGTACCCTAGTCTCAATATCTATGCCTGCTCTGTCTGACATCGAAATCCAGCGTGCCCTCGGCGCGCTCCCAGGGTGGTCGCGGCGGGGCGACACGCTGGTGCGGAGCTATCATTTCGCCACCTTCCCGGCGGGGGTGGCCTTCGTGGCCCGGGTGGCCGATGTGGCGGAAGCCTCGCAGCACCACCCCGACATCGATATCCGCTATACCAAGGTCCACTTCTCGCTCAGTACGCACGACGCCGGCGGGATCACCCAGAAGGACTTCGATCTCGCGCGCGCGATTGAGGAGCTGGCGGCGGCCTGAGTCGGCGCGGTACCCGTCCCCCTACGCGATGACGGGTTGAGCCGGATGCTGTGCCGAGACGGCTCAGCGGGTGAGTGACGCCACGACCGCCGGCAATTCCGAAATACTGTTCATCCAGTAATCAGGTGCCGCGACGGCCAGTTCCGCTCGGCTGAATGGGCCCCACTGGGCGGCCGCGGTGCGCACCCCGGCACCCCGCCCGGCGTGCATGTCGTGCGGCGAGTCCCCCACGAACAGAGCGCCGGAGGCCGGCAGCGCCAAGCGGTCGAGGGCCAGCAGCACGGGGTCGGGGAGCGGCTTGTGCCGCACGGTCTCCTCGAAGGTCACGATGGCGTCGAAGGCGCCCTGGAGCCCGACATGCTCGAGCGACCGCGCCGTCATGCC
>CANHTA010000118.1 GCA_947463135.1 Gemmatimonadota bacterium
CGTGTATCTCGCGCGCGACGTGATTCTCGAACGTCCGGTCGCGATCAAGCTGCTGGCCCCGGCCATTGCCTCGCGCAGCAACGTGCGACGCCGGTTCCTGCGCGAGGCGCGCCTTGCCGCCCAGTGTTTTCACCCGAACATCGTGCCCATTCACGGGGTCGAGGAGTCGGGTGACCTCGCGTGGTTCGTTATGGCGTATGTGCCGGGCGAAACATTGGCCGATCGCCTGCGCCGGGTGGGACCACTCCCCGCCGATGCCATTCGTCGGATCGGCCGTGAGGTCGGCTGGGCGCTCTCGTATGCGCACGAGCGCGGCGTTGTGCATCGCGACGTCAAACCCGAAAATATCCTGCTCGAGCAGGGGACCGATCGCGCCCTCATCGCCGACTTCGGCATCGCGTTTCGCGATGGTGTGATGTCGTCGGGCGAGGTGGCTGGTACCGCACGCTTCATGGCCCCCGAACAGGCGCGGGGTGAGCCCCTCGACGGACGTGCTGACCTCTACGCGCTCGGCGTTACGCTCCATCTCGCCGCCGCCGGCCGCTATCCGGACGACGGGGCCGGCGCACGGGCCATCATCGCCCAGCACTCCGTCGCCCGCGCCCGCTCGGTGCGCACGTATGCGCCGCAGCTCCCCGATGCGCTGGCCGACGCCATCGACCGGTGCCTCGCCGCCGATGCCGCCGATCGGTTCGACACCGCCGCCAGTTTTGTGTCGGCGTTCGAGCGTACACCCGACGGTGCCGAGCTGCCGGTCGAGGCACGCGACGTTCGCCTCGGGGCGCTGGGCGTGATGACGCTGGTGGAGTGGAGTATCGCCATCTCGCTCGCCTCGTGCTTTTTGATTCTCGGCGAGAACCCCTCGCTTGGCCGCAGTCTGATGATCGGACTGCTGCAGGGGTTGTCGCTGCTCACCGCGGCCGCACTTGCGCTGCGCGGCGGAGAAACGCTGCTGGCGGCGCGACGCGCCCTCCGCCGCGGCGTGGCCCCGCGCGACGTGGCAGACGCCCTCGCCCCCGGGCCCACGCTGGCACACCAGCCAATGGGCGTGCTGCGCGGTACCGCACTCTTGACCACCGCATTGGTGCTGGCCGTGGCACAGGGACAGGTGGATCAATTGGGCCTCCCGTCAGCGATTGAGACGGTTGCCAGCGTGATCACGTGGCTGTTGCCGCCCATCATGATTCACCGCAGTCTCGCCGCCGCACGCCAGACCAACGGCTTCAGCGCGTGGTTCTTCTGCTTCGTGCGCAAGCCGCTCGCCACGCGGCTCGTGGGGTGGCTTGGCGGCAAGCAGGCGGCCGCCGCCGCGCGACCCATCCCGGCCGACGCGCCCACCGAAGTGCTGCTCGACCAGGCCGCGCACGAGATCTTCGCCCGGTTGCCCGAGGCAGCGCGGCGCGATCTGCAGGCGCTTCCGGCGGCCGCCGCGGCACTCGCGCACGAGGCCACGGCGCTCCGCCGCCGCGCCCTCGAAATCTCGGGCGAGCAACAGCGCCTGCGGGCCACTGGGCGCCCCGATACGCCACGCGAGCAGCCGATGGTCACCGAGACCCTCAACCGCGAGCAAGCGGCCGTCCACGGGCGTCTGGGGGCCACCATTGCCGCCCTCGAGGCCATCCGGCTCGACCTGTTGCGCCTCGACACCGGTACCGCGCTGCCGGGGACCCTCACCGAACAACTCGACGTCGTCCGCGAGCTGCAGCGTCGCGTGGACGCGGTCGATGACGTGGAACGGACCCTCGCCAGCCGTCCGTCCGCCACACGCGCCGCGCGACTCGCGCCCGAGCCAACGCCGGTGTGAGATTGCGGGAGAGGCGCCCATCGCGCGCCCCGGTGATCCCGAACCCGATCTCTGATGACGCTCCCGAACTCCCTGCGCCCGGTCACCCTCGCGTGCGCGGTCGCCCTCGTGGCCGCCGCGTGCACCGACCAGAAGGCGCCCGTCGCCGACAGCACCGTCGCGGCCATAACCGTTCCCGCGTCGGCCGCCGACACCGTGAAGGTGCAGGGCCGCTGGTCGGATAGCGTCACCGCCACATCCGACTACCAGGCCGAATACGTAAACGGCAAGCTCGTCGTCATCGAAGAGCAAATGCTGTTCACCGACAGCACCACGTCGGCACGCGCCTACTTCTACAACGCCGAGTACGCGCCCACTCGCCTGTCTGAACATCGGGCGCTGAAGGCCGCCTCAGGCAACAGTACGCCAACGATGCTGCACGCCTTCCTGAACGTGTACCTGAGCGGGTATAAAGTCGATTCCGCCATCAAGACCGTAGACCTCGCCGCGAAGCCCGTGCAGCCCTACGACATCGACAACCTGCGCAAGCACGAGCGTGAGATCTTCGCGCGCGTCCCCGTGACCTACGTTCCACCTCGCACCAACCGCTGACGATGACTGACTTCGAAACGCTCGGCGCCTTCTATCTCGGGAAGCGCTACGATCTGAGCACGCGCACGCGTCATGATGACTACGTGCTGTACGATGCCAAGGATCTCACCACGCATGCCGTAATCATCGGCATGACCGGTAGTGGCAAAACCGGTCTCGGTGTCGGGCTCATCGAGGAAGCGCTCATCGATCACATCCCCGTGATCGCCATCGATCCAAAGGGCGATCTCGGCAACCTCGCCCTGCGCTTTCCGTCGCTCGCGCCGGCCGATTTCCGTCCGTGGGTCGATCCGCAGCAAGCGGCGAATGCCGGGCTCTCCGCCGACGCATTTGCCGAGAAGCAGGCGACCCTCTGGAAAGACGGACTCGCCGGCTGGGGTGAAGACGGCGCGCGCATTCAGCGCCTCGTTGATGCCGCCGACGTCACGATTTACACCCCGGGCAGCACGGCTGGCCGCCCGCTCTCGCTGCTCAAGGCGTTTGTGGCTCCGCCGCCGGTTATTCGCGACGACACGGAAGCCATGCAGGAGCGCGTGGACGCCACCGCCACCAGTGTGCTCGCCCTCCTCGGCATCGATGCCGATCCCATTTCAAGCCGTGAACACATTCTGGTCGCCAACGTGCTCCATGCCGCATGGAGCGACGGACGCGATCTCGACCTGGCCGGCCTCATCGGTGGCATTCAGTCGCCACCGTTCAACACCGTGGGTGTGATGCCGCTCGACACGGTCTTTCCACCGAAAGATCGCACCGAGCTCGCGATGAAGCTCAACAACCTGCTGGCGGCACCGGGCTTCCAGAGCTGGATGCAGGGCGAGCCGCTCGACACCGCCACACTGCTGTACGACGCACACGGCAAGGCGAAAGGCTCCATCGTGTCCATTGCCCATCTTGGCGACGCCGAGCGCATGTTCTTCATGACGCTCCTGCTGGCTGACATTCTTGCGTGGGTGCGCACGCAGCCGGGCACCGGCTCGTTGCGCGCGGTGCTCTACATCGACGAGTTATTCGGCTACATGCCGCCCGTGGCAAACCCGCCATCCAAGCGGTTATTGCTCACGCTGCTGAAACAGGCGCGTGCATACGGCCTTGGCGTCGTGCTCGCTACGCAAAACCCGGTGGACCTCGACTATCGCGGACTCTCGAACACCGGAACCTGGTTCATCGGTCGGCTCCAAACCGAACGCGACAAGATGCGCGTGATGGAAGGGCTGGAAGGCGCCTCCGGCGGGCAGCCGTTCGATAAAGCGGCCATGGAGCAGACCATCGCCGGACTGGGCAAGCGCGTGTTCTTGTTGCACAGCGTGCATGAGCCGGCGCCCATCACCTTTGAAACCCGGTGGACGATGTCCTATCTCGCGGGGCCCATGACCCGCGAGCAGATCAAATCGCTGAGTGGCCGCACCGAGACGCGTGGAGCGTCCACCGCAGCACCGGGTGGCTCAACGCCAGCCGGCGGTCGCACCGGCAGCGGCGGTGGCAGTATGTCGTCACTCGATCCATCGGCGCCTACGCAGGCGCCTGTGCTGCCGGCCGACGTCCCACAGTACTACCTGCCAGTACAGTCAGCAGAGGGGCCGATCAGCTATCACCCTGCCATCCTCGGAGTGGCGGATGTGTCATTCGCGAGCCAGAAGCACGGCGTGACAGAGCAGCGCCGTGTCGCGCTGTTAGCCTCCATGGATGACGGCCCGATCACGCTTGAATGGGACGCCGCGGAACGTCTCGATCTCAATCCGTCAGCGCTCCAACGCGAGCCCGTACCAGCTGCCACCTATGGTGCACTCCCCAAAGCGGCAAGCAACGCCAAAAGCTATGCGACATGGAGCAAAACACTGCAGAAATGGGTGGTAACCAATGAGCAGGTGGCGCTGCTCAGAAGTGCCACGTTCAAGGTGACATCCACCGCACAGGAGTCTGAGCGCGACTTTCGTATCCGCTTACAGCTGCTGGCGCGGGAGGCGCGCGACCAGCAGATCGAAACACTGCGCGGCAAGTATGCCACCAAGCTTTCGTCGTTACAGGAGCGCCTGCGGCGGGCCGAGCAGGCGGTGCAGCGCGAGCAGTCGCAAGCCACGCAGGCCAAAATGGACACCGCCATCTCGGTGGGTGGCGCCATTCTCGGCGCGCTCTTCGGCCGCGGGAAAGTGTCCGTGGGCACGATTGGCAAAGTGGGCACCGCAGCCCGTGGCGTTGGCCGGGCGGCGCAGCAGCAGAGTGATGTCACGCGGGCCAACGACAGCGTACTCACGCTGCAGGCGCAGTACGCCGAGTTGGAAGCCGCACTGCAACAGGACATCGATGCACTCGACACCACCTACGATGCCCAGCAAGAGGCGCTCGAGTCGATCGCCATCAAGGCCAAAAGCGGCGACGTGCATATCCAGCTCGTGGCCTTGGTGTGGGTGCCTTTACGTACCGACGCGTCGGGCCGCACCGTGGCCGCCTGGCAGTGAGGCGGTCACCGCGGGTACTTACCGCGTGGGCGTCGGTTTCGTCGGTTTCGCGTTCAACGCCCAGTTGAAGGGAACCTCGCGCATCCCAAAGCGCCCGGATTCCAGACGCTTTTTTGTCTCGCCGTCAAACCACGCGGCGAGAAACGCGCCCAGATCCGAACGGGAGTTACCGAAGTCGCGCTTGTAGTACGTGAAGATCGGACTCAGACGTGGATAACGCGTTTCGATCTGATTGCGCGTGGTGTCTTTAAGGAAGCGGGTCCCCTGATCGAACAGTTGCCGATCCAGCTGGGCACCGGTGTACGCCTCTGAGCGGAGCGGAGGACTCCCCTTGGCGGCCGACACCAGCGCAAAGTGAATGCGCGCGTCCGGGAACTCCTTGCGGATGATGCGATGCGCCACATCGTCGAGTGACAGCGTCCGTTGCGCCGCTCGTACGATGGGTTCACTCCACGGTCCCTTGAGGCGGAGAACACCAAGGGTGCGGTGAATGTTGCGGATACTCTCGCGCTCCCCGTGTGTCACCACGAGTTGAATGGTGTAGGCGTTGTACACATTGATCCAGAACGCCAGCCGTTCATCGTCATCAGCGCCAGCCAATGAGGCCTGTGCCAGGACCGCGAGATAGCGGCGGAACGTGGGGGCGTCGCGGAATGCCTCATAGTCCACGAGACCGTCGGTCACGTGCGCCCGCAGCAACGCATCAAACGCCGAGTGGTCAATCGTGACGCGTGGCGCCGATGCGCGAGGGGCCCCATCGCGAGCGGGAGGAACGCCAGCTGCCGGTTGTGCGGCGACCAGCGGGGCGGCCAGATGAAACGCCATCACGAACGCAACCGACCGCCACCAGCGCGCTCCCTGTAAGGGCCTGCTCCGCGAGTTTACCATGCTGTATAGTACAGGGATGAGCACCGACTGGTTGTTGGGCATCTGGCGCCTCGTGCATGCCGACGCATCACTCGACTTTGCCCCGGGTGTGCGCATGGAGTTTCTCCCCGATGGTCTCCTCCGCTACCACGTGGATGTGGGCGGACAGGACCAGAGTATCGATCTCCTCTATCGGGTAGACGGTGATCTGCTGTGCACCGAAAACCCGGCGGCCCCACACAGCATGCGCGTACGTATCGCCCTCGCCGAGGCCGATGCGCTGCACCTCGATTTTGGCGGGGCGCAGGCCACGCTGCGGCGCATAGAGCAGCGCTTGTAGCGGCCTGTCGCGCCCCGCTTACGGGCCGTAGACGATGGGGGCCGTCCCCCGCTTGATGTCCCGGGCGCCAGCGGCCACGCCAGAGCCCACCGCCACGCCCGCCGTGAGCGCAGTGCCGAGTCCAACGAGGGGCAAGAACGGAACCAGGACGGAGCCAAGCAGAAACACCGCGCCGCCAGCGGCCCATGGGGCAAGCCCCCGATGGACGGCGTCCACGTAGCGCAGCCGGTTGCGGACGAACCGGCGTGTTGTGCCATGCAGCACCACCGCCAGCACCGTGGCAATGGCAAACGACATGAGGAAAAACATGACAACCTCCGAGGGAGACGAATACCAGGTCCTTAACGTGATCACAGGACGGAGGTTTCAACGACGCCGTGGCATCTCCATTTTCGTGTAATGGAGCGGCACCGAGAACAGATCATTGGCCAGCCGCTTCTTCTCGATTTTTACCACCTCTAGCGGCACGCTGCCATCCGACATGGTGACTTTCAGCGGGAACCCACCTTCCGCCGCCAGCAGACGCTGCCATGCCGGCTCGTTGCCACGTGACATGGCGGCCAAGGGATTCACATACCCACCAAGGCCCTTCGCCATGCACAGATCCACCGGCTGCGCAGCCGTGGCCACCGTGATGTGTTCGCACGGGTAGCCCGCCACCGTGTCCATCCGTCCGGTACGCGTGATCTTCGGCGTGGAGGCGATGGCCGCGCCGTCACGTGACGACACCTCCGCTGACGCCAACTCCATGTACGCGCTTTGTGCCGCCATCAGCACATACACCTTCTGTTCCTGCGGCACCGACAACAGCGACATCGCCCCCGCAGGCCCGCCCATGGACACCCGCACCTTGCCGTTGCGCACGAGATACTCCACCTCCTGCGGCACCGCACCCTTTGGGCCGCGTCCCGCGATGCGCATCGTCACCGCCCCTTCAAAGGGCTGCGCCAACAGCACCGACGGGACCATCGCGGCCACCAGCAACACCGTGGCCGCAGCTCCGGTGATCGTACGCACACCACGCATCAGCACTCGCCGAAAAAAGACGTCAGGCGATGCCGGTTCGCATCGCCTTGAGCACAAGCTCGGAAAACCGGTCAATCTCGTCCAACGTGGTATACACGTTCGGGGTGACGCGGATCCCGCTGAACTCCGCGTGCACGATAGGCGTTTGCACCACGCGATGCTGCGACACCAACCAACTGCCGAGCTTTACGGGATCGAGCCCATCCACGTTGAAGAAGCCAATCCCGCCTCCCCACTTGGAATCGAGTGGCGTCAGCACCTTCACGCGACCTTTCCCTTCGGCCAGCAAGCGCTTCGCCCACCGGTCACGCAGGAATTTGAGGCGCGCCTGCTTGCGTGAGGCACCGATGGCACGATGAAACGTCAGTGATACCGACACCGCGTTATGGTTGGCCGCCGGATGGGTACCGATCTCCTCGTACTTCCGGATGTCGGCCTCCTGACCGGGATTGCCCGCCATCAACGGCCACATGGACGGAATCTTCGACTCACGCACATACAGGAAGCCAGTGCCGATCGGAGCCAGTAACCACTTGTGCAAACTGGTCCCGTAGTAGTCCACGTCCAGCTCATCGCGCGTAAACGGGAATTGCGCAAACGCATGCGCCCCGTCAACAAACGTGGCCACCCCCTTCGCACGCGCCATCGCAATCAGCTCTTTCACGGGCAGAATCTGGCCCGTCAAGTTGGTGATGTGCGTAATCTCCATCACGCGTGTGCGCGGGGTGATCGCCGCAGCAAACGCATCGACGATTTGCTGCGGTTCGGTGCACGGCACCGGAAAGGAAACTTCCTTCACCACAATCCCTTCGCGACGCGCGCGCTGGTTCCACGCGTTCAGCATGCGCCCGTAATTCTGATTGCTCACCACCACTTCATCGCCCCGCTTGAGGTCGATGCCAAAGATGAGCGTCTCCAGCGACTCGGACGCATTGCGGGTGATCGCCATCTCGCTGGTCTGGCAGCCAAACTCCAGCGCCAACTCCCGGCGCACAACCTCAATGCGCGGTTCGAGCGTCTGCCACATGTGAATCACCGGCAGTTCGTTCGAAAAGCGCAGATCCCGTTCCAACTGCGCCATGACATGCGAAGGCGCTGGTGAGCAGCCCCCGTTGTTGAGATTAATCCACGTCCGATCGAGATCGAACGCACGCTGGATCGGTTCCCAGAAGTCCTCATCGGCCGCAAACGCTTCGGCCTGCGCGGCATCACCGTGCCACGCAGGGGCCCCCGCGTTGAAGAGCGTCACGCCGCGATCTTTCGCGACGTCGGCGGCATCCAGCAAACGCCGGATGGCGTGCGGGGAAAATTGCGGCGCACGGTCTGGCGTGAGCGCGGCGGCGAGACGGGGGACGACGGTCGCCCCAGCGATGGCGGAAACGAAGTGTCGACGTTGCATGGTGTAACTTGCCGCCAAAGTCGATGGACCGCGAGGGGCCACCCCGGCCAGCGTGCCGCCCGGTTCGCTAAAACAGGGAGCGGAGCCCGATGTTCACGGTGCGGCCGGCGGTCACGGTCCCGTTGTCCGGGGCACCACGCTGCACGTTCAGGAGATTCTCGCCGCCCAGCAAAAGGGACACATCACCGCGCAGCCGGTAGCTCGCCTGCGCGCGCCATCGCGTCACCGCGCCGTAGTGCAGCCAATAGCGACGCAACTGCGGTCCACCGATGTCGGAATTCTTAGTGGTGTTGGCGAGCGCCTCACCGATGGCCAGGCGATCGTACCCGATCCAGTCGGAGGCCCGCGTGACCGTGGAACTGAGACTCCAGCGCGGGGCCACCCAGGTGGCCGACACGCTCACCGTAGCGGCCGGCACATCCAGCATGCGGTCACCCACGCGCAGCTCGCCCCGGTAACCCAAGGCGGTTTGCGCCACGCGGCTCTCCACCAGCGAGAGCGCGGTAGCAAGCTGAAGACGGTGCTGACGCGCGACCGCTTGGACTTCCCAGCCCCGGTTGGTGATCGCCCCGACGTTTTGCAGCGTGTACGACATACCGCGAACGATCCGACCGCTGTTCCCTACGGCGGTGGTCATGAGTCCAACCGGTTGGATCAGTCCC
>CANHTA010000119.1 GCA_947463135.1 Gemmatimonadota bacterium
CGGAAGGCCGATCAGGGCACACGTCAGAAGTGCCCTGACCCGCCGGGTTGAGCAGGCTGGCATGACGTCACGTGAGGGGAACGAACAACAGCGCGCGAACGTGACCGTATGCTAGCGCCCAATGGGGGGTGACCCAAGGGTGCTGGGCTATCGGCGGGTGGGGGAAAGCGGGGGGCGGGTTGGGGCCTCCAGAGCGGCGCCCAGCGCTTCGGCGGTCCAGCTGATGGCGTTGGTGTACAACTCGCCGACCTGCTCGGGGGCGATACCAAGCTCCGCGGCGATCTCTGCGGCGTTCTCGAAGAGCCCGAGTTCGTATGACTCAGCAAAGGTGATCGCGCTCCCATAAATGCCGGTGCGGTGCAGCAGCGCCTCGTTGGCCTCGTCGCTGAGTACCACCCGTGAGAGAATCTCGGGGAGCGGCATGCGGAACACGGCATCGAGCAACGAGAAGAGGCCAACGAGGAAGAGCGTCCCCCCCTCGCGGGGGCCGGCGGCCAACTGCTCGAGCAACCGTCCGCGTTCCACGGCCTGACGCACCAGCTCCTGATCCACGCCGCTGGTGGCGCGGCGGGAGGTGGCCACCGCCACGGCGAGCCAGCGGAGGAAAGCGGTGCGCCCGATCCCTTGGAGGGCTTGCCCGATGGAGCTGACCCCGCGCAGGCCCATGGCCGACGAATTCACCAATCGCAGCAGCTGGAAGGTGAGCACGGGGTCGGTCGAAATGACCTCATTCAGCTGACGGTCGTTGACATGCTCGTCGCTGGCCATTCCCATCAGGCGCAGGGCGGCCACCGTGGACTGCGGCATGTTGGCGGACGGGAGCGGCTCCGGACGGCTGAAGAAGGTGCCTTGAAAGGCATCGAAGCCAAGGCCAAGCACCACCTGATATTGGGCCAGTTCATCAATATTGATGGCCATCAGCTTCGGGGCGTTCCGGCCGAAGTCCTGGGTAATGCGGTCGCAGATCTGGCCAATCGTGACGGCATTTTCGCTGCGACTGTCAACGCGGGCCCAGGAGACATAGGGCAGGAGCGCTTCCGAGGGGCCGGGGGTCTCCCCGACGCGGTCAAGGGCGAGCAGACCACCGTGGGCCCGGTAGCGGGCACAGGCGTCGGTAACGGCCTCGTCCACCTCGAGATCGGGCGGCAGCATCACGATGGCGGTGCCGGGCGCGGCGAGGTGGAACAGATCCGCTATGAGCTGGTCCCGCGTGCCCGTGAGAAAGGCCGGCAGGCGATTGCGCACCAGGTCGAAGGTGCCGCTCGCCACGCTCTCGGCGAAGCCCTCACCGTCGTTCTCTGCCTCGTGAAAGAGGATCTCGTAGCCCAAGAGGGCGCCGGTGGTCCCGAAGACAGGCTGACGGACGAGGCAGAAGTCGGACATGTTGATGGGTAGAGCTCGGAACAGGGGTGGCGCAGACGACGTCACCGTAGCGACTGTATGACGATTGAGCCGCTTGAACGGCACGGGTTCGGGTGTGCCCTCCGACTTGGTGTTGCCCCACCACTGGTTTAGGGTGAGAGATGAGTATAACCACGCTCGACGGGAGCCTTCATCGCGGCTGCGGTGGGCGGTACGCGCTCCACACGGAAACGGTCACCATGCGCATTAGTGGCATGGCGGCCGAGGTGACGCGCGAGTTTTATCGGTGCGAAAAGTGTGCGCACGAAAACCGCACCATTGACCAGCGCGACGCGGCCGAGAAGTCGGCCACGGAGCAGATCCGGGTGGCGCATGCCCTGCTGGCGCCAAAGGCGATCCGCCAGCTCCGCGAATCGTTGGGGCTCACCATTTCGCAGTTTTCGGAGCTGTGCTACGGCACGCCGAAGGGGATTGTGGAGGGATGGGAGAAGGGGAAGTATCTGCAAAACCGTGATGCGGACGCGCTGATCCGCGGGCTGCTGGACCGCGAGACGCTGGAGAAGCGCGCGGCCAAGGCCGGCGTCACGTTGCCGGTGCTCCTCGATCCCGCGGCGTCCGACGCGGTGCTTGCCGCGACCGCCTGACATCGAGGACGATCCCATCGCACTCATTGAGACGCAGGCCTTAACCCGTCAGTTTGGCGCGGTTACCGCGTTGGACGGGTTAACTGTGGCGATCGAGCCCGGGATTACCGGGCTCGTGGGATCGAACGGGGCCGGCAAGAGCACCCTGGTGAAGATTCTGCTGGGGCTGCTTGAGCCCTCCGGCGGCACGGCCCGTGTGATGGGGCATGATGTGGTGCACGATCGTCCCGCCATCCGTGGCTTGGTGGGCTACATGCCGGAGCACGATTGTCTGCCTCCCGAGATGACGGCAGCGGAGTTCGTGTCGTTCATGGCGCGCTGTTCCGGATTGCCGGCCACCGCGGCGCGCGAACGCGCCGCTGAAGTGCTGCGACATGTGGGGCTCTTCGAGGAGCGCTATCGGCCCATGCGCGGATACTCCACCGGCATGGCGCAGCGGGTGAAGCTGGCGCAGGCGTTGGTACACGATCCGCGCATCCTTGTGCTGGACGAGCCCACCAACGGTCTCGATCCGGCTGGCCGCGACGAGATGCTGGGGTTGATTCAGCGCACGGGTCGGGAGTTCGGCATTTCGGTGTTGGTGTCGTCGCACCTGTTGGGTGAACTCGAGCGGGTGTGCGAGCATGTGGTGTTGATTGACGCCGGTCGTCTGGTGCGTGCCGAACGGTTGGGTGCCCTCACGGGGGAGACGAGCACGTTGCTGGTGGAAGTGGACGGCGATGTGGAACGGTATGGAGCGGCACTGGCCGCGCAGGGGCTGGTGGTGCAGCGCGATCGGTTACGGGTGCTGGTGGAGCTGCCCAGTGGTGATGATGCCGCGAGCCGCGCGCGCGTGCGTGCCGTGCATGACGTGGTGCGCGATGTGGCGGTGGCAACCGGGGTGGGATTGCTGCGCATTGAGCGGCGTCGCGGGCATCTTGAGGACTTGTTTGCGGGGGCGCTGCCGTGACCGATACCGCGATTCATGATCTCGGCTATCGTCGCTACGAGGGCGCGCGCGACGGTGCGCGCGGGGCGTGGCGTGCGCTCTTCGCGCAGGGGTTCCGGGCGATGTTCGGCCTCGGTCGTCCACTGCGTTCGAAGGCGGTGCCGGCGTTTGTGTTAGCGGCCACGATGCTCCCCTGCTTGGCCACGCTTGCGGCCTCGTCGGCCACGAAGGGACAGCTGCCCATTATGTATGGCAACCTGATTGAGTCCCAGCTCATTCTGTTTGTGCTCTTTGCCGCGGCGCAGGCCCCGGAGCTGATGAGTCACGATCAGCAGCACCGCGTGCTGCCGCTCATTTTAACGCGTGACGTCACGCGCGACGTGTATGCGAGCGCGCGGATTATGGCGGTGCTGTGTGCGTTGTTGGTGGTGAGCATTGCGCCGTTACTGTTGCTGTATGTCGGCGAAATCGGGATCGCCGTGGATCCGGCGGCGGCCTTCGCGCGGATGTACACGAAGGGTGGTCCCGTGTTGCTGCAAGGCACGCTCACGGCATGGGTGATCGGAGCCATTGGGGCCGCGATGGCATCGATGACCGCGCGTCGCGCGTACGCCACGGCGTCGGTGATTGGTGTGTTTCTGGTGGCGGGCGCCGTATCCGTTGGTCTTGATGATCTCGCCGGCGTGTCGGCGGATGTGTCGGGATTTATCAATCCGCTGGGATCGTTGCACACCATGTCGCTGATTCTGTTTGGCGAGCGCAATCGCGCCATGGACTTGGTGGCGCCGCCACCGCTGTGGCTGTTCATGCTGATGGCGCTGGTGGTGGGAGCCCTGGGTGTGGGTGCAACCTACTGGCGTGTGCGCCGGGTGCGCGTATGAGCACGCCTGTGGTAGACGCGCAAACAGCGCCGCTGGTGTTTGACCGGGTGTCGCATTGGTACGGTGATGTGGTGGCGGTGAACGACGTGACCTGTTCCATTGCTGCGGGGATTACCGGGTTGTTGGGACCGAACGGCGCGGGGAAGAGCACCATGCTGCAAATGGCGGCGGGGTTGCTGGCGCCGTCGAGTGGAGCGGTACGCGTGTACGGGGAATCCCCGTTGGCGCGTCCCTCTATTTTTCGCAGCGTAGCGTTGGTGCCTGAGCGGGAAGCGCTCCCCGGCATGTTGTCCGCGCGCGCGTTTGTCGAGGCGCGTGCCGTGTTGCTGGGACTGCGCGATCCACGGCAGGCGGCACAGCGTGCGCTGGCGACGGTTGAACTGGACACCGTGGCTGATCGCGCCGTGGGCGGCTTCAGCAAGGGGATGCGCCAGCGTACCAAACTGGCGGCCGCGCTGGTGCATGAGCCAACGGTGCTGTTGCTCGACGAACCCTTTAACGGCCTCGATCCGCGTCAGCGCCTGCATATGATGCGCCTGCTGGAAACGCGCGCCGAGGCGGGTACGGCGGTGCTCCTCAGTTCGCATATTCTGGAAGAGATTGAAGGGGTCGCGTCGCGCATTGTGGTGATGTTGTCCGGGCGTCTGGCGGCGAGTGGTGATTATCGCACGCTGCGGCGGATGATGACCGACCGTCCGCATACGGTGCGCATTCGCTCTACCAACGATCGCGCGTTGGCGTCGGTGTTGGTGACCTCCACAACCGTTGTCGGGGTGGAGCTTGACGCCGAGTCGTTGATCGTGCGCACCACCGACTACACCGGGTTTGCGCATCAGATTGGTGCGGCGGCACAGCAGGCGTCCATTACGCTGTTGGAAGTGCAACCAACGGACGAATCGCTGGAACATGTGTTCGCCTACCTGGTGGCGCGATGACGGTGGCGTATGGTCGGGTGTCGCCGTGGGCAACGGCGCGTGTGTTGATCCAGCTGGCCTGGGCGCGCACGTTTTCGGTGACGCTCGTGGCTGGGGTGAGCGGGCTGCTGCTGCTGCCGGTGCTCTTTGCCCTCGCGTTTGCCACGCGCGGCAGTTTGAGTGGCGATCCGGTGACGTTTTTGGTGCAGCGGTATGACACGATGGTGTGCGCGCTGGCGATGCCGCTGATTGCGTTGCTCTTTGGCACCAGTGCCTTCAGCGCGGAGACGGAGGATGGGACGCTGCTGTATCTCGTCACCACTACTACACCGCGGTGGTGGATTGCTGGCGTGCGAGTGGTGTACGCGTCGATGATGACGGGGCTGCTGTCGGCGTTTGCGGTGTGGAGTACCGGCGCCATTGCTGCGGCCGGCAGCAATCCGGAACAGGTGACCAGCGCATTTACCGTGGCGGTCCTGTTTGGCGGCGCCACGTACGCGGCGCTGTTCACGGCGCTGGCGCTCCTTACCCGCCGCGCGTTGGTCGCCGGCTTGGTGTATGTGCTGTTTTGGGAGGGGGCGTTAAGTGGGACGTTCTCGGCGCTGCGCTATCTCAGTGTACGGCAATGGACGCTCTCGGTGGCGTCGTCGCTGACGGCGTCATCGGAGCCGCTGCTGCAGGACCGTCCGTCGCTCACGGCGTCACTGGTGGGGGCCGCACTGCTGGTGGCGCTGTCGGTGTACGCCGGCGGGCGACGGTTGCAGCAGCCGAGGATGCAACGGTAACGGCGGAGTATGGGGTAGGGAGTAGGGAGTATGGGGTACTCCGTACTCCCTGCTCCGTACTCCCTACTTCGCTTTCAGCGCCGCCTGCAGCTCGAGATCCGGCAGCGCTTTCCGCAGCACATGGTCAATTTGCGTGAGGCGTGCGGCCGGCGAGCGCTCGGCCAGTAACCGATACCGACTCTCCGCGTCCAGATCGATCATGGCGCCGATACTCCACGCGATCTGGGCTGCACTGTCCGGGAGGACGGGGAGCGGATCGGTGTCGTCGTTGAGTATCCGGACGGCTTTCACCACGCGGGTGAAGTTGGATAGGACTTCGTCGGCGGCTACGGCCAGTGCCACGGGTGCGCCGCCGGGCTCGTCGGCGACGGTGGTGACTGAGGCCATGTGATACGGTGCCTCGTGGTCGAGGAAGGCGTTGAGCGCGAACCGTTCGCGGCCGATCACGATAATGTTGGCGCGCCCATCGGGCATGATGTCCACGTCCACGAGTTCCGCCACGCAGCCTATGCGTCCGGCCGGCAGGTCGCGTTCGGCCACGCCGGGCACGGCGGAGATCATGCCAAAGCGCTGGTCGCCCGCCCGGATGTCGGTGAGCATCTGCCGATAGCGGGGTTCGAAGAGGTGCAGGGGCATGCGGGTGCCGGGGAAGAGCACGGCACCAAGCGGGAAGAGCGGGAGGAGGAGATCCGACACCCCGGAAATATCTCCTGTGTACCGACGGCGCGCTGCTACCACTGGCGGGGGGCGGTGGCTAGATTTCAGTGCTCCCCATGAATTACGCGGCAACAACGCGGGTGTGGGTATGGGTATGGCGCCGTCGCCAAGTGGTAAGGCAGGAGACTGCAAATCTCCCACCGTCGGTTCGATTCCGACCGGCGCCTCTTAGGTACTGCAGTTTCGAGTTTGGAGTTTTGAGTTGGAGGAAGCGGGCGACTCCCTTGGGAGCCGCCCGTTTCGTTTCCACCCGCCCAACGCCGCGGGATTAGTCCCAGTAGGCGGTGAAGTCGTAAAAGGCGGCGCCGGAGCGGGCGTCGTAGATCCGGATGACGGCGGTGTAGCCGTTCCAGGCGCTTGGCTGCTGCACCACCACGATGTCGCCGCGCCCCGCATGCTGATCGATGTACAGGCGCACGTTCCGGTTTGGTAACCCACGGCCACGGACCGTCGCGGCCACGTCGCTCACACGCGTTCCGCTGCGGGTGATCGCGTCCACGCGCCGGCCGGAGAGGTGGATCTCCACCACGTCGTCAACGCGTCCGCTCCACTGAAGGGCGGCTGTGCTACGCTGCCCATCGCTGTTGCGTCCGCGGCGCGGGTCGTCTGCCCAATCACCGTCGGTGCGGCGATCGCGCTCCCGGCCACGGTTCTCTCCGCGAAACCCGATACCGTCGCGGTCGTCGTCGAGGTAGGCGGTGAAGCGATAGCTGTCGGCGCCGGCACGTGGGTCTCGTACGCGCAGCACGGCTTGATAGCCATTGCGGGCCGAGGGTTGCTCGAGCACGTCAACGTCACCACGACCGTCGAAGAGCTCCACGCGCACCACGCTGTTGATGCGCGGCAGCGCGGCGTTCACTCGTGTCCGGCTGGGGAGTGCGGCATCGAACCCGCGCGAGACCACCTCGCGTCCCCGTACCACGAGCAACACTTCGCGATCCACGCGGCCGGTCCAGGTAAACAACGTACGGCCGTCACCACCGGAGCGTGCCGCGCGATAGTTGACCACCTCGGGCAGGAGGTCGGCACCCACGTCGCGCTCGGTGTCACGGTGGTTTGCCTGAGGGGTTGGCGTCGCACCCAGTGGGGTACGGGCCATCAGTAGCCCGAGCAACACGGGCATGGCGAAGAACGAACGGTGAACACGCGTTGGCGTTGCACGGTGTACGGTCATCTGCTCCTCCCAAGAGCGATAGTCGCACACCAATGAGGCATCAGCAGTGCCAGCGGAACGGTGCCGGTGTGCAGGCGCCGGCCAATGGGGCGCGAAGGGGCCAAGTGCTTGTCTGTGAAACGGTTGCCTCTCACCGTGGCGCGCACACGGGGAAACGGCGTTGCGCGACACCACGCCACTGGTGTCTACGAATGCGGACAGTGCCCGCCATGGCGAGAGGACGGTCCGCTCCTTCGCCACGCCGGGGTGTTCCGAACCGCTGAGGCTCCGCGGGGCGGCGCTCGCACTACATTGACCAAGGCCATGACACATCGAACCTGACTTCGCACCCCATGCGGTCCTTACGACCTTTTTTCACGGCGATGGCGGCGCTGATGACGGTTGCCGTTCCAGCCCATCGCGCGGTTGCCCAAGATCAGAGCGCATCGTCGGGTGCGGCACGCGGGGCGTCCACGTGGCGCGACGCCCGGGCCGATTCCCTGGTGCGCCGCGCCATCGACTTGCGTGGGGTGCAGCTCGCCGACAGTACGCTGCTGAGCTACACCGCCACGGCGCACGGCTTTCTGGCCTTTCTCGCGCAACTGGGCGAAGGGGTGATTATTCCGCCCAAGGTGGTGCAGACGGAAGAGTTGCAGCTCACCATTGCGTGGTGGCAACCGGGGCGCAGTGCACAACGGTTGGTGGGACGTCGTGACACCACACTGTTGCCGGCCGACGTGGGATACTACCGCGATCGCTACAGCGTGGTGCTTGATAACCTCCCCGATCGTATCCGTCTGGGTGACGGTCAGGATGTGCGCGACGTTCCGCATCCGCTTGGCGCGCTGGCTCCGCGTGAGTACGAGTACTCCATGGGGGCGGTGCTCACGATTCGCATTCCGGGACGCGACATTGTGGTGGACGAAGTGCGGTTCCGTCCGCGCAACGCGGCCCAACCCGCTGCGGTAGGCTCGGTGTATCTCGACCGCGCCACAGGGGCCGTGGTGCGCCTATCCATGACGTTTACGCGCGCCGCCATTATTGACCAGCGGATTGAGACGCTGGTGGTAACGCTTGAGAACGGTCTGATCCGCGAACGCTACTGGTTGCCACGTCGTCAGGAAGTGGAAGTGTCGCGTGGCAGTACGTGGTTTGACATTCCCGCCCGCGGCATTGTGCGCGGCAAGTGGGAAATTTCCGGCTACACGGTGAATGAGCGCGTGCCGCCGGCCACGCAGCTGCTTCCGCGGTGGAGTGCCGTGCCCCGTGATTCCGCGCAGGCGTATCCGTTTTCGGGACGCGTGATTGATGTGTTGCCCCCGGAAATTCAGGTGGCTGGCAGCGACGATGTGGTGCGCGCCCGCGTGCAAGCGGAAGCGGCGATTCGCAGTTCCATGCTGTCACGACCGGCCACGGCCTCCGTTACCGGTCGCGGCATCAGCGATCTCGCCCGCTTTTCGCGCACGGAGGGGCTGGCCGTGGGCATTGGCGCCACGCATCGCAGCAGCCAGTTCGGTGTCCAAGTGAACGCGCGCGCACGGTATGGCTTTGGCGACGGGCAGCTGAAGGGTCATGTAGCCATCGGGCCGGTGCCGGCGTTTGGACGCACGCCGCTGGTGCAGCTCTTTGCCGAACGGGACTATCGTGATCTGGCGTTCGCCGAACGTGCGGGGGTTACCAACTCCCTGGCGGCAGCGCTCTTCGGC
>CANHTA010000120.1 GCA_947463135.1 Gemmatimonadota bacterium
GCAGGGATACGAAACGGAAACAAACGGTTCCTGCCTGACACGGATACGAGCGGAGAAAAACCGATAGGAATGGATTCGCTCCACCCAAATCCGTTCTTCTCCGTTCCTATCTGTTGTTATCCGTTCAAGCAGGAACCGTCAGTTTCCGCTCGTTTCCATCCGTGTCCGCCTGTTTCCATTCCTATCCCACCAGCGCCAGCGTCAGTCCAGCGTTTTCGAAAACCGTCGCACCGACACCATCAGCAACAGAACAGCCGCACCGGCCATCACACCCAGCTGCGTCCACAAGTCACGCATACCCACGCCCTTCAGCAACACCCCGCGCAACACATCCAGGAACCACGTCAGCGGGAGTGTGGCGCCGATCCACTGCGCCGGGACCGGCATCGCGGCTCGAGGGAAGATGTAGCCCGACAACAAAATGTTGGGCAGCATGAAAAAGAAACTCAATTGCATTGCTTGCAGCTGACTGCGCGCGACCGTGGAAATGAGCAGCCCCACCCCGAGGCTGGCGATGATGAACACCAGCGCCAAACCATACAGGAGCCCCAGACTTCCCCTGATCGGGATGTCAAAGAACATCACACCAAGCGCCAGAATGACCGACATCTGGATGTAGCCCACCAGCACAAACGGGACCAGCTTGCCCAGCATAAGACTCGTGCGGCTGATCGGTGTGACAATCAACTGCTCCAGCGTTCCGCGTTCACGCTCCTTCACGATGGCCGTGCTCGTGACCAGCGTCATCGTGATCGTCAGCAAGATGCCCACAATCCCCGGGACAATGAACGTCGCGCTGCGCTGCGACGGGTTGTACCACGGGCGAACACGGATCTCCACCGGCGGACGGATCCGGTACTGCGACGCCAGCAACTGCACCCCGCGCGCTTGGGCGGCCAGCTGCGCACCCGAAATCGCCGCGCCGGAACTCTGCGGGTCTGCCGCGTCAATCAGCATCTGTGCGACCCCCGTGTGACCACTCCGGATGTTCCGCTGATACTCCGGCGGAATCACCAACGCCACACGCGCCGCGCCACGCTCAATCCACCGCGTGGCCGATGCGCGGTCAGCAACAGCGGACACAATCGTGAAATTGTCCGTATTGGCGATCACCTGGATGAGGGCGCGACTCTCACTGGTGCGTGACTCATCCAGCACCACCGTGGGCAGTCGACGGACATCCGTTTGAATGGCATACCCGAAGAGCAGCAGCTGCATCGCCGGCAGCACCGTCATCATGGCAAACGTAAGCCGGTCACGGCGCAGTTGGAGAAACTCCTTCCACAGCATGGGCCACACCGTCCATTGACGCACCCGCAGCCCACCCGCACCCAGCAACCTCCTCACCCCCATCCTCATGCGCGCCTCGCATCGTCCACTTCATCGCGCTGCTGCAGCATGACAAACACATCCTCAACCGTCTGCGCATTGAACTGGCGCACAATTTCCGCCGGCGTGCCGAGCCCGATTAACTGTCCACGGGAGAGAAAAGCCAGCCGCTCACAACGCTCCGCTTCATCCATGTAGTGCGTCGTCACCAAAATCGTGGTCCCTTCGCGGGCGAGCTGATAAATCGTGTCCCAGAACGTACGGCGCGCGGCGGGATCCACCCCCGCTGTGGGTTCATCGAGAAACACCAAGTCCGGGTGATGGGCCGTGGCGCACGCCAGCGCGAGCCGCTGCTTCCAGCCACCGCTCAGCGTGCCCGCGCGCTGTGACAACCGCGCCCCAAGGCCAAGCGACTCCACGTGCGCCGCCAATCGCTGCTCGCGATCGTCACCCACCAGCCCGTACACCCGGGAATAAAAGCGAAGATTCTCCGCCACCGTGAGTTCGTCGTACAACCCATACCGCTGCGACATATACCCAATACGTCGGCGCACGCCCTCGGTGTTGGTCACCACATCAAGACCCGCCACCGTGGCCGTCCCACTCGTGGGCACCACCAGTCCGCACAACATGCGAATCGTGGTCGTCTTGCCCGAACCGTTCGGACCCAACAGCCCGAACACCTCCCCGCGCGCAATCTCCAAGTCGAGTCCATGTACCGCGATCAGCTCGCCATACACCTTCCGTAACCCCCGCGTGCGAACCACCGCGTCATCACGCGCCACCGTGCTCACGGAGTCGGGCGCGGCAGGATGACCGTAATCGGGAGGCCCGCGCGCAAGCGCTGCGTGGTATCGGCAAACTCCACCTTCACGCCAAAGAGGAGATCGGCACGTTCCTTATCCGTCAGCGCAACCCGTGGCGTAAACTCCGCCCGCGTGGCAATGGCGGCGATGCGCCCACGAAACAGCGTGCTGTCGCCATCCAGTCGCCCTGAAATCGAATCGCCCCACCGTAACGTGGGCAAGACAAACTGCGACACATAAATGCGCGCCCATGGCCGCGTGGGCTGCGCCACCGTTACCGCGCTCTGCCCCGCCGCCAACACTTCGCCCGGCTCCACATTGCGGCTCGACACCACCCCGGACACCGGGGCGATCAGCACCAGATCGTTCGCCGTGGCCCGCCACCCCTCGGCGGCAGCTTGCGCACCACGCGCTTCTGCCGCGGCCGCTTGGCGGCGCTCAACGCGCGCCCCCTCCTCCACCAGCCGCAGCGCCTCACGCACCGCATCCCGACGACCAGCCGTCATCCGCGCCGCGCTCCGTGCCGCGTCCAGCGTGGCACGGCTCACATCACCCGATGCCGCCAGTGGTTCCAAACGGGCGAGGTCGGCGCTGGCGCGTTCCGCGTCAGCGTTGGCCACCTGCAGGTCAGCCTGCGCCCGACTGAGTTCGGCCGGTCGGGCGCCGCGCGTGAGTTCGCGCGCCGCTTCCATCGCGGCCGCCGCGCGCGCCTCCGCCTGGGCCGTGGAACTGGCCATCGTGGGCGTGGACAACAGCACCAGCGTGTCCCCCACCATCACCACGTCCCCTTCCTGTACCAACACCCGGAGCGCACGGGCGGGCTGAAGCGGACCAACATCCACTTCCACCATTTCCAGCGTGCCCACCGCCGTCTCGGGCACCGGAGACCCCGAGCAGCCGCTCAGCAAAAACGGCAGCCCGAAGGCCATGAAGACATACGCACGCACCATCACCACGGCACTCGCGAAGAGAAGAGAGCTACTGCGCCAGACACGCTTGACCGGTCGACCCACGCAACATTGCATTCCAGCATGTCGCACGCCACCCCGCCATCGCACACCGACGCATCCTCCGCCAACGAGGCGCTGCCACCAGCGCTTGCCCGCACCTTGCGCCAATTCCGCCTGCTGGATCGGGACGACAAGATGCAAGCGCTGTTGGGATGGTCGAAAAAGCTGGAGCCGCTCCCCGAACGCCTGGCGGGGCTCGATCGGGCCCCCTTCACGGTGCCCGAATGCCAGACCCGGGTGGATATCTTTCCGGAGTGGGGCCCCGACGGCACGCTCCATTTCTACGCCGACGTAAACGCCCGACAGTCACCAACGGTGGCCGCCGTGCTGGCGATCATCTTCGCCGCCGTCAACCATCAGCCCCCCGCCGTCACACTCGCCTTGCCAACCGATGTCGTCCGTCTCCTCATGCACGACATCGGGCTCGGCGCCCGGGAATCCGGGCTCTCCGCCATGATTGCCCGCCTCAAACGGAGCGCCCTGCACCCCCCCGCTCCGTCCGCGGGATCCTAGCACGCCCGTCACCCGTTGTTCCGTAGTTCCGCTTGTCTTCCTCCCCGCTACCCCACGCTATGCCCATCACCATTACCGTCCGCAAAAACGGGTCGCTCGGTATCTCCGCCGACGATGCCGCCCAGATTGTCCTCGTGGATTCCGAGGGCACCGTCATTCCGCCCCGTGCCGAAGGGCGTCCCATGTCCCTCTGCCGCTGCGGCGCGTCGCAGGTCAAGCCGTTCTGCGACGGTTCTCACAAGGCCATGGGCTTCATTGACCCGGCTGACCCCATGGACGCTCCGGACATCACACCCGCAGGCTGAGCCCCTCATGCGGATGGCGCGGACGCTGCAAAACTGGTGGGCGTGGACCGAAACGGTGCTCGTCGTCATCCTCGGCACACCCATTGTGGCCGTGATCTATGCCTGCACCGCGCCCTTCGATCCCGGTCGCTATGCGGCCGGTCGCGCCTTTCGCGTGGTGGGCGTCACGGCCCTCCGGCTCAACAGCCTCTGGCGTTTCCGCACCCGCGGCACGCTCACCGATGCACGACGCCCCTATGTGGTGGTCGCCAACCACGAGTCGTATGCCGATGTCTTTCTCATCAGCTGCTTCCCGTGGGAAATGAAATGGCTGAGCAAAGACACCATGTTCAACATCCCCTGCATGGGCTGGATGATGCAGATGGCCGGCGACATCAAACTGGTGCGCGGCAACCGCGACTCGGCCGCCGACGCGATCATGCAATGCCGCGACCGGCTCAAGAAACGCGTGTCCGTGATGATCTTCCCCGAGGGTACGCGCTCCCGGTCGTGGGACATGCTGCCGTTCAAAGACGGGGCGTTTCGCCTCGCGATTGAAGCCGGTGTCCCCATCCTGCCCATCGCGGTGGCGGGGACCCGCTTCGCGATGGCCAAGGGAACGTTTCGCTTTCTGCCCGCGCGCGCCATGGCCCAGCTGCTGGAGCCCATTGCCACCACCGGCATGACGCTGGCCGACGTGGGGGCGCTCAAGCAACTCACGCGGGAGCGTATTGAAGCCGCTCGCCGACTGCTCGCGGCCGAGTTGGGGCTACCGGTGGGGGACGAACCAGCCGGGGTGACCGCTGGCTGAGGTAGCCGTACCCCCTGAGGCGCCAACCAGCGAGACGGCGCTCGACACGCTGCTCTCCGCGCCCGACGAACACACCATCAGCGCGTTGGCCGCACTCCAGGGCGATGTGCTGGTGTTGGGCGCCGGCGGGAAGATGGGACCAACAGTGGCCCGTATGGCCCGACGCGCCATCGCCGATGCAACGCGGCGCGTGATGGCCGTGTCGCGTTTTTCCAACCCCGCCACCGAAAGCGCGTTGCAGGCGCATGGCGTACACACCATACGCGCCGACCTCGCCGATCCCGCCGCCGTGGCGGCGCTCCCGGCGGCCCCCACCGTGCTCTGGATGGCCGGCCAGAAGTTTGGTTCCACCGGAGACCCCGTTGGCACCTGGACGCAGAACGTCGTTGCGTCGGCGCTTGCCGCGCAGCGATTTGCCGGGTCGCGCATCGTGTGCTTCTCCACGGGCAACGTGTACGGACGGCAGCCGGTTAACCGCGGCGGTGCCCGCGAGGAGGACGCCTTGGTCCCCGACGGCGAGTATGCCGCATCGTGTATTGGCCGGGAGCGCGTCTTTACCGCAATCGCACAGCGGACGCACAGCCCGTTGCTGTTGTACCGGTTGTTTTACGCCTGCGATTTACGCTACGGGGTGGTAACCGACATCGCGCGCCAGGTGCTGCACGGCATACCGGTGCCACTCGACACCGCGTTCGTCAACGTGATCTGGCAAGGGGACGCCAACCAACTGGCGCTCCGCGCGCTCTCCGCGGCCGCCGTGCCAACCGGGGCTCACGGCGCGGTGGCGTTGAACGTGACCGGCCCGGTAGTGGCCGTGCGCGATCTCGCAGAGCGCATCGGTACCATCGCCGGCGTCGCCCCGGTTTTTACCGGCACGCCGCGTGAGGATGCCCTGATCGCCAACACCGCGCGGCTCACCGAGCTGCTGCCGCAGACGCCTATGCCACTCGACACCCTCTGTTCGTGGGCGGTCAAGTGGCTGCGGAGTAACGGCCGCGTGCTGTCGGCGCCCACGAAATTCGAGGTCCGTGATGGCCGATACTGAGCCGCTTCTGGCGCACCACGTGGACATCCGGCAGCACCTGCATCGTGGTCAGGTCATTCCAGCGCACCCCTTGGCGCTGTTGCCCACGCGTGCACTCGACGAGCGGCATCAGCGGGCCCTGACGCGCTACTATATCGCCGCGGGGGCCGGTGGCATGGCCGTTGGCGTCCACACCACCGGCTTTCCCATTCACGACGCCAAGATCGGGCTCTATCGCCCCGTGTTGGCGCTTGCCGCCGAAACCGCCAACGAAGCGCTCGCGCGGAGTCCGCGTCCGTTCGTGCGCGTCGCGGGCGTCATCGGCGACACCGCGCAGGCGGTGCGCGAAGCTGGCATTGCCCACGCGCTTGGCTACCATTGTGCGCTGTTGTCATTGGGGGCGTGGCGCGATGCCACCGATGCCGCCATTCTCGCGCACTGCGCGCGGGTGGCCGAGGTGTTGCCGCTGTTTGGATTCTATCTGCAGCCGGCGGTTGGGGGACGCCGTCTGTCGTATGCCTTTTGGCGTGAATTCGCCGAAATCCAGCAGGTGGTGGCCATCAAGGTGGCCCCATTCAATCGCTACGCCACCCTCGATGTGGTGCGGGCGATCGCCGATGCGGGGCGCGAGGACATTGCGCTCTACACCGGCAACGACGACGCGATTGTGCCGGATCTGCTCACCGACGTCCCCGTGACCACTGGCGGCCGTGCCACCACGCGGCACTTTGTGGGCGGCCTGTTAGGACAGTGGGCCGTCTGGACCTCGCGCGCCGTAGAGCTGCTGGAAGCCATTCAGCGCTGGCGCGCGTCGGGGGCCGATACCGTCCCACGCGAGTGGCTCACCCACGGTGCCGCGCTCACGATGGCGAACGCGGTGATCTTCGATGCCGCCAACGGCTACCGCGGCTGCCTGCCCGGCATTCTTGAAGTGCTGCGCCTGCATGGCCTCGTGCGCGGCACCTGGACCTTTGACACGCACGAGCAGCTCTCCCCCGGACAAGGCGAGGCGTTGGCGCGGTTGTCAGTGCAGTATCCGGAGCTCACCGACCACGCATTTGTCGCGGCGCGTCTGGATGAGTTTTTGCGTTAACGCGCGCATCACCCCACCGGCAGCAACTTCGCATGCCAGCTGTCGGCCGCCGTGCGCGCAAACGCCGAGCGATATGCACCAGCCGTAGTGACCGTGGTGTCAAACACCTGTGAGGCCGCCGCCACCGCACCACCGGCGGCCGCCTCACGGAATGCCGAGCGGGGGCCACTCACCACCGCGCCCTGGGCATCACGCCAATACACCGTGCCACCACCAACCAGCGTGGTGCCGACCACGGTTTCGAGGTCGCGCAGCACATGAAAGAGGCCGTCAATGGAGCAGCCGGTGGCCCCGGTGGCCGCTTCATCGACCCCAACCACCAGAAACCGGTGCTCTCGCCAGTCACGCGCGCACACCAACGGGGCGCCATGGGCGCGCCACGTGGCGAGGTGCGCGTCAACGGTGGCCAACAACGACTCCGCTGCCGCATCCGTCACCGGGTTGGCGGCCCCAAATACCCACACCCGTGCGCTGTCGGGGAGCGCGTCAAAGGACACCACTGGCATCGTGCTTACTCCGGTTGTTTGCTGCCGGGAAGCTGCAACATGGGCATGGCGCCGCCGGTCACCTGCGGCATCTGCCCGTTCCAGCGCTTGGCCATCTCATACTGCACCAGCGTATTCGTGATACTGCGTGAGAGCAGATCATTCGCGCGCGCCTGCGCTTCCGCTTCCGCCATGATCGCCTTGGCGCGACCCACCGCCTTAATGCTGTCGCCCTGCGCCTGAAAGGTGTTCTTCTGCAGCTCATTCTGCGCCGTCAGCGCTTGCTGCTGCATCACGTTCTTGAGGGAGATCGCGTCCATCACGGCTTTCGGTGCACGGAATTCATTCAGCGTGAACTGACGCACATCAATCCCATACGGGTCGAGCCGCTTCTGCAGATTGGCCTGGGAGCGGACAACCACCTCGGCCTTCTTCGGGCCGAGAATGGCGGCGATCTCCTCATTGCCCACCACTTCCTGCAGCGATTGACGGATGGCCTGCCGGATGTAGCCGTGCGCAATGGTTTGGACATCGGTGCGGAAGGTCTGATACAGCTGCGGCACCTTGTCGGCACGGAGCTCGAAGCTCATGGAGACATCAAGCGACAGCGGCTGTCCTTCCACCGAATTCACGTTGATCTCGTCATTCTGCGGTGATCCCTCAGTGGCCTCCTTCGTGAGCACCAACGTTTGCATGAACGTGGGATACTCCTGAATCTGCGTCATGAGCGGATTGCGCAGATGGAAGCCCGGGCCCAACGGCGTGGGATCCACGCCGCCACCGCCCCGATGAATCACAATACCGACGTGACCCGGTTCGATATACGCGAGGGACGGACGCACCAGAAACAGCAGCACGACCAATACCACCAACGCGGCGGCGAGCTTTTTAAACGCGCCGGCCCCGTCGCCTCCACCACCCGAGAAGCGGTTGAGCGGGTTGCGCATGGAGCTGCGCAGTTCGTCGAGCGTCGAATCAATCGATGTGGCCACGGACGGCCTCCTGGTAGCAATGAGAACACAACGGCTCACCCGTGGGGAGGCGCACGAGATCGGCTTCGCGCTGCAACCCGTGAATGGGACAGGTGAGATCGGCCTGACGGTCAATGCGCTTCCGATTGGCCGTCTGCCGAATCCGGCGGCCAAATGGGGTACGGCCCAGCGCCGAAAAAACAAGAGCGCCGACAACCGCCAGCAGGGCGATGAAGAGGGCGCTCTCGAGCAGGATGGCGTTCATAGGGTTACAAAATACTACGGGACGCGCTTGGGAAAGTGTCAGCTATCGGCGAACGCGGCCGTTTGCAGCGCCGGGCGAGGCGCCCATGGTGGCTGCGTACGCTACTCACCCAATTCAAAGCGCAACATCGCCTCCAGCTCCGGCAGGCGCCACACAAACCCCGCCTCGCGTAACACGCGGGGATCCACCCGCTGACTCGCCAGCACGGTGAGGTTGGCCATTTCGTCACCCAGCGCCAAGCGCAGCGCAAACGCCGGCGCATGCGCGAGCGTTGGGCGACGCATCACCCGCCCCAGCACCCTCGTATACTCGGCGTTCGTCACGGCGGTGGGCGCCACCAGATTCACCGGCCCACGGATATCGTCGCGCATGAGACAGAAGTGGATAGCCCCGATCTCGTCATCGAGGGCGATCGGGCTGACAAACTGCGTGCCCGGACCAAGCATGCCGCCGGCGCCATAGCGGAAGAGC
>CANHTA010000121.1 GCA_947463135.1 Gemmatimonadota bacterium
CGACACCGACGGTGCGGCATGGCACCTTCTCCCGCCGGCGGTGGTCCCCGCGCCACAGCCCGGTGAAGGCGCGTTTGCCGCCAGCGGCTTGTGCGTCACGCATGCGGACGCCCGCACGGTGTTCATCGCCACCGGCTCTCCGGGAGCGCGACTGTTCCGCAGCCGCGATGGGGGCCGTACGTGGGCAGTGAAGAGCACCCCGTTCGTACGCGGTGCTGTGGCTGGACTCACCGGGCTCGCCTTCAGAGACGGCGAAACCGGTTTGGCTGTTGCCGCCGACATCAACCGTTTGCGCACGGACAGCTCCACGGCCGTCATCGGCCTCACCACTGATGCGGGCGAGACGTGGGAGCTGCGCACCCGCCCACCCCTGCCTGGCGCCTTGGTCGGGGTGGCGTGGGTGCCCGGCGCGGGCGCGGAAACGGCGGTCGTGACCAGTTACGGCGGCGCCTTCATCACCAGCGATGCCGCGCGCAGCTGGCGCACCCTCATGTCCGCCGTCACCACGGGCGTCAGCGCGGTGGGCACGCGCGCGTGGATCGTGGGCGGTGGCGGGATGATTACCCGGCTGGACTGGTAAGCAGACCACCACGCCCGGACATGTCGCGCAGCCGGTTGACCGCGGCAGGTCCGCGGGTGAGATTGCTGGTCTGAAGTACAACGGGCCTGCCACGAATCCCTTGGGAAACGTCAGCATGCTTGGGAGGGGTGGCCGAGAGGCTGAAGGCACCGGTTTGCTAAACCGGCATAGGGGGTCAACCTCTATCGCGGGTTCGAATCCCGCCCTCTCCGCTACGCGGGTCCGCTGCACTGTCGGCGGGCCCGCGTTGTTTTGTGCCTACTCCTCTTGCCTTCCCGACCCTTCGGCCTGCCGAACTTATGTCGTCGTCTGAGCCCCTCGTGAAGCGCCCCCGTGTCCGCTTCGCTCCGTCTCCGACCGGTTTTCTGCACGTCGGTGGCGCCCGCACCGCCCTGTTCAATTGGCTCTACGCCAAGAAGTTTGACGGCGAGTTCCTGCTCCGGATTGAGGACACCGATCGCGCCCGCAGCACCGACGAGAGCACGCGCGCCATCTTCGAGGGCCTCGCGTGGCTCGGCCTCACCTGGGATGAAGAGGTTGTCTATCAGGGGGCCAACGTGGAGCGGCACTACGCCGACGCCCACCGTTTGCTCGCCAGCGGTGCTGCATACCGGGACTTCACACCGGCCGCGGAAACGGAACGTCTGCGCGCCGAAGCCGAAGCGCGCGGTGAGGCGTACCGCGTTGATCGCGCAGCCACCATGCTGAGCGAGGCCGACATCGCCGAGAGGCTCGCCCGTCAGGAGCCCTACGCCATTCGCTTCAAAGTGCCCGACGGCTATACCGAATGGCATGATCTCGTGCACGAGCGCATCGCGTTTCCGAATAAGGACATCGAGGATTTCATCATTCTCCGCTCGGATGGCACGCCGGTGTACAACATGGCGGTGGTGTCGGACGATATCGCGATGCGCATCACGCTGGTGATGCGCGGGGATGATCACATCTCAAACACGCCCAAGCAGATTTTGCTGTACCGCGCGCTGGGCGCTGAGGTGCCGCAATTCGGGCATGTGCCCATGATTCACGGCGCCGATGGGAAGAAGCTCTCCAAGCGTCATGGTGCCACGGCGGTGGGCGACTACCAGCATTTAGGGTTTCTGCCGCAGGCCATGCTGAACTTTCTCGCGCTGCTTGGCTGGTCGCCCGGTGACGACACGGAGGTGATGCTGCTTCCGGAGCTCATCGAACGATTCAGTGTGCAGGGCTTGCACGCGAAGGCCGCGATCTTCGATACGAAGAAGTTGGAGTGGATGAATGGCCAGCATCTGGCGCTGATGCCGATTGCGGAGTTGGGCCATGTGGTGGCGCCGTTGTTCGAGAAAGCCGGGCTGGCCACCGTGGCCGAGCTGGCGTCACGCCCCGAGTGGTTTCACGGTGTGCTGGAGTTGCTGCGCGTGCGGGCCCGTCTCACCGACGAGATGATACCGTTGGCAACCACCTTCTTCGGCGCCACGGTGGAGTACGAGCCCGAGGCCATCGGCAAGCAGTGGCGTGATGCCGCCGTGACGGCCGAAATCCTGCAGGCCACGCACGATCGGCTAGCCACGCTGGAGCAGTGGGAACCGGCCGCCATGGAAGACGCGCTCCGGAAGCTGGCCGAAGAGAAAGGCATCTCCGGCGGCAAGATCTTTCAGCCGCTGCGGGTGGCGCTCACCGGCAAGACGGTGAGCCCGGGCATTTTTGATGTGCTGTTGTACGTGGGGCGGGACCATTCGCTGGCGCGCATCGGGGCGGCCGTGGCGTTTTTGTCGAAGGACGCGTAAGCGCCGGGGCTACTTATTCTCACCGCCGCTTTTCAGCGGGGCGGCAACCGTGGCACTTGGTGCCTTCAGGCGGTTGCGCCGTTCTGATTCGCGGCGATCCCGCAGTTCGTTTGCAATCTTGCGGAAATCCGCTTCACCAAGCCCGCGCTCAGACATACGCATGATGTCCGCGCGCGACGCCGCCAAACGCCGATCGGCGTCCATTTGCGACATGTTGCCACTCATCCGTCCCGCAGTGGCGGCATTGAGCGGCAGCAGCGCCAACAGCGCATTCGGAATCATCACCTTGCCTAACCGGATGCCCTGCTGATCCCAGCCCCACTTCTGCCCGTTCTTGTCGGTCTTGGTCCAGTCCCCGGGGGGACGTCCCGTACGACCTTGCGCACGATTGAGTGAATCGAGCGAGTCGGCGGCCTGCGTGAGCATGAACCCCATGATGCTGTCGAGGTTGTCGGCCCGGTCGCCACCACCGCCACCGGCACCACTGCCAACAATGACCGGGTCGCGCCAGACCCGCCCATCGAAATATCCCGGACGCATGCCGCGCACAGCGGGATTCCCATTGCCCAGTCCCTCGCCAGCGGCGACCCCTGCGCCACTCCCCGTGTCCCGCGGAGCCGCCCCCGCGGCCGCCACTGGCGGCTCCACGGTGGCACTCGTGAACGGCGCGCCCACGGTGTTCGGCGTCGCCGCAACGCGCGGAGGCGGAACCACCGTCTTCGGCGTCGGCGTCACCGGCACACGCGGGGCCACGTACGTCAACCGCTCCTCGAGCACCTGATCGCGCGATCCGAAGCGAAGCCACGACGGAATGCCGTGACCGAACGTGAGCAACTGCACCATCACCACGCCGACAACGAGGTGCAAACCAACCGCAAGCAGCACCGCACGAGACGCACGCTGCCGCTCGCGCACGGCTCCCCCTACGCGCGCGCGCGCGGGGAGCACCCGCCGGTGCGGCGCGGGCGCAGACGACGACTCCGATGCAGGAGCTGACGAGTCGCGTGGGGGAGGAGAGTCGGACATGTGCGACAAAGATACCCGAAATCGGGACTCAGGTGCCCGCGACCACGGGATTCGTCACGATACTGAGCCCCACCAACTCCACCTCGACCACATCGCCGGGATGAATGGCTTTGGTCCCCGCTGGCGTGCCGGTTGCCACAATGTCACCCGGTTCCAACGTCAGGAACTGGGAAATGAACGACAGCAGCATGGGGATTGGAAACACCATATCCGCGGCCGTGGCACGCTGACACTCCACCCCGTTCACGCGGGTAATCAACGTGATGCCCGACAAATCGGCCGGGACCGGGCTCTCCGCGCCGATGGGGCAGAACGTGTCCATTCCTTTGGCGCGCGCCCACTGACTATCGCTGCGCTGCAAGTCACGTGCGGTGACATCGTTGAGTGCCACCACACCGGCAATCCCGGCAATGGCTTCTTCCTCCGTCACCTTCGTGAGCCGACGGCCAATCACCAACGCAATCTCCCCCTCAAACTCGATATGCGTGGAGATGGGGTGCAGCACGATCGCCTCGCCATCGCGGATAATCGACGACGGTGGCTTGAGAAAGAACATCGGTTCGGCGGGCACGTCGGTACCCATTTCACGGGCATGGGCGACGTAGTTACGGCCGACGCACACAATTTTGGACGGGGTATGCATGGGAGCTCGAATGGGCTAGGTCGTGGGTCGCATGTCTGACTGTATAAAAGCTATCCTGCCGTGCGACCGCTCGCATAGAACCGAGACACCTCGTGCCGCACCTCACCCCATGGCCCCGTGATACGCGCCGCAGGGGGCAGCGAATCCAGGAGATCGCGACCATACCGCTTGGTCATCACCCGGGGATCACTGAGGACGACCACCCCGGCGTCGGTGGCCGTTCGGATGAGGCGCCCGAAGCCCTGCTTGAGACGGAGCGAGGCGTGCGGAAGCATAAACTCCACAAACGCATTCCCACCGCGCGCTTCGATGGCCTCGCACTGCGCCGCCACCATCGGCTCCGTGGGCACGCGAAACGGGAGCTTCGCAATGAGGAGCCCACGCAGCGCATCGCCCGGGACATCCACCCCTTCCCAGAACGTGGCCGTCCCCAGCAGTACGGCGCGCCCGGAGTCCCGGAAGCGCTGCAACAAGACATCACGCGGCTCTTCGCCATGCACCAGCAAGGGATTGGGCCCGTCAAGGCCGAGCGCGCGCAACTGCTGCGCCGTCTCGCGCACGTCCCGATGGCTGGTAAAGAGCGCAAACACTCCGCCGTCGCTGGCCACCATGAGGTCCTGCAGCTGCTGCACCACCGCAGCCATATGCTCACGCGGATGTTCGTTGGGGGCGGGCAGATCAGTCGGCACGACCAGTAACGCCTGTTGCGGATAGTTGAACGGCGATGGGAAGATCGCGCTCCGGGTTGGCTTCGCCGTTTGATCGAGGCCGAGACGCCGCTCGAGAAACGCAAACCCGCCATCGGTGGACAGGGTGGCACTGGTAATCACCGTGGTGGCGACCCGACCAAACAGATCATCGCGCAGCACCGGTGCGAGATCCAAGGGCACACAATGCACGGCCACATTGCGCTCGTTCGCCGTGGGCTTACCCTGAAACTCCATCCACCGCACAACGGGGTCCTTCTCCTTTGGCTGCTGGAGGCCACGCGACAGGGAATCCCCTGCGCCGGCGAGTCGACGCGTAACCGCACGCACCTCGTTGAGCAGCGGCGCCATCTCCTCACTTCGCTTGGAATCACTCTCCAGCCGATCGGTTACTAAGCGGAGTCCATCCTGCAACGCGCCGATTTCCACCAGCAACTCCTTCAGCGTCCCCTCGATCCCGTTGAGCCACAGGGGATGCTGTTGAAAGTCGTCGGTGAGCCGCAGCACGGGCGCCCCCGTGCCTTCAAGCACGGCCGACAACAGTTCAAACAACAGCTGGGTCCGGTCGCGCGCCGTGGCCGCACTGGAGTACATCCGGTCGCGCACCAGATCGTAGCTCGCCACGCTGTGCAGATCGCGGTAGCCACCGAGTTTCGCCGCCAGCGCCGGCAACAAGCCTTTGCCGCGCCGCTCCAGCCGATTGAACAAGCGAGCCAGCGCACGTCGCGTGATGGAACTCCCCAAGTGCGACGCCGCCGCGTCCTCAAGATGATGCCCTTCGTCAATCACCAGGCGCTTGTACGCCGGCAACACAGCCGCATCCTCCCAATTCTGTGCTTGACGGCGCACCGCCACATCAGACATGAGGAGATGGTGATTCACCACCACGACATCAGCGGCTGCGGCCTCTTTGCGCGCCTTGAAGAGAAAGCAGCTGTCATAGAACTGGCACTTCATGCGCCCGCACAAGTCGGGCTCGGCGGCCACCTCATCCCACACATCCGGACGGGGGGGCGTTGCCATGTCGGCCAGCGAGCCGTCCTGCGTCGTCTCCGCCCATGCGGCGATCTGCTCCACATCACCGGCGCCGCCATCATCAAACAGCGCCGCCCCTGCCCCACGTGCCTGCTCCAGCCGCATGCGGCAGAGATAATTGCGCCACCCCTTGAGCAGCGCGAAACGCACCTTCTGATCGGTGAGGGCGCGTTGCAGGAAGGGGAGATCCTTCGCCACTAACTGCTCTTGCAGCGTAATCGTGTTGGTGGACACGATGGTGCGCTCGCCATTGGCCGCCGCCCAGCGCAATGCGGGCACGAGATACCCCAGCGACTTCCCTACACCGGTGCCGGCTTCCAGCAGCGCCACTCCACCGGTGTTGAAGGTGTCGGCCACCGCGGCGGCCATGGCACGCTGGCTCGGCCGGTCCTCATAATCGCGCGCACCGTGCCGCGGTCGCATGGCCTGCGCCACGAGTCCGTATGGCCCCAACGTCACATCGACGTCATCCAGCGACACGGGGAGCAGGACTTTGCCACGAGGGACCTCAGCCACGACATACACGCGCGTCGCCTCGTTGTCGACAATGGCAAACCCAACGCCATTCCCATGAATCCGCGAGGCAACCTCGAGATCCGCGCCGCTGGGCTCAAGGAGTCCCGACGGATGGTTGTGCAACATGAGTTCACCGCGCTCGGCTACCCCTGGCAGCGCGAGCACGCTTCCGATGTCGCCGCGGAACACCACACGCGCCGTGGTAATCAGATTGTCGTCATCAACCGTGCACACGAAACACACTTCGTTGCCACCGGCCAATTTGATCGCCACCCGCACCGCACTCGCCGCTTTGGGGGACAACCGTGTCACACCCGTCGACGGCGCGCCGGTCTTCACCACGCGCTTACCGGTCACGTCTTCCGCGGCTTTTTCTTGGCAGCAGGGAACAAGACGTTGTTCAGAATCAAGCGATAGCCCGGCGAGTTGGGATGCAACGAGAGATCGGTGGGCGCGCTGCCGATGGCGTGCTGCGGGTCTTCCGGATCATGACCGCCGAGAAAGGTCCATGACCCCTTGCCGTAGTCCCCATGCAGATACTTGCTCCACGGTGCCCCATCTTCGCTGGCCAGCAGGGTGACACCGGGCTTGATCACGGCACGGTTGAAGCTGGTAGTCACGCCGTAATAGTCGGGGACAACCGACCGGTGGTTCTGCACCAGCATCGTGGCCACGGGATCGAGCTTGGCCGAGAAATCGAACAGGGTGAAGGTGCCTAACGGCTGACGGCGCGCCGGCACATTCACCTGATGTCCGTCGATGTCGCTCAGCGCGTTGATGTACGGAGAGGGCTCGACGTGCGCCCCACTGAAGGCGAGCGCCCGCGTCCAATCCATACGCGCGTCGGCATCGGAGGCGGGGGGTGATCCGTCAGAGAAGGGGCCGGCGATGTCTACGGTAAACGCTGCGATGGCCAGGTCGAGGGATTCCGTGGCGCCACACATGGCAAACAGAAAACCGCCGCGGTCCACAAAGCTGCGGATGTTATCGGCAACCCCTTTCTTGAGCCCCGGCACGTCGGACTTTCCGAACCGCTTGGCCATGGCCATATCCCGCTCGCGCTGCGCGACAAACCACGGGGCATCGCGATAGGCCAGATACAGCTTGTTGAATTGGCCGGTGAAGTCCTCATGATGGAGGTGCACCCAGTCGTACTTCGACAGCTCCCCCTGCATCACCGCGTCGTCCCACACTGACGTGAACTCGATGCCGGCATAGGTGAGCGCCAGTGTGACGGCGTCGTCCCAGGGTGGCTGATCCACCGGTCGGTAGATCGCAATCTTCGGTGCGCGCTCCAGCACGACGGCGTCCATATTCCCGCCGGCCACCTCCGCGCGTATGGACGCGACGGCGGCATCGGTCAGGAGCTCGATGCTCACGCCATCGAGCGCGGCACGTCGGCGCAACTCCGGCGCATCGGGGAGCAGGAAGGAGCCCCCCCGATAGTTGAGCAGCCACTCCGCCTTTTGCCCGTTTTTCAAGGCCTGGTAGGTCACCCCATAGGCTTTGAGGTGATTCCGCTGGCTATCGTCCATTGGCAGCAGCATCGACTGCGCCAACGACGATCGCGCCGTTGTCAGCGCGAGCACCGCGAGGAGGACGACCGAGAGGAGGCGGCGTGAGGCCGCAATTCGTGTGCACGAGGGCATATGAGCAATGTACCCGGAGGCGCTCATGGCGTGACGGCCCCCAACGGCGCCGGGGGAACGCGTCCCTTCATGCGCTCAAGTTCGCGGCGCGCCTGTGGCGTGAGCGCGCTGGTGGGATAGTCCAGCAGCAACGTTTCAAAGCGCGTCGTGGCCCCGGTGAGGTCGCCGGTTTTCAGTAACGCGCGGGCCGAAGCGAGCAGCGCTTCCGGCGCCTCTGGGCTCTTCGGCCACGTGGCAACGATGCGATCCCAGAGCACCATGGCCCCCGCACTGGGGGACAACCGTGCCGCGAGGGACAGCAGCGCCGGCGCCGCCGGCCCCACGGAATCCGACAAGGCAATGAACCGCGCCGCGGCACCGGCGGAGTCACGGCGCGCCAACGCGAGAAACGCGGCGCCTAGCCCCGGAGACTGATCCACCCGCGCGCGGGCGAGGATCCCGAGGGCGTCCACGAGCTCCCCGCGCTGCGTGGCCGCGCGCACCAACCGCTTGCGCGCCGTGGCCAGGTCCCCGTCGTAGAGGGCCAGCCAACCAATCGTTTCGTCGTCGTCCTCAAGATCAGTGCCCCGTACCGCCGCCTTGGCGCGGGGCACATCGCCGGCGCGCAAATACGCGCTCACCAGCGGGCGCGCCATCGCGGTGCGGGCGGTTTCGTCCAACAGGGCACCCGAGGCATCAAGACGCTTCTGTGCCTCAGCGGCGCGGCCGAGTTCACCCAGTGCCGACAGTTCAATGGGGAGCAGCGCACGCGCGCGGACCGTCTCGCTGCCGGGCCCCGAGCGCGCCACCAACTGCAGCGCGCCGCTGGCGTCGCCGGCATTGAGCGCGGCCTGGGCGGCCCGCTGCTGCGACTCGAGATCACGCCGCTGCGCAAACAGCGCACTCCACGCGTCCCGCGCCACCAGCCACGCCTGCGCGATTTCGGCCCGTTCGCCAAAGGCACGCCACGCGGC
>CANHTA010000122.1 GCA_947463135.1 Gemmatimonadota bacterium
ACCGGACGACTGGTCGATGCCGTTGTACCATGGACGTAAGCGTCGCATGAGCATCGCATGAGCAGCCCCGCGCTTACCCGCTATCTCGCGTTTCGTCGGACACTCGGTCCGCGCCCTCCGTTGGTGCATCACACGGTGCGTGCGCGCGGCCTCGACTTCGCGGTCTATCGCACGCCCACCGTGGCGGGCACCGTCCCGCTGCTGTGCATCAACGGCGGCTTGTTGTTCGATCACAGCTTGCTCTGGCCCGCACTGGCCGCGCTCGCCACCCATCGGCAGCTCATCTTCTTCGATCAACGCGGCCGCGGCCGTAGCGCCTCGCCGCCGGGTATGCAGGCGTCGCGCATTGAATTCGATGCCGGTGATGTCCCGGCGCTCCGTGCCGCGCTTGGCATCACCCAGTGGGACGTGCTCGGCCACTCCTGGGGCGGCGGCATCGCCATGCTGGCCACGGCGCAGGACCTCGTGGGCACGCGTCGCCTGGTGTTGGTGAATGCCGTGGGCATCACCAGCGCATGGCTCCCGCCGCTGCACGACGCGGGCGTTGCGCGGCTTACGGGCCCCACACGGGCGCAACTTGCCAGCTTCGACACGCAGCAGCTCGCGCACCCTGATCTCCACACGCACGCGCGCTATGCGCAGGCCTTCTTTCCCGCGTGGTTTGCCGACCCCGGGTTCGCGATGAGTGTCACACCACCGGCCGGGACGAGCGCCGTCGGCGCGGTGGTGGCGGCGAGGCTTCGCCGTGAGGGGTACGACTGGCGTGACACGCTCCGTGACCTGTCCACGCCAACACTCGTCGTGCATGGAGCGGAGGACGTGCTACCACTGGCCGAAGCAACCCGTACGGCGGGGCTCCTGCCTCAGGCCCGTCTGCTGCCCATCGCGGAGGCGGGGCACAATCCCTTCTGGGAGGCTCCCGACGCGTTTTTCACGGCCGTGGACACCTTCCTCGCGGAGGGACCGCCGCACCCCTAGCACGATTCGAATGAAAACTGCGGAAACGTTGCTCGCCTGCTGTGTGGTTGGCTTGGCCTGCTTTATCGGCGGGCAAAGTCTTCAGGTGACGGCGGCCGCAACCCAGAGCGAAGCGGCCGGCGCGATTGACGAGTGGTCGCCCGTGAGCCTGCACGATCTCCGTTCCCTGATCGGTGGCGAGCGCCCTGAGCCGCGCGAAAAGCGTCACGGAGCCGAAGTGCTGGTGGGCTTGGCGTCGACGGCGCTCGATAATCGCCCCGCCGTGCCGGCGTATGAAATGCGCCGTCGCCTCGCGCCCGGCATGGCCGGGACGTACATGCCCGCCCTCCTCCGGTCGCGCGATTCCGCGCTCGCACGTTGGCCCGACCGCACCACGCGCCCGTTGCGGGTGTTCATTCGCGAAGGCACCAGTCTGGAGGGATGGACGCCCGACTACCTGGCGGTGGTGCGGGACGCGTTCGACACCTGGGTGCAAACCGGCATTCCCGTGCGCTTCACCTTTGTGACCGATTCCGCACGCGCCGACATCCATGTGCGCTTTACCCGCGCCTTTGCCGAAGGCATCAGCGGCCGGACCACCTGGAGCCGCAACGCCGCCTATTGGCTGGTGGCGAGTGACATTCAGCTCGCGCTCTGGTATCCGGGCGGCGGGTTCGTCACGCCAACGCAGCTGCGCGCGATGGCTTTGCATGAAGTGGGGCATCTCCTTGGCCTCGATCACGCCGACTCCCCGGAACACATCATGTCGGCCCGGGTGCGGGTGCGCGATCTCAGCGAGGCCGACCGGGCCACGGTGCGGCTGCTGTATGCCGTTCCTGCCGGAAGCCTGAAATAGCGCAGCCGCACGACATTCGGCGTGACGATCGCACTTCTGGCTCGTAAACCATGGAGAATCCTTGACGGGCGCGCCGGTGCGCCTTTATTGCAAGGGTAGGCGCTAACGCGCACTTCGCTGGTTTCTCCCAACGGACGGCCACTTCTGGTGTTTTTGCTCGCCGCACTCGTGATCGCTGCTGCCGATGTAACGGCAACCGGCGGGCTCCCGGAACGGGAACCGGCAGCGGTTGGCATGTCCTCGGCGCGCCTGTCCACCATTGACCGGGTGGTCCGGCGTGGGGTCGATGCCGGCGGCTATCCAGGGGCCGCCGTCGTGGTGGGGCGAAAAGGATTTTCCGTGTGGTCGCGTGGATTCGGCTCGCTCGACTGGACGGGGCGCACCCGCGTCACGTCGCAGGAAAGCATTTACGATTTAGCGTCCCTCACCAAGGTGGTGGCCACCACAACGGCCATCATGGTGCTGTACGATGAAGGGAAGGTGGCGCTGGACGCCCCGGTATCACGCTACCTCCCCGAGTTTTCAGGGGGATGGCGCGATCAGGTCACCGTGCACCACCTGTTGACGCATCGGGCGGGGCTCCCTGCCGGGCGCGAACTCTGGCGCATTGCGGCCACCCCCGCCGAGGCGCGCGCTGCCGTGCTGGCCTCACCCATTCAGTGTGCCCCCGGCAGCTGCTACCAGTACTCCGACCTCGGGGCCGACTTACTGGGGTTTGTGGCCGAAGCCACCAGCGGCCAACCGCTTGACGTGTTCCTCGAGCGCCACGTGTTCGCGAAACTGGGGATGACGGATACCCATTTCCGCCCCGACCCGCTGTCCACGGTACGCACGGCCCCCACCGAACTGGCCCCTCCGCGCGGGTATCCCCTGCGCGGTGAAGTGCATGACGAAAACGCGTACGCCCTTGGCGGCGTGGCCGGCCACGCGGGGCTGTTCAGCACGGCCGACGACTTGTCGGTGTTTGCGCAGATGCTGCTGGATGGTGGGGTATACAACGGCGTGCGGATCGTGTCCGATTCCACCGTTGCGCTGTTTACCAAACGGGCCGCGGGGCATCGCGCACTCGGGTGGGATACCTGTGATGGCGGCGTAGGCTGTGGGCAGTACATGTCGGAGCGGGCCTTCGGGCATACCGGGTTTACCGGGACCTCCCTGTGGATCGATCCCGACCGGCAGATGTTTGTCATTCTGCTCACCAATCGTGTGCACGCTGCCCGTGCCCGTCGGCCCAGCAAGGTGATCGCCGACGTGCGCAACGACCTCGCCGATGCCGCGGTGCTCGCGGTGATGGACGATCCCAACGGCGTGCTGGCGATGCCCGTGAGCTTCCGCGCCGACGTGGCGGAAGATTGGAACCGTCCACTTCGCTCAAGTCGGGCCAACCGCGCGGCCGCGCGCCGTCGTGCCGCGGCGGCCGCCGCCGCGAAACGGGCCGCGTCCAGAAAGGCCGTGACGTCAAAGACCACGGCCAAGAAGACCACGGCCAAGAAGAGCACCGCCAAGAAGGCGACAGCGAAGAAGACCACGGCGAAGAAGACCACCGCCAAGAAGGCGCCCGCGAAGAAGTCGCCGGCACAGAAATCCGGGAAGCGATCGCGGTAACGTTGCGCTGGCGGAACGGGGACTGGACTCGTCGGTTATTGTTGTTGCATGGACCAGAGCCAAGACCCCACCGCTGACGCGGTACCGCCCCTCGACGTGCCGGCCCTCGAGGAATCCTCCGACGCGGCTCCGCTGGCCGCTCCCGACGGCACCATTACGGCGGATCAGGCGCGCTTGGTGTTGCGGCGCGTAAAAGATCCCGAGCTCAATCTCAACATTGTCGATCTGGGCTTGATCTACGAGGTGCACGTCACCGGAGCCAACGTGCAAATCGACATGAGCCTCACGTCGCCGGGGTGCCCGTCGGGTCCTGAAATCATGGGCGAAGCGGAGCAACAGCTTCGCACCATTCCCGGCATCGGTGACGTGACCATGAATCTGGTGTGGTCACCGCCTTGGACCCCCGAGCGGATTGAGCCTCGGGTGCGCGCCTACATGGGCTTCTAGCGCCCTCGGCGCTTACACCAGCTTCATCGCGTTGCGCCGGGCTTTTACGGACTGTTCGGCGCGCACCATGCGAATAAGCACCAACACCACCGGCCCCAGCATCGCCGCGCCACCCCACAGAAAGAAATCCGCCACGTTCGCGACCAGCGTGGTGTTGCTGCTGAGGCGAAAGGCCAGGAAATCAGCCACGCCTTCCGGGCCCAGCAGCATGCTGAACAGATTGCCCACCGCGCCGCCACAGATCAGGGAGAGCGCCCGCACGGACCGTGTGTCAATCGCGGACAACGCGGGCACCACAGACACAATGAGCCCCACGGCAATACACGTGATGAGCACATTGATCTGCGCCGTCAACGGGCCGAGATGAATGCTCCCCGCGCTGGCCGTGTTGTACACCACAAACAACGAGAACCATTCGGTAATGGGGATCACATCGTGCTCCCCCAAGGCGAAAACAGCCACGGCCTTGGTCACCAAATCGATGGCGGCAACCACACTGGTCGCTGCGACGAACCGCCCAAGGACGGAGTGGCGCAGGCTCTGGACGCTCAAGGCGCGGAGTGGCGTGGAGGGCATTCGGAGGGAGGCGGGAGAAAGGGGAGACGCCGATCTGCCTGGCGACTCCGCTGCGGTGCACTCCGCGTGCCGCGCACGTTTACCGGGACACCGATACCGCCGGTTCGCACACCATGCCCCTGCGCCACTACATAAGCTTTTGCCATGCCATCACTTACCATGAGGCTCGCCGCGTAGACGGTACATCCAATGCATCGCGCCTGTTCGCGGCGTTTGGCAATGTGATGTGGCGCACACTCAACAGCTATGGCGTGCCCGAAACACTCGCGACCAGCACGCCACACCCCGATCCCACGAGACCCCGCATCAGTCTGCTTTATACGGCGAGTCGGTGGCGGTCGCAAACGGCGCCAGGGCCTTCACAAAACCGGGGCCGAGCACCTCAACCTGCCATTTCCGTAGCTCGGGGAGTTCCAGAAGATCGTCTACATGACGCGGGCGACGACGGACCACCGCTTCCATGCGATCTCGTGAACACAACACCCCTGGATCGAGATCGAGCTCTACGGCCACGACGTCACGCACCGCCTTGAGCTTCGCCACCCGATCATCGAAGTCGGCTTCACGATCCCAACGCACCGCCTTTGGAAACCGTGGCAAATCCGCGTCGGGCACGGCGTTCGCGCGCGCGATCGCCTGCAAGGCCTCCTGCGCCCGGGCATCGTGCATGCCACGAGGAAAGCCCTTCACCGCGAACAGGGCGTCCCGTGAGCCCGGTGCCAGTCGCGCCAGATCAAGCAACGTCTCGTTACCGGCCACGCGGAAGGTGGCACGGTCGAGTTCAGCGGCAATGGCATCGCGCCACCTCACCAGTTCACGCAGCCGCGCCAACTCACGACGGGTGAGATCGCGCGCGCCCTTCAGACGCAAAAATCCGTTCTCCGCCTGATCGGGATCCCAGCGCGTCGTTTCGGCCCGCACGAATTCCTCTTGCGCCCAATGCCAACGCCCCTTCTCCACCAGACGTTGATGTAACTGATCGCGCAGCCCTAGCAGATGGCGCGTGTCTTGCGCGGCATAATCCAGCATGTCGGCGGTGAGCGGGCGCATGCTCCAATCGGCGCGCTGATGCTTTTTGTCCAGCTTCATGCCGAAGAACTGCTCCAGCAACGCCGCCAGACCGAACGCGCGAATCCCCAGCAGTTGAGCGGCCACGCGGGTGTCGAAGAGGTTCCTCACCTGCCAGCCGTAGTCCTGATGCAGCAATCGCAAATCGTAGTCGGCGTCGTGCAACACGATCTCCACCGCCGGATCTTCGATTAAGGCACCAAGCCGAGCCGGCCTGCCGATTGGTAAGGGATCAATAACCGCTTCGTGACGATCCGTGGACAGCTGCAACAGATAAATGCGGTCAACGAATCGGTGAAAACTCGCGCCCTCCGTATCGAGGGCGAGGGCCCGAACCGGGGAGAGATCGGCGAGAAACTGATCGACGGCGTCGACCGTATCGAGATACAGCGGAGCAGAGGCAGACATGGATACGCGAAAGGTACATCGACAGGCCTCCGAGAGGGGGAAATTCCCGCATGAATACCCAACCACTTCCCCACAGGGCGTTGGCGTGACCGTCGCAGTAGTTTGCACGCTATGACCCGCGACATGCAGGAGCCCCCCCCGGAGCGGCAACGCTGGCGCACCGTTGAGATCGCCAAAGCGACGCTGGTGGTGCTGGGCGTGTGGTTTGGGTTGCAATTGCTCTGGTCGGTGAGCTCCCTCGTCTTCCTGGTGTTTTTGGCCACCCTTTTTGGTCTAGCCGTGGGGCGTGGCGTGGATGTACTGGAGCGATTCGGTATCCGGCGCGGCATTGCCTCGGCGCTCATTGTCTTCGGCGCCATCGGCTCCATCGGGAGCATTCTGGCGCTGAGCGCCCCAACGCTCCTTCGCCAAGGCAAGCTGCTCCAAACCGAAGTGCCCGACGCGGTGCACAAGCTGGAAACGTGGGTGGATTCCAAGCGGTCGGGGCTCGTGGGCACGCTGATTACCTCCGCCACCGCGCCCGCATCGGGGGCGCGCCGTCCCCCGGTATCGGTGCCGGAGTCAGCCGCGGGAGCGGCACGCGACCCGTTCCCTACCGATTCGCTACCACTCCGCGATTCTACCGCCCGCACGGCCTCCCCGGATTCAGCAGCGCCACGTGCCGCGTCGCCCAAGGCCACCGCACCCAGTGCAACCGCACCAAGTGCCGCGATTGCGCAGCGGATTACGGAGGGGCTGGGGGGGGCGACCCGCTATCTCGTCTCGGTGGTGTCCAACACACTGGCCGCCGGCGCGGCGTTCGTGTTGATGGTGTTCCTGGCCATGTACATCGGCGCCGAGCCACACGTGTACCATGGGTGGCTGCTGTCGATGGTGCCCGCCGCCTCGCGTGCGCACGCGCGCCATGTCATGGCGGAAATTGGGACGGTGCTGCATAAGTGGCTGCTCACCCAAATGATCGCGATGGTGGTGATCGGCGTGGTGAGTATGACGGCGCTGCTGCTGCTTGACGTGAAGGCGCCATTCGCCCTGGCCTTCATTGCGGGGCTGTTCGAGTTCATCCCCACCGTGGGCCCGATTCTCAGCGCGGTGCCGGCCATTCTCATGGCGTTTGTGGATTCTCCCGAAAAGGCGCTCGCCGTGCTGATCGCGTACTGGGGGATTCAGTTTCTGGAGAACAACCTGCTCATCCCCTATCTCATGCGCGGCGGGATGGATTTGCCGCCGGCCATTACATTGGTCGCGCAGGCCCTGATGACGCTGCTCTTCGGGTTCGTGGGGCTGATGGTGGCGGTCCCGCTCACCGCCACGGTGCTGGTGCCCCTGCGCATGTTGGCCGAACGGGAGCATGCCTTGGAGAAAGCCATGATAGCCAGTGGTCAGGCCGTGCCCAACACACCATGATCGCCCATCTCGCGGGCTATCAGGTTGGCTTTGACGACACCGGCGAGGGGCTGCCCGTGGTGTTTCTACACGGGTTTCCGCACGATCGCACCATCTGGACGTCGCAGCGCACGTCGCTGTCACCGCAGGTGCGCTGTATTGCCCCGGACCTGCGGGGGTTCGGGCATTCCAGCAGCTATGGTCCCTTCTCAATGGACCAATACGCGGACGATGTCGTCGCGTTGCTCGACTGGCTGGGGATCGAGGCGGCGGTGGTGTGTGGTCTCTCGATGGGGGGCTATATCACCATGGCCATGTGGCGTCGACACCCCGATCGGATTCGTGCCATCGTGTTCTCCGATACCAAGGCCGGCGCCGACTCCGACGAGATGCGGGTGCGGCGTGATGCGTTCATCGCGCTGGTACGGCGCGACGGGTCGCGGACCCTCGCCGACGCGCAACTCGAGGGCATGTTGGGGCCAGAGTCGCGGGCGCGGCGTCCGGACGTGGTGAATGCCCTTCGGGTGATGATGGCCCGGCAATCGGTCGCGGGCATCACGGGGGCGCTTCAGGCGCTCCGCGATCGCCCGGACTCACGGGAAACGCTCGCCACGATTACCGTTCCCACACTCGTCGTGGTGGGAGAAGACGACACGCTCACGCCAATTCACGAGGCGCGCGCAATCGCGGAAGCCCTTCCGGCGGCCGCGCGCGTGCGTATCGAGATTATCGCGGGGGCGGGTCACCTGCCCTGCGTGGAGCGCCCCGCAGCGATGACCCATGCCCTCTCTGATTTCTTCGCGACGCTAGCCGAGCCCGTGTAGTGCCCTCGAACTCCGCGTCTTTCCATTTCGCTTTTTCTCGCCGTCGATGACTGCCACTGTATCCGAAGCCGAACGTTCGCCTGCTGCCCGCATCGGACAAGTCTTGTTCAAAAACCGCGGCTGGCTGCCCGTGCCCTTCCTGGCCGTGCCGTTGCTCGTGCCGGGGGTCCAGTCCTCGCAATCGTGGACCGTGGGACTGCTGCTGGTGTTCCTGGGTGAGCTGGTCCGCACCGCCGGCGTCGCTGCGGCGGGGACGGTGACCCGCCGTCGCTCACGCGATGTGCAGCGCTTGGTGACCTACGGGGCGTTTGCGTGGTGCCGCAATCCCTTGTACGTGGGGAATTTCCTCGCGTGGATCGGCTTCACCGTGGTCTCGGGGGTGAACTGGTTCATTCCTGTGGCCATCGTGATCTTTGCCATTGAGTACACACTGATTGTGCGCTACGAAGAGGGAGTGCTGGAGTCCATTTTTGGACAGGAGTACCTCTCGTATAAGGCGCGCACCCCGCGCTGGTTTGGTCGTCCGCCCAGCGGAAGCACCAAGGGCCCACATGATTGGGCCGAGGCCATCTGGAGCGAGCGCTCCACGGTATTGCAGTATGTGGTGCTGTGCGGGCTCTTCTGGCTCAAAAACCGCGGCTGGGCGTGGTAGCGCCCGGCGGGGTCTGATACACAACGGGCCGCGACATGACGTCGCGGC
>CANHTA010000123.1 GCA_947463135.1 Gemmatimonadota bacterium
AAACCAAGTCCAACCCCGCCCCCCGTCCCCACTGCTCCAATACCGATTCCCTGATACAGAAAGATCCGACGGATTGCCGCAGCGGGCATCCCCATGGCGCGGAGAATCCCGATTTCACGGGTTTTGTCGGAGACCACCATCGTCAGCGTGCTCACAATGTTGAACGCCGCCACGAGCACAATCAGCAAGAGAATCACCCCCATCCCCAGCCGCTCGAGCTTGAGCGCTTGAAAGAGCGAGCGATTTTGTTCCTGCCAATCGACGGCGCGTACCGGCGCCTTCAGGGTGGCCCGCAGTGAATCGGCGACCGCGGGGGCCATCCACCTGTCGACGGCGCGCACTTCGATCCCCGTCACGTCGTCTCCCAGCCCCGCGAAGCGCTGGGCCGCCGCTAATTCGAGATACAAGTACGCATTGTCGTACTCGTACATGCCCGTCTCAAAGACGCCAGACACCACCGCGCTATCCAGTCGAGGGACCAGCGCCCCGGTGGAGGCGTTCATTTCCAGTCCCGCGGCCCCGACCAGCACGATCGTGTCACCCGGAAAGGCATTCAGCTTCGAGGCCAACAGCTTGCCAAGCACCGCACCAGGTAACGTGATATTGTCACGCTGGAAGCGGAAATCACCGAGGATGGCGTGCGAGCGGATCGTCGTGACATCGGCTCCCGGCACGCCCTCGGCCTGAATACCCATGATCTGGGTGCCCGTCATGTAGCTGGAGAGATTCCGCACCAGTCCTTGCGTACTGACAAACGGGGCCGCCCGCACGACGCCTGGCGTTGCCGCCACCGCATCACGCGTCGCGCGCCAGTTGGTCATCCGCATGCCATCGCCGTAGGGCAAGACATGAACGTCCGGACTCCCAACCAGAATCTTCTCACGTAGGTCGCGCTGCAGTCCGTTCATGACCCCCATGATCACGATCAGCGCGCTCACTCCGACCAGAACACCGCTGATTGCGATCACACTGATCAACGACAACAGGCGAGATCCACGGCGACTCCGCAGATACCTCCACGCAATCGACAGTTCGAGAAGGGTCAAAATGCGATTACTCAGGGCGCATGGTGGGGAACAGGATCACGTCGCGGATATTCTGCGTATCGGTGAGATACATGAAGAGCCGGTCAATTCCGATGCCGACGCCACCCGTAGGCGGCATGCCGTACTCCATCGCACGCAGGTAGTCATCATCAACACCTGAGGCCTCGTCATCGCCCGCATCGCGCAAGCGGGCCTGCGCCTCAAATCGTTCACGCTGATCGATTGGATCGTTTAACTCAGAGAAGGCGTTTGCCAGCTCCTTACCGCGCGCGAACAGCTCGAAGCGTTCGGTCAGTCCAGCGGGACCGCCACGCTTGGGCTTCGCCAACGGAGACAGTTCGATCGGGTAGTCGACCACGAAGGTCGGCGTGTCGATCTTCGACTCCACGAGTTCCTGGAACATCTCATCGAGCAGCTTGGGCCGACTTAGCGTGGCCACCTTCGCCACGCCGATACGGGCGGCAGCCTGGCGGAGGGTCGCATCATCCGCGGCCATCACGTCAAGACCTGCCGCCTGCGACAGCGACGGCACCCACTCGATACGCGGGAACGGCGTGACTAACACCGGCACGTTCGCGCCAACAATGGGCAGCGCACGGATCGCATCCGCCGCCGCCACCATCAACGTCTCGACACGGCCCATCATCGTTGTGTAATCGGCGAAGGCTTCATAGAACTCCAGCATCGTGAACTCCGGATTGTGCGTCCGGTCAATGCCTTCATTGCGGAAGTCATGTCCGATTTCATACACCCGTTCAAACCCGCCTACAATAAGACGTTTGAGATACAACTCATCGGCAATGCGCAGATAGAGTGGCATATCAAGGGTATTGTGGTGGGTGATAAACGGGCGCGCTGACGCGCCGCCGTAAAGCGGCTGCAGTACGGGCGTCTCAACCTCGAGATAATTCAGCCCGTCAAGATGCGTCCGGATACTGCGGGTGAGGACCGAACGTGCCCGGAACAGCGCGCGAACCTCGGGATGCACCGCGAGATCCGCGTATCGCTGCCGCGCGCGTTGCTCGATGTCAGAAAACCCGGAGTATCGAACCATCTGTCCATCCACCATCTGCTCCTTGCCGAATGGCAAGGGCCGCAGCGACTTCGACAGCAGGGTCGCGGACTGCACCTTGACCGTGGCCTCTCCGGTCTTTGTCCGCATCATAGCGCCCTGCACTCCCACCCAATCCCCAAGGTCCCAGGCGTTTAGCAGGGCCCACGCGTCTTCCCCGATCTCGTCGCGACGGAAGTACAGCTGAACGCGACCGTCCATGTCGGCGAGGTGCGCGAAAGCGGTCTTACCTTGACTACGCCACGACGTCAGTCGACCGGCGACGGAGACGTTTGGACCCACCTCAGCGGTACCGAGCGCAGCAACCGCCTCCGTGGCGGTATGCGAACGATCAAACGAGTAGGCGAAGGGTTCCGTGCCGGCGGCGCGCAGCGCATCCAGCTTATCGCGTCGGGCCTTCATCAGAAAATTGAGATCATCGCTCATAGAGGGCCCCCCTCAACCTTTGCTTCGCTCTCCTGCTTGAGATAGGCCTGAATGAACGGATCAATACCGCCGTCCATGACCTTTTGGACATCGGCGATCTTGAGCTCGGTGCGGTGATCGTTGACCATGGTGTACGGTTGGAAAACGTAGCTGCGAATCTGGCTGCCGAACGACACATCCTGCTTGTCGGCATCGAGGAGGGCCTTGGCGGCAGCGAGCTTGTCGGACTCACGCTGATACAGCTTGTTTTTCAGCTGCTTCATGGCGGTCGCCTTATTCTTGAATTGCGAGCGCTCAGCCTGTGACGCGCAGACGATGCCGGTCGGGATGTGCGTAATGCGCACCGCCGACGACGTTTTGTTCACGTGCTGACCGCCGGCACCCGACGCGCGGTACACATCAATGCGGAGGTCTTCATCGCGAATCTCGATGTTGATCTCTTCGTTCACAACGGGATAGACAAACACCGACGCGAAGCTCGTGTGACGACGCGCCTGCGAGTCAAACGGCGAAATACGAACGAGACGATGCACGCCAGATTCAGGACGTAGGAAGCCGTACGCATACTGCCCTTTGATTTCCATGACGGCACCCTTGATTCCCGCCTCTTCGCCCTCGCTGAGATCGAGCATCTCGATTTCAAACCCCTTTCGCTCCGCCCAACGCGTGTAGAGGCGCATAATCATCTGCGCCCAGTCCTGCGCCTCTGTGCCTCCGGCGCCAGCACTGATCTCGATCTGTGCATCCCGGAAGTCATCGCGACCACGCAGCAACGACTTGAGTTCAAACGCATCGATTTCCTCGATGATGCGTTCCGTTTCCAGATCGAGCTCCGCGGACATCGCGGCGTCCGGCTCAAGCGACAGCAGCTCATCAATCTCGCGCGCCGACTTGATGCGGGCTCCCAGCGAATCGATTGGCTCAATCCACCCTTTCAGCACCTTCACCTGCTGCACAATGTCCCGCGCATACTCCTGATCGTTCCAGAAGGCGCCTTCGGACATCTCATTCTCATACGCGCTTAGCGTCGATCGCTTGGCGTCGACGTCAAAGATACCTCCGCATGTCCGCCAGCCGCTCTTCCGAGCGGGCCAGCCCCCGCAACCGTTCCCCGTCCTGCATGCCGTGCCTCCGCATACGACGCGGGCCGCCCTCCGCACAGGAGAGCGGCCCGTGGTGTCACCTAGTCTCGACGCGATCCGCGTGACAGGGAAGGTACCCGGACAATGCACCAGCTTCCAGCGGCAGAATCAGAACAAGCGCCGGCCACCCGCGAGGACGTCGTTGAGCGCATCCTGAAAGAACGGTGCGTGCGTGGCCACGTCCTGTCCGACCTGTTCCACATATTCCTCGTAACTCTTCTTGATCTCTTCACGGAAGAGCTGACGCAGCGTCCCGTCGCGCAATCCCTCCTCGCGCTTCTGGGGATGATACGCCACCAGATCCGAAACGAGGGCCCGCGCCAGCCGATGGGCACGCTGCGCGGGATCGGCCCGAAGGAATGGATTAATGGGACGCTTACCCTCCGGAGACGCGGCCGGTGCGGCAGCGTCCGGCCGGGCGGTGGGAGTGGGTCCCTCAGGCGCCGGCGGCACCAATGCCCCTCTCGTCGCCGGCGAGAAATCCGCCGTCGGTGGATAATCCGCCACCCCTCTGCCCGTGGGGTCATCGGACACCGGCGACGGTTGCCTCCGTGCTACAAAAGGGGCAATTGTTGGCTGGGGTACGGCCAACGGCGCAACCCATCCCGCGGACGAAGTACCCTGCGCCGGCACGGCTCGAGCCTGTTCGGCCTCAGCCGGCGCGCCATGGGGCGCCACGATTGAGGGGGTAACGGAGACCGGCAGCGTTCCACCACCAAGGGCAATAACCCCGCCACACACCGAGCAGCGCGCGCGAACGCCGGTGGCCGGCACCTTGGCCGGATCCACCCGAAACACCGACGTACAATCGGGACATGACACCGTCATGACTGCCCCCCAGCACTGCGGGTTCCTGAGCCTGCCCGGAGCGATTCGGCCGAGGTCCTCGCTGACAGCTGCCCTTCTGCGTCATCCCGACGACGATCCACCGCCCATACCGAGCCCCATAGGGTCTTCGCGTAACTCTTCATTTCCGTCGCCAACTCGCTGACCTCGGTGGCCCGTGTAAAATGCCGACGCTGATTCGTAACGACGCCGATCGACAGTGTCATCAGTGGAACGCGATGCAACTGTCCGCGCCGGTCCTTACCAAAGAAATATCCTACCCGACGGTCCTGCTCGGAATACTGCAGCGTGATCAGTTCATCGAACACCCGGATAACCTCATCGCACACCCTGGGTACCGCCGCCAAGGGAATAGTATACAAGAAATCGTCCCCCCCGATGTGCCCCACGAACCCATCCTCAGGGCAGAGTCCTGTCACAACGTCGTGGAGTATCCGGGCCAGCAATCGGATGACCTGGTCACCGTGATGGTATCCATAGCGATCGTTGAACTCCTTGAAATGATCCAAGTCAGCGTAACAGGCCGCAAACTTCTCCCCGGACGCCACGCGTCGACCAAGTTCCATCTCGATTTCCCGAGTTCCCGGTAATCGTGTAGACGGATGGGTATCGGTATCGCGGTCACTGCGTCGCAGCATCGCGGACAGCCGGGCTGCCGCTTCTTCTTCCCCCACGTTGCCGTGTAGGACCTCATCGGCCCCCGCCTCAAAGGCGGGAACGAGCCCCTCGGCTGACGCAATCACCAGAACCGGGACGATGGACGTATAAGAGTCGCGCTTTAACCGCCGGCACACGCCGAGCGCCTGTGCTTCCCAGCTGGCCGTTCCTCGCGCGTCAATGAGGATGAGCCGGGGTCGAGCTTTCAGGGCCCGTTCGCACACCTCGCCGCTCTCGCGCGTCTGCTGCCGTGGGATCTGCACGCGGTCCCACCACGACGTCAACCACGCCGGTTCCCCCTGCTCTTGGGTCAGGTATACCGCGACGTGTGCGTTGTAGCCGGAAGCGGTCATCGTCGGCGCGTGGGTGGGATGGAATAACAGATGGATGCCGCATTCGACGACGTCGCCGCGAGGGTACGCCCACGCCGCAACGCTTATGCAAACGCCAACGAAGCGTCCGGTACAAAGATACCCCACCGTGTGGCGGACGATCACTAGCCCATGGCGAGTACGATGTGTCCCCGATCACCGCTACTGGCGCTCTGGCGTGCGCTCTCGCCCAACGGGGATCAGCCGGATCGAGGTCTGTAGCTGTCGCCTGCCATCCCGTGGGTCCCCTACGGTCTGGAGCTCCGTGTGCACGCTTCCTATGAACAGCCCCGCAACGCCCGCCCCACCGAACCGTCGCACGCGCACATTCACATAGGCATCGATCAGACTCACGAGGTGATTGGCACCGATGAGCCCGACGTAGTTGACGGCCTGCTGCACACTTCGATTGGCACTCGCGATCGTCTGGCTGTACACGTCTTGCTCAAGCTGCGCATCACGCCAACTCCATTGATACGCCGCGGGGATGGCGCGGGACTGATAGAAGGCCAGCGCACGGCTATACTCGCTGCTTCCAACGGGAGGGGCAATGCCCGGATTCACCCAAAAGGTTTCGCGGGCTAAGAGCCACCGTGCGCCGTTGTAGGTCGTCTCGTCGGTCTCAGGATCGATGGCCCCTCCAGGAATGCGGTCGAAGGCGCCACTCTCGAGGTACTTCTCCATCGACTCGTAGTAATCCCATCCACCCCGGGGGCGCACCCCGCCGAACGGTTTCCGAGCCACCTCAAAGGCCAGTGCGCGATAGGCGTCCCGGTCGCGATTCGCATCGCGGCGGGCACGGAACAGTTGCAGGAGCAGATAGCCCTCGGCAACCAGGTATCCAACGCCTCGCTGCTGCCCCATCATCAGCTGACCAGTACCAGGCAGCACCCCCGAGGTCACCGGCGCCCACCACGGCGCCCGCTTCTCCTGGAGTGACAACCCGGTGCTGTCGTTGCGTGTCAGGGATCGCTGTGGGAACTGGGGCCGTCCCTGCGCGAGCGTGGCGGAATCTGCGGCTGTAGCAAACGGTGCGACGCGAAGCGCTACCGGTATCGAGCCTTGCGCGCCCGCCGGTGCCGCAGTGAAGGCAAGCACCAGTGGCACGACGCAGATAGCGCGGCAGCCTGGGCGCCTCAAAAGCGGGCCCGAAGCGAGATATACGTTGGCGGCTCGCCGAGTTGGGCTGAGACGCCATCAAAACGACGCGCCAGATCGAGGGCGAAGCCAGCGCGTTGGACACCAAAACCGAGCGACGGTCCCTTCGCGTCGCCTGGCTGGAGCTTGTATCCGCCACGGAGGAACGCCACCCCGCGATACCCAAGCTCGACGCCAAGGCCACCGGCCGCGCCATTCAGCGCAGCGGCGCGTTGCGCATCGACCGTGACATCAAGTGACGCCCCAATCGCCGTGAGGGACGGCACCGGCACACGCGCCCTCGCCCCGAGCTGCACCACACGTGGGAGCGGATCCGCCTGCTCCGCATCTTTCACCTGAAGGGCAGGACCAATATTGCGCACGCTGGCGCCGATGGTGATCGGAAGCGAAGTGGGGAGCACGTACTGGGCCCCGAGATCGAGCGCGCTGGTGGAGCCCGAGATGACGGGCACGTTGCCGCAGATACCGGTGCACTGGAAGCGCAACATCACGAACTTGTACGTGAGCCCCGCGCTCAGCCGCTGACCAACGGGGGTCGCATACGAGACCGCCAGCTGGTAATTGCGGTTGGTGATCGTGCCAATCTCCGCGCCATTCGTCGGGTCGGTGGCCGCCTGATCGCCGTAGTTCACGAGGTACGCGGATGCCGCGATGGTACCCAACACGCGAGATGGCAATGCAAACGTCAGCATATCGCTTGTCGCGATAAGCGTTTGCGAGTGGTGCACCGCCACCTCTTTCTTCCCGATACGAGCCAGCGCCGCCGCATTCCACCACATCCCCTCGGTGCCAAGCGTTGAATCGGCCGTTACGGCCTCTCCTTTTGCGACGGCGTTCGCCCCGAAAGGGACCAGCAGGAAGAGGCCGCCATTCTGCGCGCGAGCCTCGGAGGGGGCGTTTGCACTCAACACAAACACCGCCACCGCACGAAGGCACCGAACGAATCCGGGCCGACCGAGTAGGGGCCTGCCGCGGGTCACGTCTTCTCGTTCGGGTCGCCGTAGCCTAACCGAAGTACCGCGTTCCGATTTCGCCGCCAGTTTGGAAGCACCTTTACCCAGAGGTCGAGATACACCGGTTGGCCCAAGAAGCGCTCAATCTTCTCTCGCGCGACCCGACCCAGCTTCTTGATCTGTTGGCCGCCGGAGCCGATAACGATCCGCTTCTGACTATCCCGCTCGACGTGCAACACCGCACGAATGTACAGCGGCGAGGAGCCTTCGCGAAACTCCTCAATTTCACAGGCGAGCGCGTGAGGCAGTTCATCACCGAGCTGTTCGAGCGCTGTTTCGCGAACGAATTCGGCACAGAAGAACTTCACCGGCTGGGTCGAGAGTTCGTCTGGGGGATAGAGGTACGGACTCTCCGGTAACATCCCAGTGATTGCGGCCACTAAGCGATCCATGCCATCGCCGGTGTGGGCGGACAGCAACACGGCATCGGGATACCGCTCAAGGAGCACAAACTTCTTCGGTTCGTCGATCAGGTCGATTTTATTGAGCGCTAACAAGACCCGGGCTCTTGGTGCCCGCTCGAGTCCAGCCGCCGTGGCAAAATCGACGGGAATGGTGGCGGTGGCATCGACGACATGAACGAGGACGTCTGCATCGCGGACGGCGGCAAGCGCGGCATTGCGCATCGCGCTGTGCAACGTATCCCGCGGCTCAAGCAGTCCTGGCGTATCAAGAATGACCATTTGGGTGTCATTCTCCGTGCGCAGACCGAGTATGCGATGTCGCGTACTCTGCGCCTTACTGGACGTAATCGCGAGCTTCTGCCCGACGAGTCGGTTCAGCAGGGTGGATTTCCCGGCGTTCGGGAAACCGGCGACCGTAACGATACCAGCCCGAGGCATGATCGTGGCGTTTGGAAGAAGCGAAAGAATGGCGAGGGGACAGAGCAAACGAAGCCCCCGCCACCGCAATCCGCGAGGATGGGTGACGGGGGCTTCCCAGGGTGCCGGCATCGGCCTACTCTCCCGCGGTCTCTCGACCGGAGTACCATCGGCGCTGCTTGGCTTAACGACCGTGTTCGGGATGGGAACGGGTGTGG
>CANHTA010000124.1 GCA_947463135.1 Gemmatimonadota bacterium
CGGCGATGCCGCACGCTGGGGAGTTCGCGACCCCAGATGTTCCACTGCACGCCAGCAGCGATAGAAGCACACCGCAAAGACGGTCACGAAACAGCATTCGCCGGTCGCCTTCGTAGAAGGAGTGCGTGTCGCGCTTGCCGAACGCCCATTAGCCTGCAGGCGATCACTGCGTAGCGGACGTTATACAGGCAACTCCACGCAGCCTAACAAGATCGTACCGTTCCGCGCCAAACCCCGCAACATGCTACGGCACAATGACTTCGCTGGTTCCGCGCGTTTCGTCCCGCCGCTGTTAGGCTGCAAGCGCTGCAGCCTAAACGGAATTCTCACAGAGAGTCGCCGGTGGGGCCCCGCATCACAAACCCAACGTCTCCAGCACGTCGCTGGCAACTGCACACCGGAACGTGTGCGCCGCCACCAACCGCGGCGCCACTCCGCTTAGCGTGGCACGCGCGTTGAGCCGCAGCCGCAGTCTGATCCGCAGCCGTCTTTCGGTGCGCGCGCGGCGGAGAATGCACGCCACGCGGCGCGGCTGATAAAGAGGATTGCCGCAGCAACGACGAACGCGACGATGAGTGTTTGTCCGTTCATGGGGATCACCCACCGAAGCCCAGCGCCGTGCCACCGGCGAACACCAGCCATGCGGCGGCGTAGGCGAGGGCCAGCATGTACGCAAACTGCAGGGCCGCCCACTGCCAACCGATGCGGCCGCCGCCGGCTTCACGCACCGTCACCGCGGTGGTACTCATGCACATCAAGGCGAACACGTAGAACACCATGAGGCTGACCGCAATCAGCGGCGTATACGCACGCCGGCCCGTGATCGGGTTGATCTCCGATTGCAGCCGGCTGGTGAGCGCCGCATCGCTCTCCGATCCCACCCCGTAAATCGTGCCCATGGTTGACACAAACACCTCACGTGCGGCAAAGCTGGCCGCGATGGATACGCCGATCTTCCAGTCGTACCCCAACGGGCGCACCAGGGGTTCAATCCCACGGCCAACGCGCCCCAGCACAGAGTGCTCAAGCTGACGCTCCTGCTGCACCGCAACGGGGAGCGAGGCATCCACCGTAACCTTCGGGTACGTGGCCATGGCCCAGAGCACAATGGAAAGCGCCAGAATGACTGTGCCCGCGCGCTGCAGGAAGAGCTGGCAGCGTTGCACCACCGACACCCCCAGCGACTTGATGCTTGGGAAGCGATAGGGCGGCAACTCCAGAATCATGGGACGCACCGGACCCTTGAGCAACGTGCGCTTGAAGATCGCCGCCACGCCGAGTGCCGCCACCGTCCCCAGCAGATACATGCACAGCATGGTCGCGCCCTGCAGCGTAAGCCCCGGAATGAGCGTCGTGGCTGGCACGAACCCACCAATCAGCAACGTGTACACGGGGAGCCGAGCCGAACAGCTCATGAGTGGCACCACCATGATGGTGGCCAACCGATCCTTGGGATCTTCAATGGTGCGCGTGGCCATAATCCCCGGGACCGCGCACGCGTACCCCGACAACATCGGGATAAAGCTCTTCCCATGTAACCCGACGGTGCGCATAACGCGGTCCATCAGAAACGCCGCGCGTGCCATGTAGCCGGAATGCTCAAGCACGCCGATAAACGCAAAGAGAATCGCAATCTGCGGCAGAAAGACGAGCACCGATCCCACGCCGGCGAACACTCCATCCACAATCAGCGATCGGAGATCCCCGTCGGGTAACCAGCTGCCCACCACGCCACCTGCCGCAGCGATGATCGCTTCAATGCCGTCCATCAACGGGGTGGCCCACGAGAAAACCGCCTGAAAGACGATCAGCATCAAGGCCACGAAAATGACAGGCCCCCAGAAGCGATGAAGCGCGAACCGGTCAATCCGGTCCGAGACATTCGCCGTGGCCGCCCGGGCCCGCGTGACGGTCGCGTCGATCACGCCGGCGATCCATGCGTAGCGCACCTCGGATTCCAAGCGCGTTGGCACAAACCCCACACTGCGCAGTTCATCGGAGGCCGCACGGATGGCGTCGGCCAGCCCCGGTACCCGGTCGAGGTGCGGCCCAACGCGCTGCATCCCCAACAGGCGCAGCGCTTCCATCCGTGCCGCGCTAACGGACAAGCCGTCAGCCACTAAACAGGCTTCCAGCGGCGCAAGCGCCTGCTGGGCCGGCTCTGGAAGCGAGAAGCGTCGCGCGGGGGGAGGCAACTCCGCCGCAATGGTGAGCGCCCGCTTCAATGGGTCCAGTCCCTCGCCGCGCTTCGCCACGGTTGGGACAATGGGCACACCTAACGCGTGCACCAGTTCGGGTACGTCAATGCGCAGCCCTTCCGCTTCCGCGATGTCGAACTGATTGAGCGCCAGCACCACGGGGACGCCAAGCTCCAGCACCTGGCTGGTCAGGAACAGATTGCGCTCCAAATGCGAGGCATCGACCACCACCAGCACCACATCGGGACGCCAGCGATCGGCATCGCGCCCAAGCAATACCTCAAGGGCGACCTGTTCATCGGGGGAGCCGGCAGAGAGCGAGTAGCTGCCGGGGAGGTCGAGTACTGTGACCCGACGGCCGTCCGCTCCCTGAAAACCCCCCTCCACCCGTTCAACCGTGACGCCGGCGAAATTGCCCACCCGCTGGCGCAAACCGGTGAGCGCGTTAAACAGCGTCGTTTTCCCGGTGTTCGGGTTGCCGATAATCGCCACGCGCAGCGCACCCTGCGGGGCATCACCACGCGGCTCACCACCGGCGCCGTGCGCGGCGGGCACGGCACGCTCAGAAGACGAAGGGCGCTGCACAGGACTCACTGGATCCGGACGCACACGCGGGCATGTGGCCGCGCATTGGGGCGCCTCGCCAGCCGCGCTAGGCGCGCGGAGCGGCGGGCTGAACCGTGATACCCGCCGTGAGCGCGGAGCCGAGTGCGAGGCGAGTCCCTCGCACTTCCAGCAACATGGCATCGCGCGTGTCGATCACGTTGACGCTCGTCCCTTCGCAAAAGCCCAAGGCGCGAAGGCGACACGCCTCGTCGCCGGAACACTCGATGTCCACCACCGTGACGCGGGTCCCGGCACGACACGCATTCAACGCACAGGTGCCGCGCGATGACGCAGGGGTCGACGGTTGCAGGGTGGGAAGCTGAATCGAGGTCACGGCGTTAGATGAGAATGGTTCTCAAAGTACCTCTCTGAGTATACATGGCAGGCACCGCTGATCGCAATGGGGAGTAGCGGTCTCGGCATTTCGCCCCCGCCACCATACCCCTCACCCCCAACCGTTAGGCGGTTTGGGGGGCCGACTGGCGGCGCGCGGTCATGAGCGCCACGCCGATGGTGAAGATGGTAACCCCAATGAGCTGGGCCGTGGAGAAGCCGGCAATCAACCGGTCGTCTTTCGCGCGGAAAAACTCCACAATGAACCGCTCGATGCCCGCGACAATGCAGTACATCCCGAACAGCCAGCCGGCTTGATGCGTGTGCTTCCGAAAGCGCCACAGGATCAGGAACATGATGAACCCCATGAGCGTCTCGTAGAGCTGCGTGGGATACACGGCGATGACATCCGTCGGATTCGTGCCCGCGGGGAACTGCACCCCAAACTGCTGAGACATCACCGCGGCCGTACTCGGCGGGGCGCCCTCGGGAAACGTGGTGGCAAAGAATCCGTTGAAGGGACGCCCGTAGTCGTCGCCCACGGCCCAGCAGCCGGTGCGGCCTACCGCGTAGCCGGCGGCGATGGCGATCCCGCAAACATCGGCCATCCGCAAAAAGTTGAGCTTCTTGTACTTGATGGTGGCGTAACAGAGCAACACCGACCCGATAAACCCACCCCAAAAGACAAATCCACCGCGGCTGAAAAATGCCGAGGGATCTCCGGTGAGCAGCACGTAGTACGTCTTGGCGCCCAGCAACGTGCCCACCAGGGCCGCCAGCACGATATCCGGCATCGCTTCGGCCTCGGCGTTTTGCCCGCGGCGCCAGAATTCGCGCTGACAAACGATCTGCGCAATCACAAACGCCATCAGCACGGCAAGCCCGAACCCGGTGAGTTCGAGAAAGCCAAGCTTGAAGACCGTGGGGTGGTGGATGATGGGGGTCACAACGGAATACGGTATAGGGGAGAGGGACGGCCAGGCTACGAAAAGATACCCGGGATAGGCAACGACGCCTGCGCGGTCAGGGTAGGGTCCGCACGCTCGCCGGCATGGTACCGGAATAAGCCCGCGGCGGCGATCATGGCCGCATTGTCGGTGGCCAAACGGGGCATGGGCGCGAAGAGCGTACCCCGGGGCGCGATGCGGTCACGGATGGCGTGCTGTAACGCCTCATTACAGGCAACGCCGCCGCCAAGCACCACGCGCGTGCGGCGATGCACGCGCGCGGCGCGCGCCACCTTTTCCGCCAGCGTGTCAATGAGCGAGTCCTGAAAGCCCCGTGCTATGCTGCCCCGCTGCTCGTTGAACACGCCACCCTGTTCAGCGGCGCGCACGGCATAGAGCACGGCGGTTTTGAGACCACTGAACGAGCAGTCGTAGTAGTCGTCATCACCCGGTTTCGCCGATTTCCGGAGCATGGGACGCGCAAAGCGGTGCGGGTGCGTTTGCGACGGTGCCACGGCGTCGCGCGCCAGCGCTTCGATGTGCCGCCCGCCCGGATACGGCAGCCCCAGCAGCTTGGCCACTTTATCAAAGGCTTCACCGGCGGCGTCGTCGCGCGTTTGCCCGAGCAGGCGATAGCGACCCCAGGCCTCCACGTCGAGAAGCAGCGTGTGCCCCCCACTCACCAGGAGGGCGGTAAAGGGCGGGGTGGCCTCGGGGTGCTCCAGCAGGGTGGCGAAGAGGTGGCCTTCCAGATGATGCACGGGCACCACCGGCGTGTTGTGCGTGCACCCAAGCGCTTTGGCGTAGCTCGTGCCCACCAGCAACGCCCCCACCAGGCCGGGCGCGTGCGTCACCGCAATGGCATCAAGATCGCGCAGCGTGGTGTTGGCGTCGGCTAAGGCCGTGCGCACCGCAGGGACAATCCCGGTGAGATGCTGGCGACTTGCGATCTCCGGCACGACCCCGCCGAACAGGCGATGCACATCCTGCGACAGGATCACGAGCGACTCGAGACGCATGTCGGTTGGTGTTCCGTAGACCACGGCGGCCGAGGTCTCGTCGCAAGACGTTTCAATGCCGAGCACGCGGCGCGGTGTGATGTCAGCCATGGGTTGCGCGGATGTAGAGCCACAGCGCCAAAGCCAACACCAGCGAGGTCACGGCCCGGACGACATTGGGCCACACCGCGCGCCGTCGCTGATCCATCAGGGCTTCGGCTCGGCGAGGAGCGACTGTAGCAGGCGCTGATTGCCTTCCGAGTTCCAGTCTTCGGGGCCGATCCACTTCTTGCGAACCGTCCCATCGCGGGCAATCACGAAGGTTTCCGGCACGCCGGTGGTCCGGTAAATGCCCTCAATCGATCCGCTGGGGTCGTGCAACATCTCGAAGGACAGCTGGTACTCCCGCGCGAAGTCGCGGATTTTCTGCTCCTCCCCTTCGTTGTCCACGCTGACCGCCACCACTTTCAGCCCTTTCGGTCCCAAGGCCTGATGGACCGCCTCAATGCTGGGCATTTCCGTGCGACACGGAATGCACCACGTGGCCCAGATGTTGAGAAGGATCACGTCGCCGCGATAATCGGTGAGCGTTTTCATAGACGGCGTCGCGGTGAGCGTCTTCGCGGCAAAGCCCGGCGCATCAGAGCCAACGGAGACACTCGTCAGCTCATCGCGAAGAAAATGCGATGCCGTAAATGCCCCGCCAGCCAACAGGGCGATTACGCCAAGCACCACCATCCACTGCTGCTTCGCTGTCATACCTGCTCCACACACAGATTGCGCAGGATGGCAATCTCTGCTTGAGGGTTTGGGGCGCCGAAGATGGCATTCCCCGCAACAAACGTGTCCGCACCCGCGGCCCAGCAGCGGTGAATCGTGTCACGCGACACCCCGCCGTCCACCTCCAGCACGGCACCGCTGCCAACCTGATCCAGCAATCGCCGCGCGCGCGCGATCTTGTCTACCGAATACGCGATGAACTGCTGACCTCCATACCCCGGATTGACGCTCATGATGAGCAGCACGTCCACCAGGTGCGCCACTTCCTCGATCATCGCGAGCGGGGTGGCGGGATTCAGCGCCACGCCGGCCCGACACCCTAAGGCCTTGATCCGTGACAGCTGACGGTCGAGGTGCGGGGCGGCCTCGGCGTGAATGGTGAGCACATCGGCGCCGGCCTTCACATAGTCATCGAAATAGCGTTCCGGCTCCACCACCATGAGATGGACGTCAATCACCTTGGTACTCGCACGCCGCGCCGCCTCAATCACCTTCACGCCGAAGGAGAGACTGGGCACGAAGCGTCCATCCATCACATCCACATGAATCCAGTCGGCACCGCCGGCGTCGCACATGGCAATCTCGTCGCCAAGTCGGCAGAAATCGGCGCTGAGTACGGAGGGGGCAATACGAACGGTCATGGAACCGGATGGCGCTGAGGGAGAAGGAGGGTGTCCGCAGGGGAACGTCCGTCGCTGAGCACGAGTGCCACCAGCGAGCTTGGAGCGAGGAGACTGCCGGCGGGCGGGGTGGTGCTGAGGACGATCCCCGCCGGACGCGTGCTGGCGCGGAACTGCACGTCGCCCACCAGCAGCCCGGCCTCAAGGATCTGATCACGGGCAGGGCCTTCCTCGAGTCCAACCACATCGGGAACGGCCAGCAAGGCGTCGTTGGTGGCCGCGCTGTCGGCCACGGGCGCTGCGGGCTCCGCGCTCTCCACCACCGGGGCGGCGGCGGCGCGTTCGGCCGCGATGGTGCCACGGGCAATGCTGTCGAGCACGGCTTGCACGGAATCCACCGCGTTGGCCCGCCCGGGTTCAAGGGTGCGCACCGTCATCACCCCTCCCGCGCCGCCAATAACCAGCCCGGCCACGGCCGCGATGGCGCCGCGCATGAGCCACCGCTGCGCTCCCGTTTTCTTCGCGGCGCCCATTACGAGGCTCTCCGCAAGCGCGCGGCAAAGGCCCCATCGGTTCCGTGGTGCTGTGGCAACACGCGCAGCAGGCCGTTGTCTACGACCGCCGCGGGAACGGTACCCGCCGGCGGTGCTTCCAGGGTGAATTCGCGATGCGTGGCAAGAAACGCCTCAATCTGGTCGTCGTTCTCTTCGAGTTCGAGCGAGCAGGTGCTGTAAATCAGTAAGCCACCTGGCCGTACCATGGCGGCGGCGGCCAGAAGAATCTCGCGTTGCAACGCCGGGAGGACGGCGAAATCGGAGGCGCGCAGACGCCAGCGTGCATCGGGATGGCGACGGAACGTCCCCGTGCCCGTGCATGGCACGTCAATGAGGATGACATCCGCCGCCGCGATGGACGGTTCACGCGCATCGCACACCAGCGCGATGAGGTTGGTGGCGGCCAGACGGCCGAAGCCGGCGAGCATGCGTTCCACGCGCGCCATCTTGGCGTCCGCGGCAAACACGAGCCGCGCACGGCGTGCGAGTTCGAGTGCTTTCCCGCCCGGCGCCGCGCACAGATCAACGACCACACTGTCGGTGGGCACATGCGCGTACTGGGCAACCAGCGTGGCGGCCGGATCCTGCACAAAAAAGGCTCCCTGCTGAAACGCCTCAAGCTCCGTGAGGGCAACGCCCGGTCCAAGCCGGATGGAGTCCGCCACTAACGGCACGTCGTGCGTGGTCACGCCGGCGCCCGTGAGCATGGTGTTGAGCTGGGCATGGGTTACGCCGTATGGGCGCACCGTAATGGAAGCCGGTGCGTTATTCACCGCCAGCAGTTGCGCCGTTTCCTCCGGGCCCCAGCGATCCATCCAACGCGAAATCACCCAGCGCGGATGCGAATACTGCTGCGCCAGCGCGTCGAGGGGGTCAGCGGGAATCGGGGGCTCAACGCCGTCGCGTTCGCGATCGATACGACGCAGCACCGCGTTCACCAGCTTGCTGGCGCCGATGCCATGGCGACGCTTGGTCAGCTCAACGGTTTGTCCGATAGCGGCATAGGCTGGAACGCTGCCCATGTGCAACAGCTGGTACGCCCCCATGCGCAGCAGATCGGTGACGTCCACGTCAATCTTTGCGATGCCGCCACGCACGCGCTCGGCGAGCATCGCATCAAGGCGGTTGCGCATGCGCAGCATGCCCCAGACCAACTCCTGCACCCAGCGCCGGTCGCGCGCGTCCAGTGACGCCACGTGCCGTTCAAAGGCGGCGTCCAACAGTACGCCGTTACGCAGGTCGGCCAGCACCATGGCCGCGGCCGTGCGCGACGCGGTCACCCCGGATACCGCACGTGCTGGTGTGCTCGTGTGACGGGCCATTAGCGCGCGCTCACGCGATTTCCAGCACGTCGCCCGCCGACACACCACGGCCACGCGCAAACGCGGCGGCGGTCATGCGTGGCTTGCCGCTGGCCTGCACATCCATGAAGCGCACGGCGCCTTCGCCGCAGCGCACCAACAGGCCGTCGTCGTCGGCCAATCGCACCGTACCCGGTGGACTCGCCAGCGTGGGGGCGTCCAGTTCGTCGTTGGTGCCATCCCCTACCACGCGAGCCCCAAACACTTTCGTCTCCACCCCGCGGAGCCGCACGAACGCGCCCGGCCGCGGGTCGAAGGCGCGGGTGGCACGCGACACCCGTTC
>CANHTA010000125.1 GCA_947463135.1 Gemmatimonadota bacterium
CGCCTTCGTGCCGGTTACGCGCGCTGCGCGATCGCCGTCGCAATAATCCAGCGCGCATCCAGCGTGTAGTGCGCGTGCACGGTCAGCGCACCGCTGGCGAGCTCCGGCAGCAATAACGTCACCGCGACCGTTCCCTCGTTGGTGAAGTGCAGGGCGACCTCAGTGAATCGCACGTAGCGTTGCACCGTTGGATCGATCGCCTTGTACACGGCCTCCTTGATAGCGAACGACAGGATCACCCGGTCGCGCTGGGCGAGGGGATCGTGCGCAAGCGCCGACAGGGCGTCGAGTTCGTGCGCAGTGAGAATCCGGTGAGCGATGGAGGGGCGCGTGAGATCGTGCCGCGTCGGGCGATGCTCGAGGTCAACACCCACCGCCACCTCAGTGCCTGGGGGGTACGATTCGCGTGCCACGATGAGCGCGAGTGCGGCGTCCCGCTTATGGCTCACCGACCCCGCCACCGTTGGCGGGAGCGCCGGTCCGCCCCGCATGGTGCGGAGGATCGGTCCCGCTGACTCGGGCGGCACCACTGGAGGCGCGCCCTGCAACGCGGATTGCAGGGCGAAGCGCATGGCGAGTCGGCCCGCCACAAAGGTGGCCCGACGGGCTGGTGACAATGCCTCGACCAGTGTGGCTTCATCGGGGTGCAGACGGTCGTCTGAGACCAACGCCGGAAGCCAGCGGCTGGTATCCTCGTCGAGCACGTCCGGTACATCGACACGGGCCAAGGTGAACCCCGCCGGGGCGTCCACCGGGGTGGGCACCGCGTAGGGGATCGGCCAGCGTACCGTCGGCGGGTGAGCGCGCTCCTCGGACATCTGTCAATCTACCCAAATCGGGGGGCTGGCCGAGTTGAGGTGCGAAAACTCCGGCGCACGATCACCTTTCAGTGGTGACGTCCCCCCTCCGCTCCCCCTCGACTCCCGCCGCGTCGGTCAGCCCGCGCCCGGTTACGCCAGCGCAGGCGTGGTACGCCGTCGCCATCCTGACGATTGCCAACGTGTCCGGCTTCGTGGATCGGCAGATCCTGTCGTTGCTGGTAGAGCCGATCAAGCGCGATCTGCAGGTGTCAGACACGCAAGTCAGCCTGCTCATGGGATTGGGCTTCGTCGTGTTCTATTCGATCCTTGGCCTGCCCATTGGACGCTGGGTGGACCGCGGACACCGTCCGCGCATTGTCGCGCTTGGCGCCGCCGTGTGGAGCCTGATGACGATGCTGACCGGTACGGTCCGCAGCTACACGTCGCTGTTTATCGCGCGCATCGGCGTTGGCGCCGGGGAAGCCACGCTCGGGCCTGCGGCCGTGTCGATCATTGCCGATCAGTTTCCGCGCAAGCAGCTTGGCGTGGCGATGAGCACGTACATGATGGGCACATTTCTGGGCTCTGGTGTCGCGTATGCGTTGGGCGCTTACGTGGTGGGACGCGTGGATACGCCGGGACTCATCGCGCTGCCGCTCGTGGGTGATGTGTACCCCTGGCAGCTCGCCTTTTTCCTGGTCGGCCTTCCCGGATTAGTCGTCGCGTTGCTGGCGCTCACCATTCGCGAGCCGCGGGCCTTCACCGGCCACTCGGCCGCAGCCAGCGCCGCGAGCGAGCCACCGTTTGCGGATGTGTGGCGCTACGTGCGCGCCAACGCGCGCACCATCGGTGCGCTCTCGCTTGGCTTTGCCTGTTCGGCGTCGGTGAATTACGGCGTCGGCGCGTGGCTCGCCACCTTCCTCATCCGCACCCACGGCTGGACCGTGAGTGAGGCGGGGACGCTGCAGGGCGTGCTCACCTTTACCATTGGACCGCTCGGTGTCATGCTCGGCGGGCGCGTGACCGACAGGTGGACCAAGCGTGGGTACCTCGATGCCCCGCTTCGCGTTGGCATGCTGGGCGCGCTTGGCATGTTGATTTTCGCGGGGCTGTATCCGCTCATGCCATCGGCAACGGTGGCGGCCGTCATGCTGGTGCCGGTGAACATCTTTGCGGCGATGCCGTGGGGCGCGGCCAATGCGGCCATCGCTGAAGCGATGCCGCCCCGTATGCGGGGGCAGGGCAGCGCGATTTATCAGCTGGTGGTCAACCTGTTGTCCGGCGCGCTCGGGCCGACCGCCGTTGCGGTACTCACTGACCGGCTCTTCGGCGACCCGCAGGCGCTGCGCTATTCACTGGCGCTCTCTGCGGTGGTAGGGATGACCATGGCGATGGCGCTCCTCGGCTGGTGTCGGCCGGCGTTCCGCGCCACGGTGCAACGGCTGCGCGACGCGGAAGCGTAAGCGTACGCGGAGGTATACGTGGTGGCGTGATTGTCTCCGCGTGGTTATCGGCGCACGCGGCGGCCGGCGCTCGTGACCACGTTGCCCGCCAGCAATCCGGCGGCCAGCGAGATGCCGATGATCGCCACGCGGAAGGCGGTGGCGATGCCCATTTCGACGTCCTGACCGAGCAGCGACTGCATGCTGCGCAATCCGATGCTCCCGGGCACCAGAATGAGGAGTCCTGGCACCTGTGTCACCATCGCGGTGCGTCGCTTGAAGCGTGCGAACAGATTGCTGCCGGCGCTCACCACGAATGCGCCCAGGAACGCGCCGAGTTGTTCACCCACCGACGCGCCGGCGAACTTGGACACGAGATAGGCGGCCGCACAGGCCACCACGATGTTGCCGATGTCGCGGCGCTTCGCACTCAGTAACACGGCAAACGACAGCGGCGCGACGAGCAGCGCCACCCATTCCGTCCACGAAGGTAGCGTTGCACGGGACAACAGTCCCTGCACCTGCGGCACAGCTTCGTGCAGCAGCGGTCCCAGTACGCCGCCGCTTTGCACACCAAGGGCGAGCCCGAAGCCAAGGCCGAGGAACACCACGATGGCACCGCTCAGGCGCGCCGTGCCGGAGGCCAGATGCCGCGTGGAGAGTTCCGTGAGCGCCACCGTGAAGGTGAGTCCCGGCAGCAGCACCACGAGCCCGGCGAGCGACGTGGCGAAGCCACTGCGCGTGCCCATGAGGCCGTCGATGGTGAACGCGACGGTGGTCACCACGAATGCGGCCAGTGGCTCGGTCACGTGCCGTGTACTTTCCCGGCGGCCCGAAAAAACCGCGAGGATGCCGGTGAGCAGACCGAGCAGTGACGCGGTGAGCACATCGCCCACGCGAACCTTGAGGAAGCACGACACCGCCGCCGATGAGCAGACGAATGCGAACAGCACCAGCCACTGCGGGTACGGTGGCGGTTGCGAGTCGAGCGCCTCGACCTGATGGAGCCCGTCGGCCGGAGAGAGGGTTCCCTCGATCACGCCACGGGTGATGTCGCCCAATGTGGAGAGGTGCCCGAGATTGGGTTCTCCCGGTTCCACCCGCAGCAGCGACACCCGCTGGTCGTCGAGATTCCCGATGCCCACCATGATGCTGGTGGGGGTGGAGAAGAACTCGGCCTCGAGCCCGAGCCGTCGGGCGGTGATGGCCAGCGCCGTTTCCAGGCGGTGGGCGGGCGTCCCGTGCGTGTGCAGCGCCCGCGCCAGCTGCAGCAGGAATCGCCGTGAAACCGCAGCATGGCCGCCCGTGGATCCCATTGGGACGTCCCGTGGGTTTTCGGTGGTGTTCAGGGCGTCGGGGACAGAGAGGCGAGCCATATCGGGGAGCGTAGGGGACGCCGGCGCGGGACGCAACGGCTTATCTTTACCGGGTCCAGGTTGCAGTACCGGCCGCCGCACCCTCTCGGTTGCCACCTTCAGTGTTACGCGGTCACTGTCCGCTCCTTCCAACATTCTCATGCGTCATATCATGTCAGCTCGGACCCGCTCCGTTTTTCGTCGCCTCGTGGCGTTGCCCTTGCTTGGCGCGGCGTCGCTCGTGAGCGCCTGCGGGACGGACAGCACGGCCCCCAACATTCCGTCCAATCCGGCCGTTGAGACGTACGCGGCATCACTGGGCGTGACCATCGCCAACATGACGAAACGCAGCGATAACCTGTTCGTGCAGGATCTCGTGGTTGGAACGGGCACGGAGGCGGTGGCCGGACGTGTGATTCGCGTGACGTATTCGGGATGGCTCACCAACGGCTCGCGCTTTGACTCGAACGTGGGTGGCGCACCCTTCAGCTTCACATTGGGCTCTCAGCAGGTCATCGCCGGGTGGGATCAGGGTGTGCTTGGCATGAAGGTGGGCGGCAAGCGCAGGCTGGTGATTGGCTCCGCGCTCGGCTACGGCAATCAGGGACAGGGGCCCATTCCTGCCAACTCTACGCTGGTGTTTGACGTGGAACTGTTGGGCGTGCAGTAAGCGCCACGCCAAGGTAGTCCTGAAGGGAGCGGGGAGGTTCCTGCTCCCTTTTGCATTGGGCCCCAAACCGGACGACGCATGATGTTACGACCTCTGCTCGCGCTGTCGCTTCTGCTTTCGCCACGTGCGGTGCCGGCGCAACCGGCGGCCGAACGCTTCGATCTCCTGATCGCCGGCGGCTCGGTGCTGGACGGCACCGGGCGCGCGGCGCAGCGGCTCGATGTGGGCATTCGCGGCGATCGCATCGTGGCGATGGCGCCGGCACTGTCGCGCGCGAACGCCAAACGGGTGATCAACGCCGCCGGCCGCACGGTGTCGCCGGGGTTCATCGACTTGCACGCGCACCTTGAGCCGCTTCTGCAGTATCCGCTCATGGAGAGTGCGTTGCGGCAGGGCGTCACGCTGGCGCTGGGGGGGCCCGATGGCGGCTCGCCGCTGCCGCTGGCGCCGTATCTCGATTCGGTGCGCACCGCGACTATCGGCATCAACGTGGCGTATCTCGTGGGACACAATGACGTGCGTCGCGCGGTGCTTGGCATGGCCTCGCGCGCGCCGAACGCCGCCGAGTTGTCGCGTATGCAGCAGCTGGTGGCCACGGCGATGGGGCAGGGGGCGTTCGGGCTCAGCACGGGGTTGTTGTACCTGCCCGGCACGTACTCCAACATCGAGGAAGTGATCGCGCTGGCGCAGGTGGCGAGCGACAGCGGCGGCATCTACACGTCGCATCTGCGCAAGGAGGGCATCGGCTTGCTGGACGGCGTGGCCGAAGCGCTCGAGATCGGACGTCGCGCGCACATTCCGGTGGTGCTCACGCATCACAAGGCCGTGGGTCAGCAGATGTGGGGGAAGAGCACCGTCACGTTGGCCATGGTGGACAGCGCGCGAAAGGCCGGCACCGACGTGATGATCGATCAGTATCCGTACACCGCCACGCACACGGGTATCGGTGTGCTGGTGCCGAGTTGGGCGATGGCTGGTGGCGATGCGGAGTTCCGCAAGCGCCTCGCGGTACCGGCGATCAAAGACAGCATCACGCGCGGCATTGTCGACAACATCCTGAACGATCGCGGCGGCGGCGATTTGGCGCGCGTGCAATTCTCGCGCGTGGCGTGGGACAAGAGTCTCGAAGGCAAGACGCTGAAAGACTGGGCGGCGCGTCGCAAGCTGGCGCCCACGCCGGAGAACGGCGCCGCGCTGGTGCTGGAGGCCATGCTGAACGGCGGCGGCAACGCGATTTATCATGTGCTCGACGAACAAGACGTGCGGCGCATCATGGTGGCACCGTTCACGATGATCGCCAGCGACGGCCGCATTTCGAGCCCCGGCGACGGTCATCCGCACCCACGCGCGTACGGCACGTTCCCGCGTGTGCTCGGCGAGTACGTCCGCAACCAGAAGCTGCTGCCGCTCGAGACGGCGATCCACAAGATGACGCAGATGCCGGCGGTGCGGCTTGGGTTCACCGATCGCGGCGTGCTCCGCGTCGGGGCGGTGGCCGATGTGGTGGTGTTCGACGCGGCCACGGTGAAGGACATGAGCACGTTCGCCGCGCCGCATCAGTATCCGGTGGGGATTGAGACGGTGGTGGTGAATGGCATGGTGGCGGTGAGCGGTGGGAAGGCGACAGGGGTGCGGGCGGGGAAGGTGGTGACGAGGAAGTAAGAATCCCTCTGCGTCCTCCACCCTGACACCCTCCACCCTGCCTCCTAAGCCGTTGGCAGTTCTGCCGTGGCAGTTTCGTCAACGATCGGCCTATACCGCAGCGCCTCCCCCACGTGCATGCGGTTCACCACCTCGAGATCATCGAGGTCGGCGATGGTGCGTGCCACGCGCAGCACGCGGTGATACGCGCGGGCACTGAGGGTGAGTTTGTCGGCGGCGCGCACGAGTAATGCGCGGGCTTCGGGCTCGAGGCGCGCAGCGGGGGCGATGAGTCGCACGGGCGCGGTGGCGTTGGTGAGGGCGGCCGGTGGTTGTGTGCCGGCGGTATGGGCGTAGCGCGCGCGTTGTCGGTCACGCGCGGCGATCACGCGGGCGCGCACGTCGGCCGATCGCTCCTGCGGTGTGTGCGCGGCAAGATCGCTGGGCGGCACACGCTGCACGTGCACGTGCAGATCAATGCGATCGGCCAGCGGGCCCGACAGTCGCGCTCTGTGCCGTTCGAGGTCGGCTACCGAACACCGGCAGTGGCGATCGTCGCAGCCGGCGTAGCCGCACGGACACGGATTGCTGGCGGCAATGAGCGCGAAGCGCGAGGGAAAGCGCACGGCACGCGCGGCGCGCGCGACCACCACCACGCCATCCTCGAGCGGTTGCCGGAGCGACTCCAGCGTATGTCGTGGAAAGAGTGACAACTCGTCGAGGAACAATACGCCGCGATGGGCGAGGCTCACCTCACCGGGGCGTGGCCACCCGCCGCCACCAACGAGACCGGCGGTGGAGATGGAATGATGTGGTGCACGAAACGGACGCGCCGGGGTGGCGCTGGTGGGGACCTGCTCGGGGCCGAGTAAACCGGCCACCGAGTGAATGGCGAGTACCTCGAGGGCTTCCTGTTCGTCGAGTGGCGGAAGAATCCCGGGCAGTCGTCGGGCGAGCATCGTTTTGCCGGCACCTGGCGGGCCGACCACCAACAGATTGTGTGAACCGGCTGCCGCGATTTCGAGGGCGCGTACCGCGAGCGATTGACCGACGACGTCACCGAGGTCCGGAGTGTCATCGGGTGGGGCGTGGGTGCGTTGTGGTCGTGTATCACTGCGGGCTGTACCGTTGCGGAGCGCGTGCACCAGTTCTTCGAGCGTGCGTGGTGCCATCGCTCGCGCACGTGGCACGCGTAGCGCTTCGGCCAGGTTATCCGGCGGAACGATCAGCAGGGCGTCGCTGGTCGCAGCCACATGCCGCGCCACAGCGAGCACCCCGCGTACGCTCCGGAGTTGTCCATCGAGGCCCAGTTCTCCCACCGCGCAGGTGTGCTGCAGCGTTTCAGCGGGGAGTTGCCCGCTGGCAGCGAGGAGGGCGAGGGCGATGGGGAGATCGAACGCCGTGCCGGTTTTGGGTAAGTCTCCGGGCTGGAGATTCACCGTGATCCGTCGCGGTGGAATCGTGAATCCTGCATTCGCCAGCGCCGCGTGCACGCGGTCGCGGCTTTCCTTCACTGCCGTCGCGGCGAGACCGACGAGCGTCCACTGAGGTAGCCCATTGGCTACATGCACCTCGACGAGCACGTCGAGGGCATCGATGCCGAGTACGGCGGCGGAGGGGGCGGCGGCAAGCATGGGGAGACAGTACGGTGCGAGGCGCCGATCACTGTCATCCGAATGTTGCGGGCGTGGTCTTGCCGCCGCATGGGCGGTACGGTGCTGGTGTGCTCGTGCGGGTGGCGCAGCTGTCCGCAGTACACCGCGCAGAAGCTGGCGTCCTATGGGGTGCGATTTTTCTCGTACACCAGGTTGCGCGGCGACACCTGCCATTCATACCACCGGAGTAGCCGTTCCCCGCCATTCACGGCCGGATCGATGCGGTCGGCCTGCAGCTGCGCGCGCACGCGCAGGCCGATGATATCGTTGCCATCATTGGTGGAATCCGCGTCCATGCCGTTGTACGTGGCCGCCTCGTTCCCGTCCGTAAAGTGGAGCCGCGGGGTGAATGCCAGCAGATCCGTGGCGATGACTGCACTTTGAGGGCGGCCCGTATTCGAAAAACGCTCGGCGCGCATGAGCTGCCTAGTGGCCACGTCACGCCAATACAACACGGCGCGCACTTGTTGCACGGAGGTGCCGGAGCGCTGCAAGGCTATCCCGGAGAGCCCGGATGGCCGCTGCGCCAGCGAGGCCACGTTGAGAAACGTGATGCGGAGTCGCCCCGGTGTCGCACCAGTGACGCCTGTGACCAGCAGGAGCCGGCGCATCGTTCCTACGCGCAGTTGGAGCAGGTCCCCGACTTGCATGTTGACTTGCAGTCCGGTCGTTACCACCTCAAGGCACTCCGCGCCGCAATTGCCCACGCCCAGTGGATACGTCGGCCCAGCGCCGCCATCGTCATAAATCGGGTAAACCGGCGCCTCGATGGAGTCGGCCGGCGTCGGAAATTTCATCCAACGCACCGACAACAGGCTGAGGGTATCCGCGGCGGCATTGACCGAGGCGAACGACGCACTGCTCTCAAGCGCCACCCCCGCCTCCGCCGCGTCGCGCTGCAGGGAGATCCCGACGAAGCGGGCGTTCCGGTCGATACTTTCGCGCACCATCCATCCGCGGCGCGATTTGAACGTCTGGACGGCGTACCCTGTCCCAGCCACAATGACAACCATGCCAATCGATAACGCGATCAGGAGTTCCGGAAGCGAAAACCCGCGACGCGGCGGTAGCAGTGCTGATTTCAATTGACCTGTGCTCCGCGGAAGAG
>CANHTA010000126.1 GCA_947463135.1 Gemmatimonadota bacterium
CTTGGTGCGGGCCCGGTCACGACCGAGATGCGTGCGAAGCTCGTGAATCACCTTATCACGATTCCCCTGCGTTTCCATGTCGATGAAATCGCAGACGATGATGCCTCCCACGTCGCGCAAGCGCAGCTGTCGGGCGATCTCGCGGGCGGCCTCGGTGTTCGTCTTGAACACCGTTTTTTCAGGGTCACGCTTGCCCGTGTAGCGACCCGAGTTCACGTCAATCGAGACGAGGGCCTCGGTGGGCTCGATGATGAGATAGCCCCCACTCGGCAGGTCGCAACGCCGCTTGAACAGGTCGCGGATCTCCGTTTCGATATCCGCTTTGTCGAAGAGCGGAACGATGTCCTCATACAGCTTGACGCGCTCCACCAGCTCGGGCGCAATACCGGAGAGGTATTCCGTGATCTCGTTGAAGACCTGACGCGAGTCGACGGTAACGCCCTCAACCTTGGCACTGAAGAGGTCGCGAACGAGACCGCGGGTCACGTTGGTCTCGCGGTGCACAAGGGCCGGCGCCCGGGTGAACTGCGTTTTGCGCTTAATCCGCTTCCAATTGTTGATAAGCGTATTCAGCTCGCGCTCGAACACTTCCTTGGTGGCGTCTTCCGAGACCGTACGGATGATGACCCCACCGACATCGTCGGGGAGCATCTCCGAGACCATCGCGCGCAGACGCTGCCGCTCAGAGCGCTCGTCAATTTTGCGGCTGACCCCGACTTTCGAGGCAAACGGCATGTACACCAGGAACCGACCGGCAAGCGAGACCTGGGCCGTCACCCGGGGTCCCTTGGTCGAAATAGGCTCCTTGGTGATCTGGACGAGGATGTCCTGCCCACGTTTGAGCAGATCCTGAATCGGCCGAACTTCGCGGCGACCACGACGACCACCACCGGCGCTCCCACCGCCAGAGTCATCGCCGGACTCATCCTCATCATCGTCCTCGTCGTCCGCAACGGGTGCGTCCTCAACCACCACGTCGGCAGCGTGCAAAAACGCTGACTTTTCCGTTCCAATGTTCACGAAGGCGGCCTGAATGCCAGGGAGCACCGCTTCGACCTTCCCGAGATACACGTCACCAACCATGCGACGCGCATCGGGTCGATCTACCAGTAACTCCACCAACTGACCGTCCTCGAGAATAGCGACGCGCGTTTCACGCGGCGTCGCGTTCACCAGGATCTCTCGCTTCATTTTGGCACGTCGGCGGTCTCGGCGGTGGCGACTCCACTGGACCGAGATGGCGACAAACACGGTGAGCAAACAAAGGTTGCCCGAGCGCGCCAGGCGGCGGCGACACGGACGACGTCACGGGGCCCCCCCAACCAGCACGACCGATCGGACGGGTAACTCACGCCCAAGAACCGCGGACCGTCCCGCGCTTCAACAGCAGCGGGAGGCGCTGGCCTCGGGTGACACGCGAGAACCCGCGATCGACACACACGGCGTGTCGTGCGGTGGGACGTGTGGAGGGCGTCGGATGGCTGCACGCTGGCGCCTGTCCGCCCCCACCACAAACGCAAACGGCCCGTGAGTCGCACGGGCCGCCGGCGCCGAAAGCGACGGCTACGGAAACTGCGGGATCCTACCATACGGGTGGTACACGGGAAGTCTAATCGACACCGAACGCCTCCCGCAACATGATCCCGTGAACCCGTCGCCGATTTACGCCATCATCCCCTTCAGTAAGTGCCGCGCGATCACCAAGCGCTGGATCTCGCTGGTCCCCTCGCCGATCTCACAGATCTTGGCATCGCGCATAAAGCGCTCCACCGGGTAGTCCTTCGTGTACCCGTACCCGCCATGGATCTGAATCGCCTTGATCGTGGCGCGCATGGCGAGTTCCGAGCAGAACAGCTTGGCCATTGCCGCTTCCTTGCCAAAGGGCTTCCCTTGCTGGGACAACCAGGCGGCATGGTAGACCAGATGGCGCCCCGCTTCAATCTCGGTGGCCATATCGGAGAGCTGGAACTGGACCCCTTGGAACGTCGCGATCGCCGCGCCGAACTGCTTGCGCACGGAGGCGTACTTGAGCGACTCCTCCAAGGCGCCCTGCGCGATACCAATGGAGAGCGCCGCAATACCAATCCGGCCCGCGTCGAGCGTCTTCATGAAGTTGATGAAGCCCAGCCCCTCGGTCCCAAGCAGGTTTTCCGCCGGCACTTCCACATTGTCGAAGAGCAGTTCGCGGGTATCCGACGCACGCCACCCCAACTTGTTCTCTTTCTTTCCGGCGGAGAATCCCTTCATCGGGACAAGGGAGTCGTCGTGCCCCACGCCAAGCACGCGGCACTGCGCCAGGTCGCAGCTCTCCTTGCTGAGGATGAAGGACGAGATACCCTTCGTACCCTTCGACGGATCTGTCACGGCGGTCACCACAAAGACCTCGCCGACGCCCGCGTGGGTAATGAACCGCTTCGAGCCGTTCAGGAGGTAGTAGCCGTCCTTCTTCTCGGCCGTCGTACGCGTGCCTCCCGCATCACTACCGGCACTTTCCTCGGTCAGACCGAAACCGCCAAGGACCTTACCGCTCGCGAGCAGGGGGACGTACTGCGCAATCTGCTGCGGCGTCCCGAAATTGATGATGGGTGACGTGCCGAGGGTCGTGTGCGCACTGATCGTAATGGAATGCGAGGCGCACACTTTCGCCAACTCTTCGATCGCAATCATGAAGCTGATGGTGTCGAAACCGGCACCACCAACATCCTCGGCCCATGGTATGCCGAGGAGCCCGAGTTCACCCATTGCCTTCACGTTCTCCCACGGGAACGTGGAATCCTCGTCGTGTTGACCCGCCACGGGGGCAACGTGCTCGCGCGCGAAACTGCGGACCAGATCGCGAACAGCCAGATGCTGTTCGTTGAAATACAAACTGTCGTCCATGTCGAATCGTCGAGGTCAGGGCGAACGTGGTCGGGACCCGGTGCGCATGGTTGCGTTCGTGGCCCCAAGTGGAGGAACATCGGTGGTACCGAGGCAGCGATCACAGCCATCGCACTGGGAGCGCACTTCGGTGTCTCCGAAATAGCGCAGCACGTACGCTCTTCGGCAATAGCGGGTTCGCGCATATTCGGACATCGCGTCCAAACGGCTGATCTCGTTGGCCCGCCGACGTGCGAGCAGCTGCCAGTCCACCGGTATGGCGGCCACGTCTTTGACCCGCAGATCCAGGTGAAGCCCCCGAGCCCTCGGCCGCCATGTAACAAATTGGTTCGCCTCGAGCCGTTGTAACACAGGGACGAGCGCCAGCCAGCGATGGGGCACCGGCGCGAGGGTGCCGAGGTCAACGTGGACGCCCTCCTCGAGTGCCGACCCGGCCATGCGCCAGAGCGCGCGGAGCAGCTGCCGCTCCACCCGTCGCGGTCCGATGAGTTCGCGGCGCACTCGCTCGGCGGTGGCGATGAAACGGATCCATACGTCAGCGGTCACCGCCGGCTCCAGTGTGCAGGCGCCCGCGGTGAGGAGTACCCGAAGGACCGCTCCCATCTGCGGATCGGCCACCGAGGGCGGCGGTGACGCTAGGCTATCCGCCGACCATGGGACGTAGCCATTCGTGTCAGCCCGCGCGCGCAAGGCCCTCCAGCCCCGTTCGACGGTGGCGCGGTGCGGATGGGTTGTGTTGATGAAGTACTCATGGGTACGGCGATCCGCCGCCGTGTGCAGCAATACGCAGCGGCTTGCCTGCCCATCGCGTCCCGCACGGCCGGCTTCCTGGTAATACGCTTCAAGCGAGTTGGGCATGGCGTGATGCATCACCAGGCGGACGTCGGGTTTGTCGATGCCCATGCCAAAGGCGCTCGTAGCCACAATTACCCGTGCGCGCGACTGCATGAACGACTCCTGAGCCCGTTGACGCCGTGTGGCCTCCAGGCCTCCGTGATAGGCGACGGCGTTGATGCCGCCCCGCACCAACACCGCCGTGACGCGCTCGACCGCGTTCCGGGTGGGAGTATAGACGATGGCAGGTGCATCGGTGCGCGCCAGCAGACGCACCGCCGCCTGATCCTTCTCTGCCGGCGAACGCGTTGGCAATACGTGATAGGTGAGGTTCGTGCGATCAAACCCGGCAACCACGACAGTGGGGTTGGCGAGTCGGAGTTGCCGCATGATATCCCGACGAACCGTTGGCGTGGCCGTGGCCGTCAGCGCGATCGACTGTGGATTGCCTAACTGCTCTCGAATCGCTCCAAGACGCCGATAGCTGGGCCGGAAGGCAACGCCCCATTCGCTGATGCAGTGTGCCTCATCAACCGCGAAGAGCGTCACGCCGATCGCCTGCAATTGCTGCAGCGTACCACCATGATCAAGCCGCTCGGGGGCAAGATAGAGCAGTTTGAGCGCTCCATGTCGCGCGCGTGAAAGCCGCTCGGCGATCTCCCGCGATGGCACGGTGCTGTTGAGGTATGTTGCCGACACGCCGCGACGCTCCAACGCATCCACCTGATCCTTCATCAGGGAAATGAGGGGAGAAACAACGACGGTCAATCCCTCGCGGACGAGCGCAGGCACCTGATAGCACAACGATTTGCCTCCACCCGTTGGAAGCATCAGGAGCGCATCACGGCCCGAGAGCACTGCCTCCACGGCCGGGATCTGCGACGGTCGGAAATCGGGATACGAGAACGCAGCTTGCAGCGTTGCACGGGCCTGCGCGAGGGTCCCGAAACGCATCGGTTGAGCAACATCACCAGAGCACCGCATTACCCACGCTAATCGCGCTCAGCGCTTTCGTGACATCGCGACGCTGCGCGCAGTGCGCTGGGAACGCATCCCGGCCCCGATCAGCGCTGACCAAGTCGCCGTAGAGACGACGTGGTTAGACCGCCCGCGCGAAGTGCCCACGGGTAAACGCACCGTCGAGCAGACGGCGCGTCTCGTGCAAGTTTGGAAGCACGCCAGTGCTGAGCCCATCAAGCATGTCACGGTAGGCGCGTACAAGGGATTGCACGGGGTCACCCGAAACATTGAAAACCATCTGGTAACCACGGATACCCTGCGCCCATAAATCCGGCAAGTATTCGGATCCATCGATCGGTCGCGAATGCAGCAAGCGATTCCGGCAGGCGGAGTCGGTGGCCACGGCGAAGGTATAACCGGCGGGATCGGTGAGCGACACGTTGGGGTGCTTCTGCACACAGAGATCCCGACAGGTGGTGGGCTCACGGTCGAATGCGGCCGACAGCACGCAATGCTCGATCGTCATTCCCTCCGTGCGGCCGTACACGAGGACATCGAAATGGCGACCGCGCCAGGGATCGGTAAGCTGACCAAGTTCGTCCGTTGTAAGCTCAATGGAGGCAACCAACCGCGATGCGCCAAGTTCAAAGAGCAACGCGGCCGTGTGCGGGTTAAAGACGTTCGTCGCGTAATCGGCTATCACGTCGCGCCCTGCCCCGCCAAGCTCAGCCACCAAGCCGAGATGCCCCGAAAGGAGGGGGACATCAAGGGCAAGCCATTTATCGAGACGACGACGTTCCTCCGGACGAACAATGGTTGGCGTGCGCAATCGGAAGCCAACGCCCAGCGCGTCGAGGTCTGCGCGTAGCGCGTGCACGCGTGCCAACGGTGGCGCCGGATGCCGCAGGAACGGGTCGAGAATAATCTCCGTGGCGCCACCGGCGGCGGCGTCCCGCGCGGTCTCCACATCGCAGACGATGGCACGAAGCGCAAAGCGTGCATCCGTCATCGGCTCGGTAACGGCGGACGGAATCCGGTCTACCACGTCGGCGATGCGTGCCGCCCGCACCGCGACATCACTTTGCCGTGCCCAGCCGAGTTGCTCGTCAAGTTGCGCGACCGCATCCTGCCGCACGCGGTTCAGCTCACTCACCGGCAGAAACAAACCAGAGGCCAACCCCGCCGCATCAAGCGCGCCCAGCTTGAAGGCGGTGCCGCCCATGCGCCCAAGTTGCTCACGCAACTGCGCGACGTCGAGCGCCCGCTTGCTGGCAACGGAAAGCGGCACCTCGCCGCGCACGGTCACCTCAAGCTCACCGGCGGTCCAAATGGTCTTGAGCGGTCCACCGGCATGCCCGAACACGCGCACATCCAGACGCATCGCCCCCACCCGCTCAGGTACAGCCACCGCGGCGAATGACTCCTGTGCCACCCGCAAGAGCGTGGCATCACTGGACCGCACCACACGCCACCCCTCAGGCACGCGTGAGCGCGTGCTGCCCACGCGAACGCCGAGCACCTGTCGATGGATCCCGTTTCGTGTCCACAGGTGACGAACGGTTTGCACCGTTCCCCCCAACGTCACCGACGAGGGTGCCGAAGGCGACTCAAAGCCGAGCCCATCCCCTACGGTGACAAGGTGGGTGGTTTCCACGATGAGATCGGCTCCCTCGTATCCCACAACGGTGCCAATGGGGAGTCCCCGATTATCGGGCTGGGTCCTCGTGATGTAGTCACGCCCGGCGCGCCCGCCGTACATCCCGCCCGTGTTCCCACGGCTGAATATCTGCACGAGTGGCTCGACCTCCTCGATCGAAGGCGCAAGGCCTCGCTCCCCCTGCGCCAAGGCATCAAGCCATCCACGATACGCTTTGGTGACCGTTGCGACGTACTCGGGCTTTTTCTTCCGTCCCTCAACCTTGAGGCATCCGATCCCGAGTTCAGCGAGCTGTTCGAGGTGATCATGTGCCGCCAGATCTTTGGCCGAGATCAGATACCCACGATCCAGAGTGTCCCCGCTGGCGGCATCGGTAAGGGTGTAGTCCTTCCGACAGGACTGTGCACAGGAGCCGCGATTCGCCGAGCGCTCACTGATCATGCCCGACATGAAACATTGGCCGGAATACGAGATACACAACGCGCCATGCACAAAGGTCTCGAGGCCAAGCTCCGGTACGGCGGCGCGAATCTGGCGAATATCCTCCAGGGTATTCTCGCGTGCGAGCACAATACGCTCCACACCCAGGCGCTGCATGACACGCGCCCCCGTGACATCATGCACCGTCATTTGTGTGGAGCCGTGCACCTCAAGCTGCGGAAACAGCTGCTGAATGAGGCGCACCATGCCCAGGTCCTGCACAATCGCCGCATCAATACCGCGATCAACACAGTCGCCGAGATACGCCAACGCGTCGGCGAGTTCTTCCGGCTTGATCAGGACATTAAACGTGAGGTAGACTCGCGCGCTCCGGGCATGCGCCATAGCACAGGCCTGCGCCAGTTCCTCCAGCGAGAGCTGCGCGCCCTCATCCCGGGCATTGTACATGGACGCGCCGAGATAGACCGCATTGGCCCCATTGGCGAGAGCGGCGCGCACGGCATCGAGGGTGCCGGCCGGGGCCAGCAGTTCAGGAACGGGAGAACGGGTCATCACAGAAAGATAACCCCGAAGCGATGGCATCCCGCTTCGGGTGTCATCGCCCACTACGACCGCGGCCGCCGCAGCCGCTCAATCACCCGGATCAGCAACGCCCCAGCCAAACAGGCGATGCCAACCCAGCGGACCCACTCCGTACCGGTACGCAACGCGAAGACGAACGCCATCACGCCCGCCCCGATCAGTGCGAGCCGAAGCGCGATCATACCAGGGCGGGGAGACCGGCCGCTTCCGCCGCCGCGTCAGGCACGTCAATGACCATGCGAAGGAGAGCGGTTGAATACACCTTGCCTTGCGCGTCCGTTTTGAGCGACAGGGTGCCACCACCGTCGAGGGCACCGTGGAGCAGGAAGTTCAGGGCGCACAAATTGGGAAGCACAAAACGCTCCACCTCACCATGAATCTGTCCGGCAAAGTGCTGCGCCACGCGCTCGCGGGTGACGTACTCCACCAGCACGGGGTACCACGTTGGCTTGAGCGCAATCAGCCCCACGTTAGCGGTGTCGCCTTTGTCGCCGCTGCGGGCATGGGCGATATCGAGCAAACGAATAAGCATGGCCGTTACTCCATAATCGTGACGGCGGTGGACACCGCCCGCTTATCGAGCAGCGCAGGCCAGTACGCAACAATCTCTTCAACCTTGGGGCGTCCGCCAGCGAACCCCGTCACGCTTGGTGGACCGTTCAGGACCAACGGGACAATCTCCCGCGTGAACCGTTCAACGGCGGCACGATCCTCACCACGTACCCCGATCCGGAACATGACCTCAGGGGCATCCCGTCCGTCTCCCGCCAAAGCGCCGTGGGTGGACGTGGTTCCGACGAACTCCGTCAAGATCTGATCGAACGTGAGTCCCAGGTTCGCGAGCCGCTCGCGGAGGATGCGATCCGCCATCTGCGCCTTTTCCATCGCGTCGGGCCACGCATACACCAACGACCCCACCGCCTTATAGCCTGCGCGATAGGCAATGGACACTTTCAAAAACGGCGTGGGCGGCCCCCCGGTAATCCCATGCACCCGGACCCGGTTCTCTCCGTCTGCCTGGAGCTGAATACTCGTAAAGTCCGCCACGACATCGGGCGTGATATAGGCATGGGGATCGCCCATCTCATAGACCAGCTGCTCGGTGACGCTGGGGACACTGACGCGCCCGCCCGTCCCGGCATGTTTCGTGATCACGAACGTCCCGTCAGCCGAGGCTTCCGCAATGGGATATCCCACATTGGCCAAATCCGGGATGGTACGCCATTCGTGCAGACAATTGCCGCCCGATGACTGCGCGCCACACTCCAAAATGTGGCCCGCGATAATCCCAGAGGCCATCTTGTCC